>NZ_JBVIRY010000005.1:0-139368 GCF_055575795.1 Kitasatospora sp. NPDC034023
AATTGGTGCTGGTCATCAGGGGTGGAACTCCTACTCGGGCCCTCTCAGGCTAACCCGACAAAGCGGGATGTCTCACCCAAGGCTGGCAGAGAGGGGGCGGGGTGAGGAGGGTGAGGAGGGCGAGGTCGTCGCGTCCATCGGCGAGGCGGGCGTCGGCCAGGTTCCGGCACAGGTCTTCGAGGGGCAGGCCGGGGTCGGCGTACAGGTAGCGGGCGGTGCCGTCGGGGCCGACCAGGAGCGGCGGCGGGTGTCCGGCGTTGCTCCAGTGAAGTGTCCGTCGGCGAACGGGACGATCAGGCGCAGCCCCGGGTCGCGCGCTCCGGTGATCCGGCCGAACCGGAAGACGACCCCCTTCTCGTACTGGCGGACGATGCGGATCGACATCGCGAGCCCGATCAGGACCAGGATGACCAGCACCACCAGGACTGCGATCACGGCGGTCATGTCGGCTCCCTTCGATTGCGGACCTGCGTCGACAGCCAGGTCCGGGAACGCGTCGCCACGAGCAGAGCGACCGGGAGGCGCGGGACCGGTACTCGGTCCTACCGTGAGCCTGCCCCGCATCCGGTGCCGGCGACAGGGCCGAACGGGCCCGCTCCCGTCGTGACCGGCCCGCCCCACGTGCAGGACTTCCGGCTTGGCGGGTCACCGATGGCGTCCCCGAGGAGGTATCCGTCGCCCGAACGCCGACACCGGAGCGGGGAGGGCCGGTAAGCGCACGTACCCGGCCACCCTGCGCTTCGCCCGCAACCACACCCGGGGGTGACCGTCCGCAGGCAATGCGTCGCACCTGAGAGAGGAGTGCACAGCGTCCCCCACCCACTTCGGCCCTGGCGCCGGGCGGGGGCGAGCGTATTGTGGGAATCGGCCTGCAGGGCGAGCGAGGGAGTTCGACCGGATGGCCCTGAGCGATGGGCGGAGGCTCCGCGCGGGGCGTTTGTCGACGGTCGGGCTGAGAGGCTGGATGGTCTGTGAGACCGGAAGGCGACCTCCACCACCTGATCCGGACAATGCCGGCGAAGGGAGCCCACCTTGCAGGTTTTCGCCTGCCCGCACGGCACTGCGGCGAGGTGCGTTCGCCTTGGCCGGCGTGCACCCGGCCGAGACCGCTGAAGGCGGTCCGGTGCAGAGCGGCAGGCCCCCGGTTGCGGGGCGCTCGGCCGCCGGACCGGGGCCGTTCGACCCATGCGCCGACCTTCCTGTTCCCTGGCTGGGATACCGTGCACCGTCATCGACGGGCGATACAGGGGTTGGCCATGGGACGACCGGCCGGGAGCGCCGAGCCGCAGCTGCGCCGTCAGCTGGGGGTGCTCGACGCCGTGGTCATCGGGCTGGGGTCGGTGATCGGTGCGGGGATCTTCGCCGCACCGGCCCCCGCCGCCGGCGTGGCCGGGTCCGGTCTGCTGCTCGGGCTGGTCCTCGCGGCGGTGGTGGCGTACTGCAATGCCGCGTCGTCGGCCGGCTGGCCGCGCGCTATCCGCAGTCCGGCGGGACGTACGTCCACGGGCGGGAGCGGCTGGGCGCGTTCTGGGGCTACCTGGCCGGGTGGGGTTTCGTGGTCGGGAAGACCGCGTCCTGCGCGGCGATGGCGCTGACGGTGGGCGGCTACGTCTGGCCGGGCCAGGCGCACGTGGTGGCGGTGGCCGCCGTCGTGGCGCTCACGGCCGTGAACTACGCCGGTGTGCAGAAGTCCGCGTGGCTCACCCGGCTGATCGTCGCGGTGGTGCTCGCGGCCGTGGTGGTGGCCGCGCTGACCTCGGGCGGCGCGGACGCGGCCCGGCTGGGCATCGGTGCGGATGCCACACCGGGCGGCGTGCTCCAGGCGGCGGGCCTGCTGTTCTTCGCCTTCGCCGGCTACGCCCGGATCGCCACCCTGGGGGAGGAGGTCCGCGACCCGGCCCGCACCATCCCGAGGGCCATCCCGATCGCGCTGGGCATCACGCTCGTCGTCTACGCCGTGGTTGCCGTTGCCGTCCTGATGGTGCTCGGGCCCGAGCGGCTGGCAGCCGCCCCCGCGCCGCTGTCCGAGGCGGTGCGGGCGGCGGGCACCGACCGGCTGGTGCCGGTGGTGCGGGCCGGGGCGGCAGTGGCCGCGCTCGGCTCGCTGCTCGCGCTGATCCTCGGGGTGTCCCGGACGGCGCTCGCGATGGCCCGCGACCGTCATCTGCCGCACGTCCTGGCGGCGGTTCATCCTCGGTTCCAGGTGCCGCACCGCGCCGAGCTGGCGGTCGGCGCGGCCGTCGCGGTGGTGGCGGCGACCGCGGACGTGCGTGGGGCGATCGGGTTCCCGTCCTTCGGGGTGCTGGCGTACTACGCCGTCGCGAACGCCTCGGCGTGGACGCTGACCGAGGCTGAGGGCCGCCCGCCACGGATGGTTCCGGTACTCGGCCTGGTCGGCTGCCTGGTGCTGGCGCGTTCGCGCTGCCGCTGTTCTCGGTGATCTCAGGCGCGGCCGTCCTGGCGGCCGGTGCCGTCGCCTACACGGTTCGCCGACGCTGGTCCTCGTGAGCGGAGCCGGCCGAACCGAATCCGCCCCCGCCGGGGGTCCGGATCTCCAGGGCGTCGCCGGCCGTGACGTCCGCGGTGCCGCAGCCGGGCAGGTCGTCAGCGGTGCCGTCGGCGTGCAGGACCCGGTTGGCGCCGAGGGCGCCGGGGGAGCCGCCGGCCAGGCCGTACGGGGGGACGCGCCGGTGGCCGGAGAGCAGGCTGACGGTCATCGATTCGCGGAAGCGCAGCCGGCGCAGCGCGCCGTTGCCGCCGTGCCAGCGGCCGTCGCCACCGCTGCCGGGGCGGACGGCGAACTCCTCGACCAGGACGGGCAGGCGCCACTCCAGGACCTCGGGGTCGGTGAGGCGGGAGTTGGTCATGTGGGTCTGGACGACGTCGGCGCCGTGGAAGCCGGGGCCGGCGCCGGAACCGGAGGCGATCGTCTCGTAGTACTGGTGGTGCTCGTTGCCGAAGCTGAGGTTGTTCATCGTGCCGGAGCCCTCGGCCTGGACGCCGAGGGCGGCGTAGAGCGCTCCGGTGATGGCCTGGGAGGTCTCGACGTTGCCGGCGGCGACGGCGGCGGGGTACACGGGGGCGAGCATCGAGCCGGGCGGGACGACGATCCGCAGTGGGCGCAGGCAGCCGTCGTTGAGCGGGATGTCGTCGTCGACGAGGGTGCGGAAGACGTACAGGACGGCGGCGGTGACGACGGCGGACGGCGCGTTGAGGTTGCTCTTCTGCTGGGGCGCGGTGCCAGTGAAGTCGATGGTGGCGGTGCGGTGTTCGTGGTCGACCCGGACCTGGACGGCGATGACGGCGCCGGAGTCGGTCTCGTAGCGGTAGGCGCCGTCGGCGAGGCCGTCGATGGCCCGGCGCACCGCCTGTTCGGCGTTGTCCTGGACGTGCCGCATGTAGGCCTGGACGACGTCGAGGCCGAACTGGTCGATCATCGCGTTGACTTCCTCGACGCCCTTGCGGTTGGCGGCGACCTGGGCCCGTAGGTCGGCGAGGTTGGTGGCCGGGTCGCGGGACGGGTAGGGCGCCTCGGTGAGCAGCCGCAGGGTCTCGGCCTCGCGGAGGCGCCCGTCCGTCACCAGCGGCCAGTTGTCGAACAGCACGCCCTCCTCGTGGATCTCGCGGCTGGCGGCGGGCATCGAGCCGGGGGTGATGCCGCCGATCTCGGCGTGGTGGCCGCGGGAGGCGACGAAGAACAGCGGCTCTCGGCCGGTCGGGTCGAAGACCGGGGTCACCACGGTGACGTCGGGCAGGTGGGTGCCGCCGTGGTACGGGTCGTTGACGGCGTAGGTGTCGCCGGGGCGCACGGCGGGGCCGCGGCGGCGGATCACCTCCTTGACGGTGGTGCCCATCGAGCCGAGGTGGACGGGGATGTGCGGGGCGTTGGCGACGAGGTTGCCGTCCGCGTCGAAGAGGGCGCAGGAGAAGTCGAGCCGCTCCTTGATGTTGACGGACTGGGCGGTGGACTCCAGCCGGGCGCCCATCTGTTGGGCGATCGCCATGAAGAGGTTGTTGAAGACCTCCAGCAGGACGGGGTCGGCAGCGGTCGGGGCGGCCGGCTCGGCGCGGGCCCGGATCTGCTCGACCAGCAGGTGACCGGCCGGTGTCACGGTGGCCCGCCAGCCGTCGTCCACCACGGTGGTCGCATTGGCCTCGGCGATGACGGCCGGGCCGGTGAGGGTGCCGCCCGGTCGCATGGACTGACGTTCCAGCAGGGGGACTTGGCGCCAGGCGCCGTCGGCGTACAGCGGCACGTCGACGGGTTCGGAGGGTTGGGCGGGGGAGCGGGTGTCGAGTTCCGGCTGCTCGGAGAGCCCGGTGCCCTCGACGGCGAGGGCCTCGATGACCAGCGGCCGGTCCATCAGGAAGGAGTAGGTGGCGCGGTGCCGTTCCTCGAACTCGGCCGCCATGTCGGCGGGTTCGCCCAGCGGGACGCCGAGGGTGGTGTCGGTGCCCTGGTAGCGCAGCCGAGCCCGGAAGGCCAGCCGGATCTGCTCCGGCGGGGTGCCTTGGTCGAGCAGTTCGGCGGTGGCGGCCTCCGCCAGTCCGTCGGCCAGGGCGCGTACGTCCGCCATCTCCTCGGCCGCCAGCGGGCGTTCGACGGCGTGCTCGCGCAGGACGGTGGTGTCGGCCAGGCCGATGCCGAGGGCGGAGAGCACGCCGGCCATCGGCGGGACCAGCACGGTGCGGATGCCCAGTGCCTCGGCGACCGCGCAGGCGTGCTGGCCGCCGGCGCCGCCGAAGGTGGTCAGCGCGTAGCGGGTGACGTCATGGCCCTGCTGGACGGAGATCCGCTTGATCGCGTTGGCGATGTTGCCCACCGCGATCCGCAGGAAGCCCTCGGCGGCCTTCTCCGGTGATCTGTCCCCTACGTCGGCCGCCAGTTCCGTGAACCGGCGTCGCGTCAGTTCGGCGTCGAGCGGCTGGTCGCCGTCGGGGCCGAAGACGCGGGGGAAGTGCCCGGCCTGGATCCGGCCGAGCAGCAGGTTGGCGTCGGTGACGGTCAGCGGGCCGCCGCGCCGGTAGCAGGCGGGGCCGGGGTCGGCGCCCGCCGAATCCGGCCCGACCCGCAGCCGTCCGCCGTCGAAGCGCAGCACCGAGCCGCCGCCGGCCGCGACGGTGTGGATCGCCAGCATGGGCGCGCGCAGCCGCACCCCGGCGACCTGGGTCGTCACCACCCGCTCGTACTCGCCCGCGAAGTGCGAGACGTCCGTGGAGGTGCCTCCCATGTCGAATCCGATCACCCGCTCGCAGCCGGCCAGTCGGGACATCCGCACCATGCCGACGATGCCGCCCGCCGGGCCGGAGAGGATCGCGTCCTTGCCGCGGAAGTGCCCGGCCTCGGCCAGGCCGCCGTTGGACTGCATGAACATCAGCCGGACGCCGGCCAGTTCGTCGGCCACCTGTCGGACGTAGCGGCGCAGCCCGGGGGAGAGGTAGGCGTCGACCACGGCGGTGTCGCCGCGCGGGACCAGCTTCATCAGCGGGCTCGCCTCGCTGGACAACGACACCTGGGTGAAGCCGAGTTGCTCGGCGATCCGGCCGATTGACCGCTCGTGAGCGGGGTGCAGGTAGCTGTGCAGGCAGACCACGGCCACGGAACGGATGCCGTCGCGCAGGCACCCGCGCAGGTCCTCGGTGAGCCGGTCGAGATCGGGAGGGCGCAGCACCGTGCCGTCGGCGGCGATCCGCTCGTCCACCTCGACCACCCGGGCGTACAGCGGCTCGGGCAGCGCGATCTCGCGGGCGAAGATCTGCGGCCGGTTCTGGTAGCCGATCCGCAGCGCGTCCGCGAAGCCGCGGGTGATGACCAGCGCGGTCGGCTCGCCGGTTCGCTCCAGCAGGGCGTTGGTGGCCACGGTGGTGCCCATCCGGACGGCTTCGATGCCGGCTCCGGACGGCAGCAGGGCCCGGATCCCGGCCACGGCGGGGTCGCGGTAGCGGGCGGGGTCGTGTGAGAGCAGCTTGTGGGTCAACAGCCGGCCGTCCGGGGCCAGCGCGACGACATCGGTGAAGGTCCCGCCCCGGTCCACCCAGAACTGCCAGCCCTTGGATGCCGCCATGACCGGCTCCCTCCGCCGTGCCGAGTGGCGCCCCGTGCACGAGTATCCGTCCGGGTGAACCGGGCGGGCAATCGGAACACACTGGGCATGCGGGCCGACCAGAGAGGCAGCGATGACGACCACGACGGTAGGAGTGCTCCGGGAGACCGTACCGGGCGAGTGCCGGGTGGCTCTCGTCCCCGACCTGGTGCCGGCCGTCGGCCGGCTCGGGCTGACCGCGGTGGTCGAGCCCGGTGCCGGAGCCCTCGCCGGGTACCACGACGCCGACTACCGTGCCGCGGGAGCGACCGTCGTCGGGCGGACCGACCTGCTGCGTCGCGCGGACGTCCTGCTCGGCGTCCACCCGCCGACCGTCGACCCGGTGCACGGCCTGCGCCCCGGCCAGGTGCTGGTCGCGATGCTGCGCCCGCACCGGATCCCCTACCGGGTCCGGCAGTGGGCGGATCGGGGGGTCACCGCGATCGGCCTCGACCTGGTGCCACCCGCGCTGCCCGCCGGTTATCCGCTGGACGCCGAGGCCTCCCAGGCGAGGGTGACCGGCTACCAGGCGGTGCTGCTCGCGGCCGCCCGGCTGGGCCGTTGCCTGCCGCCCTGGGGCTCGGCGGACGGGCTGTTCGACCCGGTCCGGCTCCTCGTGGTCGGTGCCGGACACGCGGGCCTGCAGGCGATCGACACGGCCCGTCGTCTGGGCGCGCAGGTCCACGCGGTCGAACTGCGCCGCCGCGAGCGTGCGGCGGTCGCCGCCCTGGGGGCCGACCTGCTGGACCTGCCCTTGCTCCACCCGGTGGCGGACGATCGGGAGCTCCGGGAGACGCTCGACCTCAAGCGCTCCGCCTGGACGGCGGGGCTCGCCGAGGCCGTCACGCGCCACGACCTCGTGGTGACCGCCCTCGGGCTCCCCGGTCGCGTCCCCCCGGTGCTGCTCAGTACGGCCGCAGCGGCTGCGATGAGGCCCGGTTCGGTGCTGGTGGACCTGGCGGTCTGCCCAGAGGGCGGCAACATCGAGGGCGTCCTGCCGGACACCACCACGCTGGTCGGCGACGGGGTGGTGGTGATCGGTGCCGGGGAGTTGGCCGCGCAGGTGCCCGTCACCGCCTCGTGCGCGTACGCCCACAACGCGCTGGCGTTGCTCGCTCGCCTCCTGCGGGCCGCCGCGCCGGCGGACGACCCCGTCCTGGGGCCGATGCTGGTGACCCACCAGGGCATGGTGCTGCACGAACCCACCAGGCGGTTGCTGCTGGAGGCGACCGCCGTGGCGGGCCTGCCGTAGCCTCGGAAGCCCCGGGCCTCAGAGCCCGGCGTGCGAGAACAGCACCGCGTGGCGGGCGATCGACCCCGCGTGGGCCGCGCACTGCTGGTAGCAGCAGGACAGCAGCACGAGGTCGGCGATGTCGACCAGGTCCGCCGACTCCTCGTGGATCAGCAGTTCGTACAGCAGCCGCTGCCGTTGTCCGACCTCGTGCAGCTCCCCGAGGATGTCCGCGACGCCCTCGGGCGCACCGGATTCCAGGACGTCGGCCGCCCGTGCGGCCAGGTCCAGGGCGGCGTCGGCGATCCCGCGCAGCGGGGCCTGGAGCCGCTCGTCGACCGGCTCCCGTTCCTGACGCGCCCAGGCCGCCTCCAGCAGCCGCTGGGCGAGCTGCCCCAGGGCCTCCACCTCGGTGCCCACATGGACACCCGTGACGACCCCGGCCCGCCCGCCGAGCGTTCCGGCAGCGTCCTCCTCGATCCGGTCCCGCAGCTCGGCCAGTGCCTTCTCCGCCGCCGGGACCCCGTCGTCGGCCGGATCCGTCAGCGCGGCGGTCGCGCCGCACAAGGCGGCGTGCGCGAGCCGCACCAGTCCGGCCAACTCGGCGATCAGGGTGCGGTACTCCCGGTTCCGCTCTCCGCCATCAGACATCCGTTCGCTCCTGTCCTCCGCGGAGCGCCCGAGCGGCCTGTCCGGCCCGCTCCGCCTCCCCCTCGACCAGTGTTGCTCCGCCCGGTGCGGGGCGTACCCGGCGTCGGGCGGTGGCGCGGCTTCCAGGCGTACTTCGGTACTGCCGTCCGGGGCCGCGGCCATCGCGAAGGAGAGCCGGTCCGGCCTCTGCCCGACGACCGCACGGGGCCGGACCCCTGGGGTTCGGTCCGGCCCCGCACGCTTGCGTCCGGGGCGCCGCCGGGGCAGTCAGATCAGGCGGGCGCCCCAGGCGCGGGCGCGGTCGAGTTCGCCGCTGCGCAGCGGGCCGTCGACGCCCTCGACGATGAAGCCTTGGGGCTCGGCGACCACGTCGTAGTGGTGGCGGGAGAGCCGCTGGGCGATGCCCTCGGCGGCGCCGCCGCTACCGGGTGTGGCGCCGCGGGTGTCGAACGCGGCGGCGTAGGTGCCGGGTTCGGTCTTCGGGAGGTCGTGGAACCAGGAGCGCAGGCCCGGCCCCTCGGCGGTCTCCCGGGCTTCGGCGGCGGCGTCCTCGTGGCCTTCCTTGTGGCCCTCGGCGGTGGCCGCCATCCGGCGGCTGAGCCCGGAGGACATGCCGCGCATGTGGGTCGGGCCGCCGACCACCAGCAGGTCCGCGGTGCGGGTCACGTCCGCGCCGGCCTCGGTCACCGGGAGGCAGTCGACGGCTGCCGAGGGGTCGGCCTGGTGGACACCTTCGGCGATGGCCTCGGCGATCTCGCGGGTGTTTCCGTACATGCTCTCGTACACGATCACGGTGTGCATGGTCTCCACCTTTCCTCACCATCAGGTTCGCGCCGCGCGGACGGTCCGGACGCGGGCCGTTCGGCCCGGATCGGGTCGCCGGACGGTCCGTGTCAGTCGTGCGGGACGACGGCGATCGGGCAGTGGGCGTGGTGGAGCAGTCCGTGCGGGACGGAGCCGAGCCGCATGCCGGTGAAGCCGCCGTGCCCCCGGCGGCCGACGACCACGGCGAGCGCGTGCTCGGAGGCCCGGGCCAGTTCCTCGACCGGGTGGCCGTGCACCAGTTCGTGGGTCACTGCGACGTCGGGATGGAGCTCCTGCCGCCCGGCGGTGCTCTCGAACAGCAGACTCCGCAGGGTCTGCTCGGTGGCGTGCTCGTCGAGGTTGCCGATCGGCGGACGCTGCCACACCCAGAGGACGCGCAGGGCGGCACGTCGTTCGGAGGCGAGGTCGAAGGCGAAGTCGACGGCGGCCGCCGAGGACAGGCTGCCGTCCACGCCGACCACGACGTAGGGCGGCTCCTGGGTGACGTGCTCGGGGTCGCGGACGACGATCACCGGGCAGTGGGCCTGGGCGCTCACCGGGACGGCCACCGAGTAGGCGCTGAGCGCCTCCGCCGTCCGCCCCAGCCGACGGGAGCCCAGCACGACGAGCGCGGCGTGCGCGGACTCCCGGCACAGCGCCGGTGCCGGAACGTCCTCCGAGACGGCGGTGGTCACCGTCAGCCCGGGGTGCCGCTCCCGGGCCACGGCGGAGGCCCGGTCGAGCGCCTGGTCGGCCCGCTCGCGCAGGGCCTTGTGGTACCGGCCCTCGTCGAGGACCCGGTACTCGCGGTACAGCGACGGGATGGCGTGCACCAGGCGTAGCGGCAGGCCCCGGCGGTCGGCCTCGTCGGCGGCCCAGGTGGCGGTCATCCGGCCGGTGTCGAGCGCGTCGACGCCGAGGACGACGGGACGGCGCGTGCCGTCGGAACTGACGGATGTCATGGCTCCTCCTCGGGCCCGTCGAACGGACCCTTGCTCCCACGCTAGGCAGCTCCGACGCCCGGCACGAGAGCCGACCGGCCCCAGCCGCCGGAGCCCGGCAGCCCCACCCGCGAGCCGGAACCGACGCCTTGCCGCGCAGGAGGCTGGTGGTCCCCGCGAACCTCCTCCTTCCCCTGGCCCTCCCCGCCCCGCCGAACTCGCGGCCGGAGACGGCCACGGCGGCGGCCCTTCAGTCGGCGAAGAGGTGGGGGTCGGGCGGTGCGGGCACGGCGGCGTCCTCGTCCTCGCGCTCGTGAGGGGAGTGGTGGAAGTGGTGGATCCGGGCGTCCGGGCCGGGACAGTACTCGGTGACCCGCTCGCTGTCGGACCAGCGCACGTCGTACGGCGGGCTGCCGTCCGGGTGGTGCAGGCCGACGATCTCGCCGTCCCTCCTGGTGGCGCCCGGCCGGGTGCCCTGGACGATGATGCGGTCTCCGACGGCGGCTTCCATGCCGTCCTCCTGGGGTCGATACGAGGACGGGTCCAGCCGTCCGTACCTCCATGGCACCACCGGAGGCCGGGTACGGAAGGGGCCGGAAGGGCCCGGGCCGGTGGCCCACCCGGCCCTGGAACCGCCGTTCCGGGCCGGCGAACACTGGCGGTACGACCAGCAGAGCCATCCCGGCACGGAGGAGGCGCGTCATGTCCGTCGCAGCCACCACGCACAGGCCACCGGCCTCGCGGACCTCCCTGCGGCAGCACGCCCGCCGGGCCGCCGGCCGGGACCGCAACCCGCTCTGCCGCCCGCTGGACCGGGCGTACAGCCGCCTGGTGGCCGGGTTCGCGCTGACGGTCCTGGCCGCGCTCGTCGTGGCGTCGGTCGCGGCGCTGGTCGTGTTCCGTGCGGAGGCGCATACTGCGGCCCAGGTCGCCCGGCACCGGCACGTCGTCAGCGCCGTCACCACGGGTCCGGCGCTGTCGGACGGCCTGCGGGCGGGCGGCGCGCGGGCGTATGCCCCGGCCCGCTGGACGTACCCGGCCGGGCCCGATGCCGGGACCATCCCGGTCCCGGACGGCACGCTCGTCGGGACGGCCGTCGTGATCGGGCTCGACGACGCCGGGCACCCGGTCGGCGCGCCCAAGGGAGCCACGCAGATCCTCTCGGATGCCGCCCTGCTGGGCCTGGGCACGGTCTCCGTGCTCGGGCTCGCCGCGGAGGGCGGCTTCGCGCTGCGCCGCCACACGCTGGACCGGCGGGCGGAGCAGAGCTGGGAGTCCGACTGGGAGCAGGTGGAACCGCGCTGGTCCGGGCGGCGATGAGCGGGCCGGCTGTCGGCCTCACAGACGGAAACGGCGGGTCTCGCCCGGTCGGATCGTCGCCTGCGTGCCGCGCAGCCGGATCACGACCGGGTCCTGCCGGTCCTCACGCAGGCTCACCGTGACCGCGCCCCGGTCGACGGCGATCGCGACGCCCCAGTGGCCGCGGTAGCGCAAGTCCAGCTCCAGCCGGCCGAGGGCGGACGGCAGGTGCGGGTCGAGCCAGAGGGCGTCCTCGCGGACCTCCAGCCCTGTGTAGCAGCGCTGCAGCAGGTCGACCGCGCCCGCCATGGCGCCCAGGTGAACACCCTCCGCCGTGGTGCCGCGCTGGCTGTCCTGCAGGTCGGCCACCAGGGCGTCGCGGAAGTACCGCCAGGAGGCGCGGCGGTCGGAGCGGGTGAGCACCCAGGCGTGCACCACGGAGCTGAGCGTCGAGCCGTGGACGGTGCGCCGCAGGTAGTAGTCGGTGGTGCGGCGGAGCAGTTCGTGGTGCGCGGGGTAGCCCAGGCGCCGCAACAGGTCGCGCACCTCGCGGGCGGAGAACAGGTACCAGAGCATCAGCGCGTCGGCCTGCTTGGACGCCTTGTAGCGGTTCACCGTGTCGTCCTCGGCCTCCAGGATCCGGTCGAGCCGGCGCAGGTCCGGGTAGCGGCGCCGGTAGGCGGCCCAGTTGAGCTCGGCGAGCTGCTCGTAGCCGTCGAACTGGCTCAACACGCCGTCGTGGAAGGGCACGTGGAGGTGGCGGCCGACCTCCTGCCAGCGGTCCAGCTCCGGATCGTCGAGGGCGAGGCGCTCGCGCAGCTCGTCGCGGCGGTAGGCGGGCAGGACGTCCAGGGCGTCCTGGGCGCGGGCCAGCACCCAGGACGCCAGCACGTTGGTGTAGGCGTTGTCGTCCAGACCGGGCCGGTCCGCCCCTGGATAGGCGTCGTGGTACTCGTCGGGGCCGAGCACCCCGCGGATCGACCAGCGTCCGCGGCTCTGGTCGTGGGTGGCGGCGGAGGACCAGAAGCGGGCGATCTCCAGCAGCGTCTCGGCTCCGGCCGAGGCGAGGAAGTCGCGGTCCCCGGTGGCCTGGTAGTACTGCCAGACGTTGTAGGCGACCGCCGAGCCGACGTGCCGCTGGAGGTGGCTGTGGTCGGGCAGCCAGCGGCCGGACAGCGGGTTGAGGTGCAGCTGCTGGGACTCTTCCCGGCCGTCGCTGGCGCTCTGCCACGGGTACATCGCCCCGCGCAGCCCGACCTCGTGGGCCTGCCGGCGGGCGGCGTCGAGGCGGCGGTGGCGGTAGCGGAGCACGGCGCGGGCGAGTTCGGGGAAGCGGAGGTTGAGCAGCCGGAGGACGAACAGCTCGTCCCAGAAGACGTGGCCCCGGTACGCCTCGCCGTGCAGGCCGCGGGCCGGGATGCCGACGTCAAGGTCGATCGAGTGCTCGGAGTAGGTCTGGAGCAGGTGGAACAGGTTCAGGTGCAGCGGGCCGGCGCCGTCGAAGTCCGCCTCGATCCGGCAGCGGCGCCACAACTCCGCCCAGCGCAGCGCGTGTTCGGCCAGTAGTTCCTCGAAGACCCCGGCCTCGGCGGCGAGCAGCCGGGAGGCGCGCAGCGGGGTCTCGATCGCCCGATCGCGGGAGGTGTGCAGCGCCACGGTCTTCTCGACCGTGACCGGTCGGCCACGGTCGGCCCGCACGGTGAGGACGTGGGCCGCCCAGCTGTCACGGGACTCGGTCGACACCGTGGCCCCGTTCGCCCTGGTGCGGGCGGAAAGCGCGATGCGCAACGGCGAGTCGGCCGCCGAGGCCTCCAGCCAGAGCAGTCCGTTCGCGTCCACGCCCTGGCTGGACGAGGCGAAGTGGCGCTCCGTCAATCCGCGGTAGCGGGCGACGCCGGTGTTGGCGACGTCACCGTCCAGCGCCGAGCGGACCTCCAGTCCACCCGACCAGTTCTCCGGAGTGATGGCGCTCTCCAGGGCGAGCAGATGAGGGCGGGCCTGGCTGGCGAGGCGGCGCTGCACCAGCCGGGTCCGCCGTCCCCGGTCGTCGACGACCAGGGCGGTGCGGGTCAGAACGCCCCGGAGCAGGTCCAGCTCCACGGTCTGTTCGGCAGGCGGGCCGGAGAACCAGACACCGCCCGACGGGCGGAATGTCAGCGGAAGCCAGTTCGGCCAGTTGACGAGGTCCTCGTTGGTCACGACCCGCCCCGCGACCGTCGAGTCCGCGCGGTCGTAGCAGCCCGCCAGGTACGTCCCCGGATAGTGGACACCGTCGGCGACGGATTCGGGCGCGGCACCCCGACTGACCACGTAGCCGTTGCCGACCGCGCACAACGCCTCCCGCAGCCCCTCCTCGGCGGGGTCGAAGCCCTGGTAGCGGAGGGTCCACGGGTCCGGCATGTCGGGTTGTCCCGCTGCTGCGTCCGCTGCCACCTCGCGACCTCCGCGCCGACGGGTCTGCCTCCAGTGTGCGCAGCGCGCCGCCGAGCCGCTCGCCGCTCTGCTCGGACAGCGGCATGTGCGGGTGGTGAGCGGACCGGCACCGGCGAGGAACGCCTGACTGGGGGGCCAGCGCGGTGAGTGCCCGGTGGACGGCGCGGGCGAGGATTCGGCAGGACCGACGGGCCATCCGGCGACCCTCCGTGGGCGACGGCGCCGTTCGGCGGCGCGGGCGGGGCCGGTCGGCCCTGCCGGGGCCAGGGGCGGACGTGGAGGCTGGAGGGGTAGAACGGCGACGGCCGAGGAGATGCGCCATGTCCACCGTCCACCCGCTGCGCAGCACCGCCGAGGCACTGCTGGCCGACGGCACCACCGTCCGGATCCGTCCGCTCGGCCCGCAGGACCACCAGGCGGTGCTCGACCTGCACACCGCCGGGATGTCCGAGGAGAGCCGCCGGATGCGGTTCTTCGGCGTCAGCCGCAACGCGCCGCGGCAGGCCGCCGACCGGTTGTGCGGGCCGCCGCGCCCCGGCTTGCTGGTACTGGGGGCCTGGGCGGGGGAGGAGCTGGTGGGCGAGGCGGACTGTGAGCTGCTGGACGATTCGCCGCAGACGGCGGAGCTGGCGCTCGCGGTGGCCGACCGTTGGCACCGTCGCGGCGTCGCGACCCTGCTGCTGGAGCACCTCGTGCACGCCGCCCGGGCCGTGGGCGTCCGCTGTTTCGAGGCCGACACCCTGGCCGGCAACCGCGGGGTGCACAAGGTGTTCGCGGACCTCGGCCTGCCGGTGCATCGCCGGCTCGCGCAAGGGGAGGTCAGGGTGCGGGTGCCGCTGGACGAGACGGACGAGCGCTACCGTGCGGCGGTCGACGAACGAGGCCGCCGGGCCGACGTGGCGAGCCTGGCCGCGCTGCTGCGCCCGGCCTCGGTCGCGGTGGTCGGGGTGTCCCGTCGGGAGGGGTCCGTCGGGCGGACCGTCCTCGCGAGGATCCGGCAGGGCGGCTTCGCCGGGCCGGTCTGGGCGGTCAACCCGCACGCCGCCGAGGTCGACGGCGAGCCCACGTACCCGTCCGTCGGCGCGCTACCGGCCGTGCCGGATCTCGCGGTGCTTGCCGTCCCGGCTGCCGCGGTGGGGGAGGTTGCCGAGGAGTGCGGCCGGGCAGGCGTCCGGGCGCTGGTGGTGCTCACCTCCGGGCTCGGCCCGGACGGCGCCCGGCGGCTGATGCGCGCCTGCCGCCGGTACAGCGTGCGGCTGGTCGGCCCGAACAGCCTCGGCATCGCGCAGGCCGATCCCGCCGTCCGGCTGGACGCCGAGTTCGGCGGGGCGTTCCCGAGGCCCGGAACCGCCGGGGTGGCCGTGCAGAGCGGCGGCGTCGGGATCGCCCTGCTGGAGCGGCTGGCCTGGTTGGGGGTCGGGGTGTCGAGCTTCGTCTCGCTCGGCGACAAGTACGACGTGAGCGGCAACGACCTGCTCCAGTGGTGGGAGGTGGACGGCCGCACCGACCTGGCCCTGCTCCACCTGGAGTCCTTCGGCAGCCCGCGGGCCTTCGCCCGCACGGCCCGCCGCGTCACCCGGAAGCTGCCGGTGCTGACCGTGGATGCCGGCCGCTCGGACGCCGGGCGCCGGGGAGCCGCCTCGCACACTGCGGCGGCTGCCACCCCGACCGTCACCCGGCAGACGCTGTTCCGGCAGGCCGGCATCACGGCCACCCGCAGCATCGAGGAACTCGTCGAGGCCGCCGCCCTGTTGCACGCCCAGCCGCTGCCCGCCCCGCGCGGCGCGGTCGCCGTGGTCTCCAACGCGGGCGGCATCGGGATCCTGGCTGCGGACGCCTGCGTCGACGTCGGGCTGACTCTGCCCGAACTCCCGCAGGAGCTGAGCGAGTTGCTGCCGCCCGGTGCTTCCGTTCGCAACCCGGTGGACACCACGGCGGCGATCGGTCCGACCGAACTGGCCTGCTTCCTCAGGGCGTTGGAGCACGAGGCGGCTGTGGACGCGATCCTGGTGTGCCTGGTGCCGACGGCGCTGGGCACCACCCCCGGCCGCGACCCGGTGCGTGCCCTGCTGGAGGGCCCGGCCCGGCGCCGCGTCCCGATCGCCGCCGTCCTGCTCGACCAGCAGGTGCCCGTCCGGTACCGCGGCTGCGCGGACAGCGGAGCACTGCCGGTGTACTCGGACACCGCAGCGGCGGCCCGCGCCCTCGCCCATGCTCGGGACCGCGCTCAGTGGCTCGCCGAACCGGCCTCCGCCGAGGTGGACCCGCCCGACTGTGACCAGCGCACCGCGCGCAGTCTGGTCGACGGCTACCTCACAGCCCACCGCGAGGGCGGCTGGCTCGATCCGCTGACCACCGCCGACCTGCTGGAGAGCTACGGCCTGCCGCTCGTCACCTCGGTCTGGGCGCGCGACGAACACCTCGCCGTGCTCACCGCCGCCGGGCTGCGACGCCTGGGGTACGAGGGCAAGGTCGCGCTGAAGGCGTACTGGCCGGGCCAGGTGCACAAGAGCGCCGCGGGCGCCGTCCGTACGGGCCTCGCCGACGACGGTGAAGTCCGCGCCGCCTACCGGGAGTTCGCCCGCAGATTCGGGGCGGACCTGGCCGGGGCGGTGGTTCAGCCGATGGCGGTGCCAGGGGTCGAGCTGCTGGCCGGCGTCGTCCAGGACCGCGTCTTCGGGCCGCTGGTCATCCTGGGCATGGGAGGCACCGCCACCGAAGTCCTCGCCGACCGGGTGGCCCGGCTCGCTCCGCTGAGCGAACGTGACCTCGCCACCATGGTCGCCGAACTGCGCGGCGCGCCCCTGCTGTCAGGGCATGCCGGATCACCTCCGGTCGACCTCTCGGCCGTGCGGTCCGTGCTCGCCCGGCTGTCCCGGCTGGCCGACGACTTCCCGGAAGTCGTCGAGGTCGACCTCAACCCCGTCATCGCCCGCCCCGACGGAGCCGTCTGCGTGGACGCCCGGGTCCGGCTCGAACCCCGGCCTTCCTTCGACCCCTACCTGCGGCGGCTCCGGCGGCCCACGGTCGTCGAGGGGGAGTGAACACCGTGAAGCACAGCATCCTCGACGGCACACCGAGCGACACCTTCCCGTCTCCCGATCCCGCCCGGCCGCCCGGCCGGACCCGCGTCGGCGACTGCATGAGCCGACCCGGCGTCGCCGTCACCCCGGGCACCGACTTCGCCACCGTCGCCGCCGTGCTGAGCGCCTCGCGGCGCGGCATCGTGCCGGTGGTGACGGCGGACAGCACGGTCACCGGCGTGGTCGCCGCGTCCGACCTGCTCGCCGCCTACGCCGACGAGGACCTCCAGGACGAGCTCCGTGCCCGCGACCTCATGGCTGCCCCCGCGATCACCGTCACGGACGACACGAGCGCCGTCGCGGCGGTGGCCCTGCTGGCCGGGCACTCCCTGCACCACCTGCCCGTCGTGGACGGTGACGGCCGGCTGGTCGGCCTGCTGTCCTCGCACGACCTGCTTGACGCCCTGCGCCGCGACGACGAGGCGATCCGGGCCGAGGCCCTCGACCTCGCCCTCACCCCGGGCAGCGGCGTCGTCGGGAACTCGCTGCACATCCGCTGCGAGCGGGGCCGCGTCTCGGTGGCCGGACGCACCCGCACCCGCAGCGATGCCGCAGCGCTCTGCCTCCAGATCGCCCGGATCGACGGCATCAACGGCCTCGCCGACCACCTCACGTGGGACACGGACGACAGCCGGCCGTCGGCCGGTTGCTGACCTCACCCCGACTCATACCGCGTGGATCAGCCGCAGGTCCACCTGCTGCGGTAGCTGCGCCACCACGAGGAGAGTGCGACCGATGTCGCGCTCGCCCAACTCACGCCCCGGGAACGGGAGATCCTCGCCCTGGTGGGGGAGGGGAAGACGAACCGACAGATCGGTCAGGAGCTCTACCTCGCCGAGAAGACGGTGAAGAACCACGTCTCGCGCCTGCTCGCCAAGCTCGGCGTCGAGCGCCGCCTCCAGGCCGCTGTCCTCGCCGCCCACGCCGAGCCCGAACAGCACCACCAGCGCCCGCACTGAGCCACAGTGCCCGGGTGGACCCCCGGAGGGAGCCGAACGGCCCAAGCGCCGCGCCGGGCCCCGGCTGCAAGGTGGAGGTGATCGACCGCCCACCACGGCTGAGGAGACGGCGATGATGTACTGGAACGATCACGGCATGAACGGCTGGGGAATCGGCCTGATGACCGTGAGCATGCTGCTCCTCCTCGCGCTCGTGGCCTTCGGCGTGATCGCCCTGGTCCGGTACGTGGGGCGGACCGCCCCGCACGGCCCGGCGGCGTCGACGCCCACCGCGCCACCGCCACAGCGGCCCACGCCGGAACAGCTGCTCGCCGAACGCCTCGCCCGTGGCGAGATCGACCCCGACGAGTACCGCAGCCGCCTGGAAACCCTGCGCGGCGGCGACCCGCCCGGCTCAGGCTGACACCGCACCCCTGGAGGCGGTCATGCCCACCCTCGCCCTCGACGCCGCCGCACTGGAGAAGCTCGTCTCCGCGGCGGTCGCCGCACCCTCGATCCACAACAGCCAGCCCTGGCGCTTCCGGTTCGAGCCCGACACCTCGACCCTGGAGGTCCGGGCCGACCGGAGCCGGGCCGTCCCGGCGGCCGACCCGCAGGGCCGGGCCCTGCACATCTCCGTCGGCGCGGCCGTCCTCAACCTGCGGGTCGCCGCCCGTCATCTCGGCTGGGCGCCCGACGTGCGCCTGCTGCCCGACCCGGCCGAGCCGGACCTGCTCGCCGCCGTCCGGCTCGACATCGTGGCCACAGCGCCGGTCCCGGTTACCGAGAAGCTGTACGAGGCGATCTGGCACCGCCATTCCATCCGCACACCGTTCACCGGCGAGCCCGTGCCGCCGGCCGTCCTCGACGAACTGGCCACGGCCGCGCGGGCTGAGGATGCGGCGCTTCATCTGCCCGACCACGCGGAGACCGCCCGACTGCTGCACCTCACCGCCGAGGCCGAACGGCGCAACACCACCGCCCCGGCCCAGCGGGACGAGAGCCGCAGCTGGATCCGCACGGGCGAGGTGCCGCCCTACGGCATCCCGGTCGCCGCGCTCGGCCCCCAGGACCGGGGCGGCCACCTGCCGATGCGCGACTTCTCCGCCATCCACGCCGCCGAGCACCGGGCGCCCGCCTCCTTCGAAGCCGAGCCCCGCATCGCCGTCCTCACCACCGAGCACGACACGCCGACGGACTGGCTGCGCGCCGGCCTCGCCCTGGAACACGTCCTGCTCGCCGCCACCGTCCACGGCGTCCGCGCCTCCCTGCTGCACCAGGCCATGGAGTGGCCCTACCTGCGCTGGGAGACCCGCGACCCGCACCACCGCCCCGGCTACGTCCAGATGCTGATCCGCCTCGGCTACGGGCCCGAAGGCGCCCCCACGCCCCGCCTGGCCGCCGATGACGTGCTGGACCCGTTGTGACGGCGAGCCAGGTGCGGGCCCTCGCGCATGGCGCGAAGGCCTGCCCGGTCCTCGGGCGAGAGGTTGATGACGATCGCGTGCCCCCGCCGGCTCCCGTAGTCGTGGCCGGACACACCCGCACACCCCGCCGGTGTCCCGTGTGGCAGCTCGGGACGGGCCCTAATCATCGGGCAGCGGTACCCGCCAGACCAGTTCGGTGCCGCCCTCGGCGCGGGTGCGGACGGTGAAGGTGCCACCGAGGGCGTCGGCGCGGTCGGCCAGGTTGGCGAGCCCGCTGCGCCGCCCGCCGTCGGACAGGCCGATCCCGTTGTCGGTCACGGTGAGGGTGAGGTCCGTACCGGCGGCGACCGATGCCTCGACGGCGTCGGACTTCGCATGGCGGGCCACGTTGGACAGGGCTTCCTCCAGGACCGCAACGGCGGCGTCCGCGATCTCGGCGGGCACGGTGGCGTCGAGCAGGCCGGTCATCCGCAGGGCCGGGGTGAAGCCGAGGGCGCGCGTAGCGTGTTCGACGATATCGACGAGCCGCGTGCGAAGGCCGACTGCAGCTGGGCCGGACTCGCGCAGGCGCAGGCCGAAGATGGTGGCGCGGATCGTCTTCGCCGTCTCGTCCAGGTCGTCGATGGCCCGCAGGACGCGGTTGGTGGCCTCCGGATGGTCGATGAAGCGGGTGGCACCCTGGAGCGTCATCCCGGTGGCGAAGAGCCGTTGGATCGCCAGGTCGTGGAGGTCGCGGGCGATCCGGTCGCGTTCCCGCAGCAGCGCGACCTGCTCGGAGTCCCGGCGGCGCTCGGCGAGTTCCATCGCCACCGCCGCCTGGCCGGCGAAACCCAGCAGCGGCACGGACTCGCTCTCCTCGAACAGCGGGGCGCCGGCTGCCCGGGCAAGCATCAGCACACCGCGTACGCCCTGTTCGGCGGTGCCGATGGGGACGGCGACGGCCGGGCCGAGGCCCTCCCAGCGTGGCGGACCGGCGGTGATCCTACGGTCCTTCTGGACGTCCGGGCTCACCACGATCCCGTCGGTGCGGACGGCCGCGCCCATGAACGAGCCCTCGACTGGCAGCACCAGACCCCGGTGGTCCTCCTCGCCCATACCGACGGCGATCCGGACCTCCAGTCCGCCGGTGTCCGGCAGCGGTACGGCGACGACGGCGAGGTCCGCCTCGGCGAGTTCTGTGGCGCGGGCGATCAGCAGGTCCAGCACCTCCTGCTCCGCGCTGCCCCTGAGCAGGCTGTTGGTGACCTCGGCGCTCGCCTCCAGCCAGCGCTGCCGCTGCCGGGCCCGGGCGTACAGCCGGGCGTTGTCGATCGCGACCCCGGCCGCGACGGCGAGGGTGGCGAGCACCGCCTCGTCGTCGGCGTCGAACGCGCCGCCGCCGCGCTTCTCGGTCAGGTAGAGGTTGCCGAACACCTTGCCCCGGATCCGGATCGGCACTCCCAGGAAGCTGCTCATCGGCGGGTGGTTGGTGGGAAAGCCGTAGGACGCCGGGTGGTCGGAGATCCGCGCCAGCCGCAACGGTTCGGGGTGGCGGATCAGCTCGCCCAGCACACCGTGCCCGGACGGCAGCGCGCCGATCAGCTTGACCTGCTCGTCCGTGACGCCGACCGGGATGAACTGCGACAGCCGCTGGTCCTCGCCGATCACGCCGAGCGCGCCGTACTCGGCGTCCACCAGGGTGACCGCCGCCTCCACGATGTGCCGCAGGGCCTCGGACAGCTCCAGGTCGCGGCCGACCGCCAGCACCGCCTCCAGCAGGCTGTGCACCCGGTCACGGGTACCCCGGGCTGTGTCCAGCCGGGCCTGGAGCTCGTCCAGAAGGTCGTCCAGGCGCAGCTTCGCCACGGGGGCGGAACTCTCCGACGCGCTGCCCAAGGCATCCTCCACGGCTCACCCGACGCCACTGACCAGCGTAGGTGCGCCCGGCTTGCCGCGCCGGACACGAAGGGGGCCCATCGGTCCAGCGCCAGGACCCCACCGGGCCCCTGGCGGCGGTCACGGATGCGCGGAAACCTGGAAGGGCGAGTGGAACCGGCCCGGCTCCGCCGCCCGAGAGGAGTAGTCAGGGCATGAAGGCACTCACCTACCACGGAAGCGGCCGTCGTACCTGGGGCGACGTCCCTGATCCCGTCGTCCGCGACCCCGAGGACGCCGTCGTCCGGGTGGACGCGGTGACCATCTGCGGCACCGACCTGCACATCCTCAAGGGCGATGTCCCCGAGGTCACCGAGGGCCGCGTCCTCGGCCACGAGGCCGTCGGCACCGTCAGCGAGACCGGCCCCGGGGTCCGTACCGTGCAGGCCGGTGACCGGGTCCTGGTCTCCTGCATCTCCGCCTGCGGCCGCTGCGCCTACTGCCGTGCCGCGAGCTACGGCCAGTGCACCGGCGGTGGCGGCTGGATCCTCGGCCACCTGATCGACGGCTGCCAGGCCGAGTACGTCCGCACCCCCTTCGCCGACACCTCGCTGCACCCGCTGCCCGACGGCGTCCGGGACGAGGACGCCCTGCTGCTCGCCGACATCCTGCCCACCTCCTACGAGGTCGGCGTCCGCAACGGCCGGGTCGGCCCGGGCGACACCGTCGCGATCGTCGGCGCCGGGCCCATCGGACTCGCTGCGGTCCTCACTGCCCGGCTCTACAGCCCGGCCCGCATCATCGCCGTCGACCTCGCGCAGAGTCGTCTCGACGCGGCCGAGCGCTTCGGCGCCGACACTGTGCTCACCGTCACCGAGGCCACCCCGGAGGCCGTCCGGGAACTGAGCCGGGGCGGTCTCGGCGTCGACGTCGCGATCGAGGCGGTCGGCGTCCCCGACACGTTCGAACTGTGCACCCGCCTGGTGCGCCCCGGCGGCCGGGTTGCCAACATCGGCGTCCACGGCAAGCCAGCGGTGCTCCACCTGGAGGACCTCTGGATCCGCGACGTCACCATCACGACCGGCCTCGTCGACACGCACAGCACCCCCATGCTGCTCGACATGCTGGCCGTCGGCCGACTGGACGTCGCCGGGCTGGTCACCCACCGCTTCGGCCTCGACGAGATGCAGGACGCGTACGACGTCTTCGCTGACGCTGCCGACACCGGGGCCCTGAAGGTCGCGCTCTTCCGGACGTGACCGCTGTCGCACGGAGGAGCTGACACCATGACCGACCGGCCCGACCCCGCCGACCTCGCCCGCCGGATCATCCGGCGCCGCGACCAACTCGGCCTGAGCGAAGAGAGGTTGGCTTACCAGGCCGCCATGGCGCCGACCTACCTGCGGCATCTGCTGGAGGCCGGGCCGGAGTTCGACCCGCCCGGGTTCGTCCGGATCGCCGCCGTGCTCGGGATGACCTGGCCGGAGCTCATGGAGGGCCATCGCCCCGACGCCCCGCCCGGACAGACGGAGCCCGCTTCGCGCCCCCTGTTGCTGCATCTCACCGAGCCCCAGTGCTGGGAGCTGATCGGCACCCACGGCATCGGCCGGATTGTCCTGCCCGTCCAGCCGGGACCGGCCGTCTTTCCGGTCAACTACGCGGTGGATGCCGCGACGATCGTCTACCGCACGGCCCCCGCAGGCGCCGCCGCCCCGCCCGACGGCTCCCCGGTCTCCTTCCAGGTGGACCACATCGACGACCGCCGGAGTCGGGGTTGGAGCGTCCTCGTCGTCGGCCACGCCCAGCACGTCGACGATCCCGAGGAGCAATTGCGGCTGTCGGCCCTGCCAGGCGCAACGCCGTGGGCCGGCGGCTCCCGGCCGCTGTGGGTGCGCATCGGGGCGGACCAGATCACCGGCCGCCGAATCGGCACCGGGTGAACGTTTCTCCAGGACACGGGGCCGCGTGGCTCGCCGTGCCGGCCGACGACCAGTCGCTGCTCCGGTGACCTGGCGATCGGGTCGGCCTCAAACGCCCGCGGCGGTGATAACGGCATCGGTGGCGAAGCCGAGCAGCAGGCCCAGCAGGATCATCCTGGTGGTGAGTTCCTTCATCGCGGCGCGTCGGGCTACCGCGAGCAACTCGATGACCACGTAGAGGACGGAGCCGGCGGCCAGCCCCAGGAACGCGATGTTGACGGTTGCGTCGGCCACCTGTCGGCCGACGAGGGTGCCCACGAAGGTGGGGCCGCCCCCGATGAGGCCGAGCAGCGCGAGGGTGCCCCAGGACGGGCGTTCACCGGCGGCGGCCAGTGGGGCGACGATCCCGAAGCCCTCGGTCGCGTTGTGCAGACCGAAGCCGATGACGAGCAGGAGGGCGAGGGAGAGTTCGCCCTTGGCGGCGGAGTTGCCGATGGCCAGGCCCTCCGCGAAGTTGTGCAGACCGATGCCGACGGCGATCACCAGGGCCAGATCGGCGGCCCGGGAGCGGCTGGGGGTAGCGGGTTGTCCGGTCGCTGCCGACGCGCCCGGTCCGCTGGACGTCGGTGCGTTCGGTGCCCGGCGGCGGGTGATCCATCGGTCGTAGCGCACGAGGCCCAGCAGCCCGACGGCCAGGCCGGTCGCGAGCAGCGGGCCATCGGTGGCGACGGTGCTCCATCGGTGCGCGGTCAGGGCCGCGTCGATCGGCTTCCAGGCGGCGGTGAGGATGTCCCAGAGCAGGAAGAGCAGGATGCCGACGGCCAGAGCGTTCGGTGCGGCTCGCGGCCGTGGAGCGGGGTTGCGCACGCGCCCGATCGGTAGGCCGAGGTAGATGGTGAGGCCGGCGAGGGCGCCGAGCAGGGCGATCTGCGGACCTGACATGGGAGGCTCCGGGGAGCACGGGTTCCGGGCGGGGCATGCCCTATGAGGTAAGCCTAACCTAACTATCTGACCCTGGTGGTCTCCCGGAGCGTCCGGACGCCAGGGGCGGACGCCGCCGGGCCGGGGAGGGCGAGCCTCCGAGCAGCGCGATGTCGTCCGCGATCCGCCCGGCGAGGGATTCCACGACGGCTGCGACGGGTGCCGACAGGCCGGTGCCCAGACTCGCGTCGGCGCCCTCCACGGCGTACACGACGAGGTGTCCGGGGAGCCTGTCGAGCGCTCGGGCGAGCTCGACGGCCTCGCCGAGGCCGAGCCCGTGGGAGCTCGTCGCGCCGCCCGCCGGTGTCAGCCGTTCACTCTCCAGTGCCAGGCGGTGGACCCGTCCGGGGCGTCCGGGGTGGGCATGGGCGGCATCCACCACGATGGCGAGTTCGGCGCCATCCCACAGCGTGATGAGCCGGGCCGGGTCGCCGTCGCACACCCGCAGCACGGTCCCGCCCGGTAGGGGCTGCCGCTCGGCCCGCTCTGCCAGCCGCGCCACGACGGCCCAGCCCACACCGTCATCGTGCCGGTACTCGTTCCCGACACCGATGACGGCGATCCTCGTGGCGACGTTCATGCGGTTCGCCTTCCCGTTCGTCGTGGCCGCCAGTCGCACCGAGGCCGTCCCGGGACCGTACGGGGAGTGGACGCCGCCACCTGGACCACGCCGAGACGCCTGGTCACGGGTCCGCGCAGATACTGGCCGGGACAGCTCCTGGCCGGGCTGCGTGATCGGTGCGCGGAGGTTGACGTGGCGGACGGCGCGGTGGTGATCGAGAAGGACGGGCTGAGCGTGCTCATCGCCGTCCTCGCCGGGCGTGGTCGTACGGTCGTCGGGCCGACGGTCCGCGACGGGGCGATCGTCCTGGCCGAACTCTCCGGCGGCGAGGACCTGCCCTACGGCTGGGGAGTCGAACTGGAGGCCGGGACGTACCGGCTACGGGCCCGCGAGGACGGCGCCGGGTTCGCCCACAGCGCGGGCCCGCAGTCATGGAAGACGTTCCTGCACCCGCCACGAGAGCGGCAGTGGACGGCCGACCGGGGCGCCGACGGGGAGCTGGTGGTGACGGAGGACCGGACGCCGCCGCCCTCCTATGCGTTCCTCGGCGTCCGCCCCTGCGACCTGCGGGCCATTGCGATCCAGGACCGGGTGCTGACCGGCGGGACGCACGCCGACCCGGCGTACCGGGGGCGCCGCGAACGGGCGTTCCTGGTGGCGGTGGAGTGCACCGAACCGGGCGCGACCTGCTTCTGCGTGTCCATGGGCGCCGGGCCGGCCGTCGGACCCGGCTACGACCTGGCGCTCACCGAGGTGCTCGACGCCGACGGCCACCGCTTCCTGCTGCGGGCCGGGAGCCAGGAGGGGGAGTCGGTCCTGGCCGAACTGCCGAGCCGCACCGCCGATGCCGCGACCCGGTCGGCCGCCCGCGAGCGGGTCGCCGGGGCGGCCGACCGGATGGGCCGCAGCATGCCGCCGGTGGACCTGCGGGCGCTGATGCGCGAGACCCTCACGGCCGAGCGCTGGGACGACGTCGCGGCCCGCTGCCTGACCTGCGGCAACTGCACGATGGTCTGCCCGACCTGCTTCTGCACCACCGCCGAGGACGTCACCGACCTGACCGGCGACCACGCCGAGCGGTGGCGGCGCTGGGAGTCCTGCTTCGATCTGGACTTCTCCCACCTCCAGGCGGGCCCGGTCCGGGAGACCCCGCGCAGCCGCTACCGGCAGTGGGCCACCCACAAACTCGGCACCTGGTACGACCAGTTCGGCAGCTCGGGCTGCGTCGGCTGCGGGCGTTGCATCGTGTGGTGCCCGGTCGGCATCGACATCACGGAGGAGGCCCACGCGCTGCACCTCGAGCGGGAGGGCGCGGCTCGGCCGACGGAGGAGGAGGGTCCGTCGTGACCGTCGCCCGCCACGGATTCCTCGGTGCCCTGCCGCCCGGTCACCGCGACCGTCTGCTGGGCTTCTCCTGTGAGGTCGCCTTCCCCGGCGGCACCCGAATCTTCGAGGAGGACGGCGTCGCCGACCGGTTCTGGATCATCAGTTCCGGGAGCGTCGCGCTCGACGTCCACGTCCCGGGCCGGCGCGAAGCCGTCGTGGAGACCCTCGGCGAGGGCGATCTGCTCGGCTGGTCCTGGCTGTTCGAACCGTACCGCTGGCACCTCGGCGCGCAGACCCGCGGCACCGTGCTGGCGTCCGAGTTCGACGCCGAGCGCATCCGCGCCGCGTGCGAGGAGGACCCCGCGTTCGGCCTGGCGGTGACGAACGGCGTCGCCCAGGTGATCGCCCGGCGGCTGAAGGCCACCCGTACCCGCCTGCTGGACCTCTACGGGCTCCCCGGTGACGGTGGGGCGCGATGACGGCTCCCGTCCCTTACCGGGTGGTCGGCCGCGAGGCCGACACACCCGACACCGCCACGGTCGTCCTGGAGCCGCCCGGCCCGTCCCTCCCACCGTTCGCCCCGGGGCAGTTCGCCATGGTGTACGCCTTCGGTGTCGGGGACATCCCGCTGTCGGTCAGCGGTTTCGACGGGCACCGGCTGACCCACACCGTCCGCGCGGTCGGCGCGATCTCCGGCGCGTTGCACGGGCTGCGGCCCGGCGCGACGGTCGGGGTACGCGGCCCGTTCGGCACCGGCTGGGAGCTGCCCACCGCCGCAGGGCTCGACCTGGTGGTGGTGGCCGGAGGCATCGGTCTGGCGCCGCTACGCCCGCTGGTGCGCGCAGCGCTTGCCACACCCGAGCAGTACGGGCGGTTGAACGTCCTGATCGGAGCGCGGACGCCCGGTGACCTGCTCTACGCCGAGGAGGTGCGCGGCTGGCGGACGGCCGCGAGGACGATGACCACCGTCGACCGCCCCGACACACAGTGGCGGGGCGAGGTCGGTGTCGTCACGACCCTGCTCGACCGGGCGGCCTTCGACCCGCCGGCGGCAACGGCGTTCATCTGCGGGCCCGAGCCGATGATCAGGGCTACCGCCCGCGACCTGGTGCAGCGAGGCGTCGCCCCCGACCGGATCAGGGTCTCCCTGGAACGCACCATGCACTGCGGGACCGGCCACTGCGGGCACTGCCAGCTCGGCCCCCTCCTGCTCTGCCGTGACGGCCCGGTCGTCACCTGGACCCGCGCCCAACCCCTCCTCACGGTCAGGGAATTGTGACGATGCCGAGCACTGCCGACCGGCGCCCGACGCTCGCCGTGTGGAAGTTCGCCTCCTGCGACGGCTGCCAACTCACCCTGCTGGACTGCGAGGACGAACTCCTCGCCATCGCCGAGCAGGTCGAGATCTCGCACTTCCCGGAGGCCTCCAGCGCGAGCACTCCGGGCCCGTACGACCTGTCGCTCGTCGAGGGCTCGGTCACCACCCCGCAGGACGCCGAGCGGATCCAGCACATCCGCGCGGTCTCGCGCCGCCTGGTGACCATCGGCGCCTGCGCCACCGCGGGCGGCGTCCAGGCCCTGCGCAACTACGCCGACGTCGCCGAGTTCCAGGCCGTCGTCTACGCCCGACCCGACTACATCGACACGCTCGCCACCTCCACACCGATCAGCGCCCACGTCCCCGTCGATTTCGAACTGCGCGGCTGCCCCATCGACCGGCACCAGCTCATCGAGGTCATCACCGCCCACCTGGCCGGCCGCAAACCGGACGTCCCCGCGCACAGCGTCTGCTTCGAGTGCAAGCAACGCGGCACGGTCTGCGTGACGGTCGCCCACGGCACCCCCTGCCTCGGCCCGGTCACCCACGCCGGCTGCGGTGCGCTCTGCCCCGCCTACGACCGGGGCTGCTACGGCTGCTTCGGCCCCTCGAACTCCACGAACCTCCCCTCCTTCATCCCCCTCCTGCGCCGCGACGGCATGGACACCCTCGACGTGGTGCGGGTCCTGCGCACCTTCAACGCGGCAGCTCCAGAGTTCGAGGCGGCCTCCCGGAAGGAGCTGGACCGGTGACCCACCGCTGCTCCAGGGTGCTCCACGTCGGATCGCTCGCCCGTGTCGAGGGCGAGACCGCACTGCACCTGGGCCTGGACGGCGGCGAAGTCACCGAGGCCCGGCTGGCGATCTACGAACCCCCGCGGTTCTTCGAGGCGTTCCTGCGCGGACGCTCCTACACGGAACCGCCCGACATCACCTCGCGGGTCTGCGGGATCTGCCCGGTCGCCTACCAGATGAGCGCCTGCCGGGCCGTCGAGGACGCCTGCGGCGTCATCGTGGACGGGCAACTCGCCGCGCTCCGCCGACTGCTCTACTGCGGCGAGTGGATCGAGAGCCAGACGCTGCACATCCACCTCCTGCACGCACCCGACTTCCTCGGCTGCGACAGCGCCGTCGACCTGGCCCGCACCCACCGGACCGACGTCGAACGCGGCCTTCGACTCAAACAGGCCGGAAACGCGATCATGGAACTACTCGGCGGCCGGGCGATCCACCCCGTCAACGTCCGCGTCGGCGGCTTCCACCGCACCCCGACCACCGCCGAACTACGGCCCCTGGCCGAGCGGTTGCGCCGAGCCCGGGACGACGCACAGCAGACGGTCCGCTGGGTGGCGGGCTTCGACTTCCCCGACGCCGGCTGCGACCACGACCTGCTCGCCTTGGCCGAGCCCGGCAGCTACGCCATCGAGTTGGGCACCCCGACCGTGATGCCCGCCCCGCAGACCGCCGGGCTGCCCGACGGGTCCGACCGCGCACTGCCCACCCGTGCCTTCGACGTCCACGCGTTCGGAGACCACGTCGTCGAGAGCCAGGTGCCGCACTCCACCGCCCTCCACTCCTTGCTGGACGGCCGCCGCCACCTCACCGGCTCGCTCGCCCGCTACGCGATCAGCGGCCGCTGGCTCTCCCCGATCGCCCTCCAGGCCGCCCAGGACGCCGGACTCGGCGACCCGCGCCAGGGCACCGTCTGCCGAAACCCCTTCCGCAGCATCGTCGTCCGGGCGGTCGAGGTGCTCCACGCCGTCGACGAGGCGCTGCGCATCATCGACGCCTACCGACCCCCACCGCGCCCCCACGTCGGGGTGTCACCGCGAGCCGCCACCGGTCACGGAGCCACCGAGGCACCGCGAGGGCTGCTCTACCACCGCTACGCCATCGACGGCGACGGAACCGTCACCGATGCCGTCCTCGTCCCGCCGACCGCGCAGAACCAGGGCGCGATCGAGGCGGACCTGCGCCGCATCGTGCAGGACCGCCTGGGAGCCGGCGATGCCACCGACGCCGAACTGACCGCCCTGTGCGAGCGGGCGATCCGCAACCACGACCCGTGCATCTCGTGCTCGGCCCACTTCCTCGACCTCACCGTGGAGCGCACCTCGGCCGGTACCTGAGCCGGTCCCGAGCGGGGCGCGCTCAGACGGTGCCGCGAACGACGACCACGGGGCAGGGGGAGTGTTCCACGCAGTACCGGCTCACGGAGCCCAGCATCGTGCCCTTGAAGCCGCCGAGACCCCTGCTGCCGACGACCAGGAGCCGAGCTCCGCGAGCTGCCTGCAGCAGCACCTCGGCAGGGTGGCCGTATTCGACGCGCTGCCGGATCGGTACCGGGGATTCCATGGTGTCCTCCTCGCGCTCCACGGTGTTCGAGAGGGTGAGACGGGCCGCCTCCTCCACCTCGGAGCCCGGGATCGGCAGGCCCCAACCGCTCCACGGCAGGTAGTCCCAGGCGGTCACGGCTTCAACCGCGGAGCCGTCCAGCCGAGCGAGTTCCACTGCCCAGCGCAGTGCCGTGGTCGAGGACGGCGAGCCGTCGACGCCGACGACGATGGTGCGGGCGCCTCGGCGTGCGGATTCCATGACGAACCTCCTGGTCGCTGTGCGGTTGGCGGGATCAGGGCTGTTTCAACTGTCCGCCCTGTCACGACGTGACGCTCTTCCGCAGCCGATCTCCCCATCTCCGCGGTGAAGGCCGCTCGGGTCGGCGACTGGACGGGGCGGGACACCGGGCCTCTGCTCGGTGTTCGTTCGGCGGCGGGTTCAGCGGCGGTTGCCGAGGGCGAAGAGCAGGATGACGAAGCCGGCGAACAGGTGGGTGCCGAGGACGTAGATCCCGGCCCGGACCGGCCCTCCCGGGCCCGGGCATTCGGAGAGACCATGAGGGTGTCCGAGAACGCGCCGCGCCGCGCCCGCCTCCCCCGGCACCGGCCGGGGGAGGGCCGCCATCCGGTGCGTCGCTCCGGAGGTGATCGCCGTGGTTGGTGCCGATCCGTCGGCCGTCCGGGTGGAGGCCCGGCCGGACCTTGCGCTCTCGCGCCGACTCCGGCCGGTCACGTGGCCGGCCGACCGGGTGGTGCGGTGACCCGGACGGTCAGCCGTCCTGCCGATCTGACCGCGGAGCAGGCGGCCCGGTCGCTGGTGCTGCACGGGCCGAACGTGGTCGGGGCGGCGCCGCGACCGCCACTGTGGTCGAGGATCGCTGCACAGTTGCGCGACCCGCTGATCATGGTGCTGCTCGCCGCGGTCGTGCTGACGGTGGCGACCGGTGACCACGCCGATGCGATCGTCATCGGCCTCGTCGTCGTGGTGAACACCGCCGTGGGCGTCACCCAGGAGGTTCGGGCGGACAACGCGGTGGCAGCGCTCTCGGCGCTGTCCGCGCCTGCGGCGCGGGTGCTGCGTGACGGCCAGGAGCGCGAGGTGGCGGCCGCCGCCGTGGTGCCGGGGGATGTCCTGCTGCTCGGCGAGGGGGACATCGTTCCCGCGGACGCCGAGCTGTTCGAGGCGTCCGCGCTGCTGGTGGACGAGGCGATGCTGACCGGCGAGTCCGTCCCCGTGGAGAAGGACGTGGCCGGTGCCGCCGGACTCAGCGCCGGCACGGTGGTGGTGCGCGGCCGGGCGGTCGCGACCGTCACCGCCACCGGCGCGGACAGCGCCCTCGGCCGGATCGCCGCCGCGCTTCACCCGCGCCCTCGGGCCACACCGCTGCAGCAGCGGCTCGCCGGGCTCGGCCGGGTGCTGGCCCTGGTCACCGTCGCCCTGTGCCTGGTCGTCTTCGTCCTCGGGCTGGCCCGGGGCCTGGCGCCCGAGGCGATGGCAGTCACCGCGATCAGCCTGGCGGTGGCGGCCGTGCCGGAGTCGCTGCCCGCCGTGGTGACGCTCGCGCTCGCGATCGGCGCCCGTCGGATGGCCGCCCGTCATGCCGTGGTCCGCCGGCTCCCGGCCGTCGAGACCCTCGGTTCGGTGACCGTGCTCGCGACCGACAAGACCGGCACGCTCACCGAGGGGCGGATGGTGGTCGAGCGGCTCTGGGCACCCGGCTGGGAGGCCACCGTGACCGGCACCGGCTACCGGCCGCAGGGCGAGATCCGGGTGGACCCACCGGACGGTTTCGGCCAGGCCCGGGCGCTGCTGCGGGCGGCGGCACTGTGCAACGACGCCGGGCTGCGGCCGCCCAAGCCGGGTGAGAACGGGCAGTGGACGGCTCTCGGGGACCCGACCGAGGCCGCTCTGCTGGTGGCCGCCGCCAAGGCGGGCCTCGACCCGGCCGAGCTCGCCGAGCGGTTCCCACGGGTGGACGAGCTGCCGTTCGACAGTCTCCGCAAGCGGATGACCACTGTGCACCGGACATCCGACGGGCGCCTGGAGGCCTGCCTGAAGGGCGCTCCCGAGGCCGTTCTCGACCCGGCCGTACTCGACGAGGACGCGAGCACCCTGGCACGGGCGTCGGCGCGGGCGGCGCAGTTCGCCGCTGACGGCTACCGGGTCCTCGCGGTGGCCGGCGGACCCCGGAGCGCCCAGGCCGGGCCCGTCGAGTCCGGCCTGCGGCTGCTCGGCCTGGCGGCGCTCAGTGACCCGCCCAAGCCCGAAGCCACCGCCACCCTGGCCGCCTGCCGCCGGGCCGGGATCACCCCGGTCCTGATCACAGGTGACCACCCGGCCACGGCCCGCGCGATCGCCGAGCGGGTCGGCCTGCTGGAACGCGGCGCGGGCACGGTGGCCACCGGCCGGGACCTGGCCGAGCGAACCGTCCCGGATCTCACCGCCGTGCGCGTCTTCGCCCGCACGGACCCCCAGCAGAAGCTCGACATCGTCGAGGCCTGGCGTGCGGCCGGCGCGGTCACCGCGATGACCGGCGACGGCGTCAACGACGGCCCCGCCCTCCAGCAGGCGGACATCGGCGTGGCGATGGGTCGGCGCGGGACCGAGGTGGCCCGCCAGGCCGCCGACCTCGTCCTGGCCGACGACGAACTCGCCACCCTCGTCGCGGCCGTGGAGGAGGGCCGCCGGGTCTACGACAACATCCGCCGCTTCCTCCTGTACGCCATGTCCGGCGGTGCGGCGGAGATCCTGGTCATGCTCCTGGGTCCGCTGTTCGGTCTCGCGCTGCCGTTGCGCGCCGGCCAGATCCTGTGGATCAACCTGCTCACCCACGGCCTGACCGGTGTCGCGGTCGGCGCGGAACCGGTCTCCGTCCGGGCGATGCGGCGGCCGCCCAGGGCCCCGCACGAGCACGTGCTCGGCGCCGGCCTCTGGCAGGGCGTCCTCGCGCTGGGCGCGATGGTCACCGCCGTGAGCCTGGCAGCCGCCCGCTGGGCCGAGGCTTCCGGGCGGCCCTGGCAGAGCGTGCTGTTCCTCGCCCTGCTGGCGGCCCAGCTCGGCGTGGTGCTCGGGCTGCGTGAGCGGTTGTTCACCCGGGCGAATCCGTTCCTCCCGGCGGCCGTACTGACGTCGGCGGGGCTGGCGGCGGGCGCGTTGTATCTGCCGCTGCTCCAGGACGTCCTGAAGACCGTACCGCTGTCCTGGACGGACGTCGGGCTGGCGGGGGCAGCCGGGCTGGCGGCCTTCGGGGCGGCACGGCTGGGTGCGCGCGGGCTGATCCTCCCGTCACAGCGGCCGGGCTGAGCAGGGCCCCGGCCCGGTTCCGGTACGTGGAGGGTCCGCCTCACGGCATGCGGCGGCCGTGCTCGGCGGCGACCCGGCGGGCATGGGTGACGATCTCGTCGGCCGCGTGCTCGCTGACCCCGAGGGCGCGGGTGAGCCGGTGGGCACTCCAGCCGTGCCGGGCCAGGAGGACGGCGAGCGGATGGTGCCCGGACGCCTCGGCGACGGGAGGCACTGGCGCGGGCACGACGGCGACCGGCGCCACGTGTTCCGCCGTACGGCGGCGCACCAGGGCTCTGCGTATCTCGTCCGCGCCCCAGACGACGAACGGGAACGGGGCCACGACGGCCAGTTGGGCCGGGGTGAGCGCTGCCGTCCCGAAGATGTGGTGCAGGGGCGGCAGGTAGACGATGGCGGCGGCGAAGGCGAGGGAGAAGCCGATGCCGCCGAGCAGCCGCGGGTTGCTGAGGACGCCGATGGAGCGCAGTGAGGCATGCTCGGTGCGGGCGGCGAAGGCGGTGCCGATCTGGCAGGTGACGATGCCGAGCCAGGTCACCGTGGTGGCCTGCTGGTAGGTCAGGTGCAACGCGGTGCCGGGGCCGGTCGGGTCACCGGGGTGCCAGCCTCCCAGCGTCAGGGTGAGCAGGAACCCGAACATCACCAGGCCGGCCGAGATCAGTCCGAGGAAGCCCCAGGCCCTGGCCAGCATCGAGGGCTGGATCACCCGCTGGCCGCGCGGTCGCGGGGGGCGGTTCATCAGCCCGGGCTCGGCGCGTTCGCGGCCGAGGGCGAGGGCCGGGAGGGTGTCGGTGCCGAGGTCGATGGCCAGGATCTGCATCACCGTGAGCGGCAACGGGATGGCACCGCCGGCGAGCGCGAACACAAGGAAGGGGACGACCTCGGGGACGGCGTGGGTGAAGATGTAGACGATGAACTTGCGGATGTTGTCGTACGTCCGCCGCCCGGCCTCGACGGCCGCCACGATGGTGGCGAAGTTGTCGTCCGTCAGCACCATCGTCGCCGACTCGCGGGCCACGTCCGTGCCGGAGCGGCCCATGGCGACGCCGATGTCGGCGCGCCGCAGGGCGGGGGCGTCGTTGACGCCGTCTCCGGTCATGGCCACGGTGTGGCCTTCGGCGCGCAGCGCGTCCGCGATCCGGAGCTTGGCCTCGGGCGAGGTGCGGGCGAAGATCACCTCCTCGCCCCGGGCGAGCAGTGTGTCCAGTTCCGGCTCGCTCATTGCCGCCAGCTCCGTGCCGGTGACGATGCGGGAACCGCGGTGGCCGATGCCGACCTGCGCGGCGATGGCAGCCGCGGTAAGACCGTTGTCACCGGTGACGACGTGCACGGTGATGCCGGCCCGGTGGGCGAGCGTGATCGCGTCGGCGACCTCGGGCCGGGCCGGGTCGGCCATGGCGATCAGGCCGACCAGGCACAGGTCACGCTCGGCCTCCTCACGGCGGGCGGGCGGCGGTGCGCCGGCCGGCAGCCGACGCACGGCCACGGCGAGCACTCGCAGGCCCCGGGCGGCCAGGACACCGACGGCGTGGGCCACCTCGGTCCGGTCGTCCGGTGTGAGGGCCCGCTCCGCGCCGTGGTCGAGGAAGTACGCGGCGTGGAGGAGCACCTCCTCCGGCGCGCCCTTGGTGCGCAGGACGACCGTGCCGTCCTCGGCGTCGGCGGTGGTCATCAGCTTGATGCGGGGGTCGAAGCGGTACATGGCCCGACGGTCGCGATCACGCCGCTCGGGCGGACACGGCACGCCGAGCCGGTCGGCCAGGTCGAGCAACGCGAGCTCGGTCGGGTCGCCGTGGCCCGAGTCCGGATGAGCCGTCGTGCAGGCGGCCGCCGCCTCGGCGACCAGCCGCACCTGCGGCGGGACGTCCGGCAGGGCGTCGACTGCGCTCTCGCCGCCCGGCGTCCAGACGGCCGTCACCAGCATCCGGTTCTCGGTCAGCGTGCCCGTCTTGTCGGTGCACACGACCGTCGTGGAACCCAGCGTCTCGACGGCGGACAGTCGCTTGACCACCGCGCCGCGCCGGGCCAGGTCGCGCACTCCGGAGGCCAACGCGAGGGTGATGGTCGGCAGCAGGCCCTCCGGAACATTCGCCACCAGCAGGCCGATCGCGAAGCTCACCGCGGCGGCGAGTGAGAGGCCCGCGGCGAGACCGATCGGCAGGAAGGCCAGCCCGACACCGACCGCGACCACCGCGATCAGCCGGGCGGCCCGCTTGACCTGGTGCTCCAGCGGGCTCTCCTCACGGTGGGTGCGCTGGCTGAGCGCCGCGATCCGGCCGAGCTCGGTGTGCATGCCGGTGGCGGTGACCACCGCCCGGGCCTGGCCACCCGTGCACGTCGTCCCGGAGAACAGCAGGTCGCGGGCGTCCAGCAGCGAGCCCTCGACATCCGCCAGTTCCGCCGAGCGGAACACCGGCACCGACTCACCGGTCAGCGCCGACAGGTCGACCTCGACGCCTCCCGCGAGCAGCCGGGCGTCGGCGGAGATCCGCTCGCCCTCCTCGACCACCAGTACATCCCCCGGGACCAGCGAGCGGGCGGCCACGTCCCGCCGGGCGCCGTCGCGCACCACGGTCGTCTGCTCCGGCAGGAACGCGGCCAGAGCCTCCACCGCCCGCTCGGCCTGCTGCTCCTGGGCGAAGGCGAGCGCGGCGTTGAGCAGGATCACCGCGACGATCGCCACCGCCAGCGCCGGGGCCCCACTGACCGCCGCGAGCGCGGCCGCGAGGGCCAGCAACAGGGCGAGCGGGTGGGTGAACTGCTGCGCGAGCTCGCGGGGCCAGCGCCGCCCGCCGCGCCGGGCAAGGGTGTTGGGGCCGTACACGGCCTGGCGCCGGAGCACCTCGCGCTCCGCCAGACCCGCCGGTGACGTGCGCAGATCCCGGAACAGCAGTGCGATCGGCTCGCGCGGGTCGGGGGCGTCCGAGCGGTCGGACGACCGGAGCTCGGCGGTCGGTGCCATGTTCCCTCCCCGGTGGTCGTGGGGCGGCCCGGTGACCCCGGGCCCTGTACGAACCGTAGGCAGCGGTCCGGGCCCCGCGGCAGGGCCGACCGGCCCCGGGAACGGGGCGAGCGGCCCTGGCCGGGGTGCCGACGACGGCTCACGCTGAAGCTGTCGGCCTCGCCACGCGAACCGACGGCGCAGGCACACGCAGGAGGAGCGCCATGAAGAAGCAGAGGGTCCTGGTGGCCTACGGCAGCAAGCACGGCGCCACGGCCGGCATCGCCCAGGAGATCGGCCGGACCTTGGACCAGGACGGGTTCGACGCCGTCGTCGTCCCCGCCGCAGAGGTACAGGACGTGTCGGACTTCGACGCCGTCGTTCTCGGCAGCTCGCTCTACGAGGGCCACTGGCACCGCGCTGCCTCGCGCCGCCACCCACAGGCACACCGGCACCGCTGCCACCAGCAGGACGAGGGCAGCTGCGGCCCAGGCGTTCATGACGCCCTCGCCGCACCGTCGGTGACGACGCGCTCCACGGGGCCCGGCGTTGTGCCGAGCGCGTGTACCAGCACCTCGTCCGGCTCGCCGATCTCCAGGACGCACGTGTCTTCTCGCACCGTACCGCCCACAGCTGCCCCTCTCGTCCCCAGCCGACTGGTCTTGAGTCATCGTCATTCTTCGGAGCCGCACCAGCCGACAGCCGCCCGGCCGACCGGCACGAGACCTGCCACCCGCACGGAGCAGTGGCGCCGTGCGGGTGGCAGGTCGACCAGCCTCGCGGTCAGTCAGTCCGGTGGTTCGTGCGGGCGGGGCTCGTGGGGCAGCGACGGCTCGGGGTGGTTCCCAGGCTCGGGTTCGGATCCACCGGGGCGGCCCGGCAGGGGCGGGTCGGCGGGAGGCTCGGGTGCCCCGGGAGGCTTGGGCGGATCAGGCGGCACCGGCGGCCGGCCCGGGTCCGGCGGTGCGGGCGGAGCCGGCGGAGCGGGCGTGGGGGTGATGTCCGGGTCAGGCGGGACGGGGACGGAAGCCATCCTGCTCCTCCTTGGTCAGTGGCCGAGGGCGTCGAAGAACTGCGGCTGCCCGCCGGACTGCTTCCGCCGCGGCGGCGATCCCTTGGGAGGCTTGCTGCTGGATGCTGCGGGGGTGGGCCCGGTCGTCGAAGCGCCCGTGTGCGCCGAAGTCCTGCCAGGAGTCCACCGGTTCGAAGAGGTTGCCCGGACCGTCGATGCGCCGGCGCTCGCCGGTCTGCTGCGAGTCGAAGCCGGTCCGGGCCAGGTAGCGGTCCAGCAGCCCGGGGGCGATCGCGTTCGCCACCAGGGTGGCCACCGTGCTGGCGCCGACCCAGTACTCGCGCCGCCGGGGATGGTCGGCGGCGAACACGACGGCGCGGGCGGCGACTTCGAGCTCGGGTCCGGCGACACCCTCCTGCTGTACACCGACGGCCTCATCGAGCGGCGGGACTGCTCCGTGGAGGACTCGCTCGCCAACCTCCTCAGCCTTACGCAGAGCAACCGCGCTTCCGACGGCCCGGACGACCTGGAACACAGGCTCGACCACCTGCTGCGGTACACCGACGCGGACACCGACGACGACACCTGCCTCATCGGCGTGCGGGTCGGCTGACCCGCCACACCGTGGCCCAGCCGCCGCGCCACACCGAGGCAGTCCGGTCACGCTCGACCTCCGTGTACCGGGCGATCGAGCAGCCGAGTCGTCGTGGACCAGGGCGGGACCGGGTGTGCGCGTCTTTGGGCTCGGCTGATGGTCCTCTGGTGTTCCGGCGCGGCGTCGGTAACATGAGGAATCCTCACATTACCGCCAGGAGGCTGCCATGCCGGATCGCTTCGACCTGCCGGCGGGGTTCCGCTGGGGTGCCGCCACCGCCGCCTACCAGATCGAGGGGGCGGTGGACGAGGACGGCCGCGGCCCGTCCGTCTGGGACACCTTCACCGCGCGCCCGGGCGCCGTCCGCGACGGGCACACCGGCGAGGTCGCGTGCGACCACTACCACCGGTACCCCGAGGACATCGCCCTGATGAGGGGCCTCGGGCTGGACGGCTACCGCTTCTCCATCGCCTGGCCCCGCGTCCTGCCCACCGGCGCCGGCAAGGTCAATGAGGCCGGACTCGCCTTCTACGACCGCCTGGTCGACGCCCTGCTCGAGGCCGACATCGCCCCGCTGCCCACCCTCTTCCACTGGGACCTTCCCCAGGCGCTCGAGGACACCGGCGGCTGGCTCAACCGCGACACCGCCTACCGCTTCGCCGAGTATGCGGCCGTCGTCACCGACCGCCTGGGCGACCGCGTTCCCACCTGGATCACGCTCAACGAGCCCTTTGTCCACACGGTCTTCGGCTACGCGCTGGGCACCCACGCCCCCGGCCGCACCCTGATGTTCGAGGCGCTCCCGGCCGCTCACCACCAGCTCCTCGCCCACGGCCTGGCCGCGTCCCTGCTCCACGATCGCGGCCTGGAGGTGATGCTCTCCAACAACCTCACCCCGGTGGAGACGGCCTCCGACTCCGCCGAAGACGCGGCCGCCGCCAAGGCCTACGACGCCCTGCACAACCGCCTGTTCACCGACCCCGTCCTCCTCGGCCACTACCCTGACCTCTCCGCCCTCGGCGTGCCCGAGGACATCTTCGGCGCCGTCCGCCCCGGCGACCTGGACCTCGTCCACGCCCCCGGTCTCGACGGCCTCGGCCTCAACTTCTACAACCCCACCCGCGTCGCCGCCCCCACCGAACCCGGGCTGCCCTTCAACCTCGTCGACATTCCCGACGCTCCCCACACCGCCTTCGGCTGGCCCGTCGTCCCCGTCGCCCTCACCCGACTCCTCCTCGGCCTCCGCGATACCTACGGCAAGGCCCTCCCGCCCGTCACCATCACCGAGAACGGCTGCTCCGTCACCGAGGAGACCGTCCCCGACCAGCCCCGCATCGACTTCATGTCCGCCCACCTCGACGCCCTCGCCCAGGCCGCCGCCGAAGGAGTCGACGTCCGCGGCTACTACACCTGGTCCCTCCTCGACAACTTCGAATGGGCGGAGGGGCTGTTCCGTCAGAGGTTCGGTCTGGTCCACGTCGACTTCGCGACGCAGCGGCGCACGCCGAAGGCCTCGTACGCCTGGTACCGAGACCTGATCGCTGCCCACCGGGCGCGGAGTGCAATGTAGAGCTCGGTAACTTCTTTGCGATATCGGCGAGTTGGGAAAGCTCGTGACTGGTGGTTACGGTCCTCCTGTCATGACAGCCTGTTCGACGGGCCGAAGCCCGCCTCATGCGGTCACCTGCTCCAGCGCGACTCCGGGTGCTCGCACTCCTTGAAGAAGCTGCCCATGCCGCGGGTGAGGCCTGTGGTCGCCATGTGGTCGGAACCTCCGGGGGGCCGTTCGTCGCCTACTCGGCGCGGTTCCTGATCGAGGCGCGGAAGCCGGGAGCCCCGGCGTAAAGGGCGCAGTAGCGTTACGTCGATATGACAAGTACGCTGCGTGTCGCTGGTTGAACACCATGCGGGCCTGGCCGCCGCTCCGTGGGGGGAGTCACGTCCAGGCCCGGCCGCCGGCCAGGTCCCGGTTGGGCTCGTGGGGGAGCTTCAGCCGGGCCCGCCGGTGGGTGAGGGTGTTATGCCCGGTCGAACAGTGGTTCAGTCATGACATGCCGTCAGTATTTCGGCGGCGCCTGGGGTGTTGTCGCTCCGCCCGCGGGGGCGGGGTCGGCCGCGGGCCTCAGCGCTGCGCCGCCGGGCCGGAGTTGGCGGCGTCCCGGCCCGCCGGTTCGGCCTGCTCCGTCGCTTTGGTCCGGTCCGAAGGTTCGGTCGGCGCCGAGGTCGTGAGCGTTCGTTCGGTGAGCGCGAGGGTCGGCCTCAGCACCAGCACGGCGGCGCAGGCCGCGGTAACCGCCGCCATCACGATCAGCAGCGTCCGGTAGTCGAACCGGTCGATGAGGACCGCGCCGGCGGCGAGCGACAGTGACTGCGGGACCAGCACCAGCATCGTGCACGTGGCGTTGACACGGCCCTGGAGCCGGGACGGCGTGTGGAGCTGCGCCGCGGACGACAGCACCACCATGGTCCAGGTGAGCGCGACCCCGTCCGCGACCTCGCCCGCGACGACGAACGCCAGGTGCGGCACGCAGTAGGCGAGCGCCGCCAGCGTGAACGCGAAGGTCCCGAGGCCGGCGGTGCGCGCCATGCCGACCCGCCGGATCAGTGCGGAGACCGTGAGGCCGCCGATCACCGCGCCGACGCCCTGGACGGCGTTGAGCGTGCCGAGCGCCGAGGGCGGCCGGCCCAGCCCCTCGTCCACGACCGCGAACATGACGGTGTGGCTCAGGCCGATGACGCAGAACGCGCAGGCCGCGGCGTAGCCGATCTGGGCCAGCACCGGTGTGGCGCTGATGTGCCGGATGCCCGCGAGGGCGCTGCGGAGGAAGGGCTCGTGGGACGGCTCCGGTCCGAGCGACTCCTCGAGGAGACAACACGTGGACTGGGAACGCCTGAGCGAGCGCCCCGGGCTGGATCCCTACCTCCAGGAGCCGGCGCTCTTCCTGGACGCCCACTTCGCCCGCACCTTCGGGCTGCTCTGGCCCGAGAACGACCCCCTCGTCCCCCGGGGCGCGGGCGGGCCGCCGGACACGGCACTGGCCGGGTACGTCGCCGCGGGCCTCACCGCCCTGCTGGGCTGGAAGGTCGAGCACGCCACCGGTGCCCGCCTGCCCAACGGCCACGTCCTGGTGATCCAGTCCGCCGGATCGAGCCGCTGGACGCTCCGGTCCCCGGGTGGCCCCGCCGCCGAAGTCCCCACCCTGAGCGGCGAGGCCCTGTACCTCCCGCCCGGCTACCGGGCCGGCGCCGTTCACAGTGACGACGCGAGGCACGTCATCCTCGTGGTCACCGATCCCGGGGAGGAGTCGCCGGCGCCGCCTCCTGCCGCGCCGGCGGCCTGAGCCCCGCAGGACCGAGTGCCGCGCGGTAGCGTTACGTGGATATGGCATGTACGCTGCGTGTCGCTGGTTGAACACCATGCGGGCCTGGCCGCCACTCCGTGGGGGGAGTCACGTCCAGGCCCGGTCGCCGGCCAAGGGCCCGGTTGCGCTTCGTGGGGGAGCTTCAGCCGGGCCCATCGGTGGGCTATCGATGGTATGCCCAGCCCGATGGTGTTTCAGTCATGACAAGCGGTCAGGGTCGGCCCGTCTTCGAATGTTTGAGCGCGGGGCCCGGTCGGCCGGTTCACGGAAGCCCGCCTCCGCGAGTACCCGGTTTCGGCCATGGCGTTCGGCGGGTGGCCTGGGAGGCTGTCTTGTGGCCGGCGGGCGGTGGCCGCTTCCATGGCCGGATGGGCCGACCTGATCTCGTTCTCCTGACCGATCACAGCTCGACCGAAGGCAGTCGGGAGGTGCTTGCCGCCGCCGCACGGGCGTTGACCGGGCGGGAGCCCGTGCACGTGGACGCCCGGCCGTTCATGGACGGTGGCGGCGGTCGGATCGAGGCCGACGGCGCGGACGGGTTCCGGCTGGTGACGGACGGTCGGGCGGTGGCCGCCGACGCGGTGGTCGTGTACGAGATCCCGCCGCACCGGCGCCGAGCGTTCGAGGACTGCCAGCGGCTGCTGCGCGGCCACGGTGCCCGCTCGCTCGGCACCGACGCCGAGGCGTGGCGGGCCGCCACCGAGAAGGACTCCACCGTCGCGAGCTTCGTCCGGGACGGCGTCCCGCACATGCCCAGCGTCGCGTTCTCCCGGCCGAGCCCGGAGGCCGCCGCCGAGGCCTTCGAGGAACTCGGCGGCGACGTCTGGGCCCGGCCCTGCGTCGGGATGGGCGGCGACGACGTCTTCCATGTCACCACCCATGCCCAACTCGCCGCCGCCGCACGGTACTACGCGCAGACGGGGGCGGAGTGGCTGATCGCCCGCGACGCCCGCAACTTCCTGCCGGACGGCCGGCGCCACCAGTTCCGGGTGGTGGTGCTGCACGGCCGCGTGGTCCGCGCGGTCGAGCACGTGCAGGCGGACCCGGACGCCCCGTGCAACGAGTGCCGTGGCGCCGTGTCCACCCTGCTGGACGACGGTGAACTGCCGGACAAGCTGGCCGAGTTGGCCATCAGCGCGACCGCGTCCCTGGGTCTCGACCTGGCGGGCGTGGACCTCGCCGCCGAGAGCGGCGGCGTGGTCTTCGAGGTCAACGTCCACCCCGCCTTCGGCCGGCGCGCCCTGGAGCAGGTGGCGCTGCCCTACGTCGCCGCGCACCTCGGCGAGTAGCGCCCGCCGCCGGGAGCGGCCCGGCACGGAGCCGGTTCAGCTCCGCAGGACGGCGCCCAGCACCGACGGGCGGAACAGCAGCGACGGCGGCTCCACCAGGGACATCACCTCGTGGAAGGCCGCGGTGACCACCGGGTCGCGGGTGGCGCCGGCCAGCACCTTGTCCAGGAAGCGGTGCTGGAGCTTCAGCAGGGCGCCGGAGGGCGCGCCCGTGGTGGTGGCGAAGCGGGCGTCCTCGGCACAGGACATCACCCACGGGTTCTTGGACACCGCCGCGATGGCGCGCCGCGCGTCCCGGGCCGCGGCGTGGCCGATGCCGCCCTGCCGTAGCGCGGTGCGGCGCAGCGCCTGGGCGCAGAACAGGGCGACGGTGACGCCCTGGCCGTACACCGGGTTGAAGGTGCTCGCGGCGTCGCCCACCACCACCAGGCCGTCCGGGCAGCTGCGGTCGTAGTGCCGCCGCACGCCCGGGCCGGGGACGAAGCCGCGCACCTCGCCCGCCGGTTCGGCGTCCCGCAGCGCTTCGCGGAGCAGCGGGTCGCGCAGCCCGGCCAGGTGCCGGGTGAACCCCTCCTCGCCGGGTTCGGGTTCGGCGCCGCGCATCCCGGCGAGGCTGACGATCCAGCGGTCGCCCTCGACCGGCAGCAGGACGCCCATCCGCGGCGCGTCCGGGGCCTTGGTCTGCAGGTAGACGGCCTGGCCGCCGAGGTCGACCCCGGCCGGGCGGTGGAAGAGCCGGGAGGTGTACGCGACGCCCGCGTCCACCCGCTCCTCGGGCGCCGGGCGGCAGCCCAGTTCGGTCAGCCACTTCGGCACCGAGGTCGAGCGGCCCGCCGCGTCCACCACCAACTCGGCCGGGAGGTCGCGGACTTCGCCGCGCTCTGGGCCCCGTTCGCGGATCTTCACCCCGGTCACCGTCCCGGCCGACCCGAGCAGGCCGACCACGTCGGTGCCCTCCAGGAGCTCGATCGAGGACTCGGTGCGGACCCGGTCCAGGACGAGCTGGTCCAGCACCGGCCGGGTGCAGGAGAGGAAGGCCATCCGCGCCGGGTACTCGGCCATCCACCCGGCGGAGCTGAGCCACTTGACCTCCGAGGTGGTCACCCGGATCGCGCCCGCGGCCATCAGCTCCTGCTTGATCCCGGGCATCATCTCCTCCAGCGCCCGGTGCCCGGCCTCCAGTATCAGGTGCGCGTGCCGGCCCTGCGGCACCCCGGCCCGGAACGCCGCCTCCGCCGGGTAGTGGTCCCGCTCCACCACGACGATCCGCTCGGCCTGGCCGCGCAGCGCCCAGGCTGCCGCCAGCCCGGCCAGCCCGCCGCCTACCACCACCGCCGTGCCCCGCCCGGGGGCCCTCTCCGAAGAACTCATGGCACGTAGCGTAGTGGTGCGTGCCGACCTCCGTAACCGCTTCACCTGGACGAACATCCTCGTAGCGGGCGCCTGTTGACACTCCCTGACACCCCCCGGGTCGCGGGCGCTAAGGAAGCGTCAAGAACGGTGCCCGGCGGTGTCAAGGAGGCGTCAGGGAGCGCTCTACCCGGGGTGGTGTGGCACTAGCGTCGCGCGGCGGAAGAGAGATCAGTAGCGAGAAGCGGCAGACAGAAACGGTTCTGCGTTCGGGTTCGCCGGTTATGTCCGGGGCACCGGCGGGCCGTGCCACGGGGGAAAGGGACGTGTGGTCATGACGACCTCCACAGAGCACAGGGACGGGGCGGCGGCCACCTCGAAGGAGGAAAGCCCGCCCGAGACGGCGGAACCCGTCCCGCCGGGCGCCCTCGCCCGCCTCGTCCGGGGCGCCCGTACCGTCGGCAGCCGGGCCCACTGGACCACCCCGCGCCTGGTGCGCGGCCTCACCGCGCTGAGCCTGGCCGCCCTGCTCGGCCTCGGGGTGACCGCCACCGTGGTGCTCGCCGGGGCCCGCGACGGGACCGACACCATCGGCCACCGGGCCGCCCCGCAGGCCACCCGCGCCGCCGACCTGTACTTCGCGCTGAGCGACATGGACGCCCAGGCCGCCAACCTGCTGCTGGTCGGCGCCGACCCCGAGTACACGACGCTGCGCACACAGACCCTGGACACCTACGAGCAGCGCCGCGCCCAGGCCGACGACGACCTCCAGCAGGCCGCCCAGGCGGCGACCGACGACCAGGCCGGGCAGCGCGCCGTCCAGCTGGTGCTCGGCCGGCTCGGCAGCTACGAGGCCCTGGTGGCCCGGGCGCAGCTGCTGGAGGAGCAGGCCGGGTCGCCGGCCGGTCAGCCCTCGCCGGCCGCGCTGGAGACCTACCGGCAGGCCACCGACCTGCTGCGCGGGCAGCTGCTGCCCGCCGCCGACCAGGTCACCGTCGCCAACGACGCCGCCGTCGAGCGCGTCTACCAGCAGCAGCGCGACGCGCTGGGCAGCGGCTGGTGGTGGCTGCTCGCCGTCGGCCTGCTTGCCCTCGTCGTGCTGCTCGGGCTCCAGCGCGCCCTCGTCGTGCGCTACCGCCGGGTGGTCAATCCGGCGCTGGCCGCCGTCACGCTGCTGACCGGCGCGGTGCTGGTGATCGGGCTGAACCTGGCGGGCCGGGCCGAGGACCACCTGGTGACCGCCAAGAGCAACGCCTACGACTCGGTGATCGCGCTCAGCCGGGCCCGCGCCGTCGCGTACGACATGAACGCCGACGAGAGCCGCTACCTGATCGACCCGACCCGTGCCGTCGCGTACGAGCAGGTCTTCCTCGAGCAGACCCAGGCGATCGCCCGGATCGAGGGCGCCACCCTGGCGGACTACAACGCCCGGCTGGCGGACGCGGCCGAGCGCCACCGCGCCGACCGCGCGGTGGTCCCCTTCGGCGGCTACCTCGGCAGCGAACTGCGCAACGTCACCTTCGCGGGGGAGCAGGACGCCGCCGAGCGCGTGCTGGACACCTTCCGGCAGTACCAGGCGACCGACCGCAGGATCCGCGACCTGCGCACCGCCGGGAAGCTCAAGGAGGCGGTCACGCTCAACACCGGCCTCTCGAAGGGGCAGTCCAACTACGACTTCGAGCAGCTGGGCAACGCGATCGGGGACACCATCGCGATCAACGCCGCCGCGATGGACCGGGCGGTCGCCGAGACCGACGGCGACCTGGACGGCACCACCGCGGCCCTCGCGGCGGGTGTGCTGGCGGTGGCGCTGGGCCTGACCGCGATCGGGGTGCGGCCCCGGCTGCGCGAGTACCGGTAGCCGGAGGCGCGGTCGGCTTCAGCGGAGCCGCTGGTCCTCGGTCTCAGCGGAGCCGCCGGTACTCGGCGTCCGGGTCGAGTTGGCGCCGGTACTCGACGTGCAGCCGGACGGTGCCGTCCGGTCCGGCCAGCCCGGCGAGCGGGCCCCGGCCGGCCGGCAGCGGGCGCGGCCGCGGCCACTGCTGGGCGAGGACGGCGAGCGCGGTGCCGTCGGCGCCGCGCACCACCCAGGTGGCGCGGCCGCCGCCGATCAGTGGCAGCCGGGGCCGGGGGAGCCCGAGGGCGGTGAGGGCCGCCGGGACGTCGAGGCCGTCGGGGAGGGCGGCCGTCGCGGTGTGCGGGGCGTCCACGTCGTCGCCGGCGGCGACGCTGTCCCGGGTGAGGAGGATGCGCATGACGCGAGGTTAGCTCGCGGCGGAGCTCACCCGGGTGCCGGATTGACAAGCCACCTTGCCGTACCGGCAAATGGCAGGCATGGTCGACGAAGACTTCGAGAGCGTCCTCACCACGGTGGGTCCCCGGTTGCGGGCCCTGCGCCGGGAGCGGGGCACCACGCTCGCCAAACTGGCCGCGGCGACGGGCATCTCACTCAGCACCCTGTCCCGGCTGGAGTCCGGGCAGCGCAAGCCGACCCTGGAGCTGCTGCTGCCGCTGGCCCGGGAGTACCGGGTGCCGCTGGACGAACTGGTCGGCGCACCGGCCACCGGCGACCCGCGGATCCATCCGCGCCCGGTGACCAGGAACGGCCAGACGATCATCCCGCTCACCCGTCACCTGGGCGGGATGCACGCGTTCAAGCACATCGTGCCGCCGGGCCGGAACACCGAGCCGGAGCCGGAGTTGAAGGTCCACGAGGGCTACGAGTGGCTGTACGTGCTGTCCGGCCGGCTGCGGCTGGTGCTCGGATCGCGCGACCTGGTGCTGACGGCCGGTGAGGCCGCCGAGTTCGACACCCGCACCCCGCACGCGTTCGGCAACGCGGGCCCGCAGCCGGTGGAGTTCCTGAGCCTGTTCGGCCCGCAGGGCGAGCGGATGCACGTCAGGGCGCGCCCGGGAACCTCTGTTCGGTAGGTTCGTTCCTGACAGGGGGTCTCCGTTGGGGCTCCCGTCAGGCCGTCGGGAGGGGCCGAGAACATGAGTGTGCAGCAGAGCGCGGAGTCCGGCGAGAGCGGCGGAGCCGGGGAGCGCGACGAGGCCGAGGCCGAGGACGGCCGGGCGGCCGGGGGCGGGGGCGGGGGCGTGCGCGCGAGCGCGGGGCCCGGTGCGGGGTCGGGCGCGGGGTCGGGCGCGGAGCCTGGCGCAGGGGAGGATCCGGACAAGGGAGCGAAGCGCCCGCGGAAGAAGCGCCCGTTCTGGCAGGAGCTGCCGATCCTGCTGGTGATCGCCCTGCTGCTCTCGCTCGGCATCAAGACCTTCTTCGTGCAGGCCTTCTCCATCCCGTCCGGGTCGATGGAGCAGACCCTGGCGATCGGTGACCGGGTGCTGGTGGACAAGCTCACCCCGTGGTTCGGCGCGGAGCCGGAGCGCGGGGAGGTGGTGGTCTTCCACGATCCGGGCGGCTGGCTGGAAAGCACGCCGACCACCTCCGGCGACTCCGTCATGGACTCCGCCCGGAAGGCGCTGAGCACCGTCGGCCTGATGCCCTCGGCGGACGAGAAGGACCTGATCAAGCGGGTGATCGGGGTCGGCGGGGACACCATCCAGTGCGAGGCGGGCGGCCCGGTGAAGGTGAACGGCTTCGCGCTGGACGAGCCGTACCTGTTCCCCGGTTCGACGCCCTGCGACGACGACCCGGTCGGCACCATCACCGTGCCCAAGGGCAAGCTCTGGGTGATGGGCGATCACCGCAACAACTCGCGGGACTCCCGCTGGCACCACAACGTGACCGGCGACGGCTTCGTGCCGGTGGGCAACGTGATCGGCCGGGCCTTCGTGGTGGCGTGGCCGCTGTCGAACTGGTCCACCCTGCCCGTGCCGGGCACCTTCGACAAGGTGCCGGCGGGGGCGGCCGGGGCGGCCGGCGCCCCGTTCGAGGCGCCGCCCGCGTCGGCGGCGCTCGCGCTGGCCGGGGTCGTGCCGGTGGCGCTGTGGCGGCGCCGGCGGCCGGTGCGCACGGGCCGCTGAGCTGATCCGCCCACCGGCTCGGCCCGATTCGGCTCGGCCCGTTGGGGATTGGGTCGACCGGCTTCGACGAACCCCTCCCGCCGTTCTCTACACGCCTGTAGAGTCCTGAGGTGTGCTGTGCTGCACCTCCGGCCGCGACGGCCGCCCCGCACCGGGCGGCCGCCGCGGCCGAGGCCGGGTCGGGAGGCGGAGCCGTGATGGAGAGTCAGTGCGGTCCCCGGGGAGCCGAAGAGCCGGCGGACCGGGAGAATCGGGTGGACCGGGTCGACCCGGCGGACCGCGACGTCCAGTGGGTCTACCAGCCGGTCGAGGTGGACCTCGGCGACGGCGTCTGGGCGCTCGGCCGGATCAGCGGCTGGTGGCAGGACACGGCCGGCGGGCGCTGGTGCCGGCTGCGGGTCGGTCGCAGCGGTCGGCCCGCGCGCTGGGAGAGGTTCGACCCGGCGCGGGTGCTGTTGTTACCGGTCGCGGGGCTCTGAACAGCCCGGCCGCAACTCCTTGGCGGAACCGTCGGGCGGCCCCTGTCGTCCCTGGGAGCGACCGCCGACATGCCACTTCAGCGACCGGGGACGACGTGACTTCGGAGATCTACTTCAGCAGCAACTACCGCGACCTGTGCGAGCAGCACGGCACCGGCGCGGGCTTCCAGTTCGAGTTCTCCTGCTACCGCTGCTCGGACACCTGGCGTTCGCCGTTCGAGGCGTTCCGGACCGGCCAGATGGCCGGGTGGATCGGCAAGGGCGTCAGCGCGGCCTGGAACCTCATCGGCGGCAACGCCAACACCATCAGCAACGCCGCCGACGGCCTGGCCGGTCAGACCTGGGGCGGCTCGCGGGACGCCGCCTTCCAACGGGCGATCGCCAACGCCCAGACGCACTTCAACCGGTGCGCCCGGTGCACCCACTACGTCTGCGGCCGCTGCTTCAACCCCGCCCAGGGCCTCTGCTTCAGCTGCGCCCCGGACACCGCGGCCGAGGCGATGGCGGCGCAGCACCGCGGCCTCAACGACGCGGTCAGCGACCGCGCGTACAAGGCGGGGCAGCAGTCGGGCGCCGCGTTCGACGTCGACGCGCCGCGCCAGCTGGTCTGCCCGCAGTGCCACACCGAGACGCACGGCACGCCGTTCTGCCCGGGGTGCGGCTTCCGGCTGGCGCAGGCCGTCCAGTGCGCGAGCTGCCACCAGGACGTTCCGGACGGTGCCGCCTTCTGCCCGTCCTGCGGGACGAGACGCTGACGCGGAGTCGGCGCGGAGGGCGAGACGGCGGGGCGACCCCGGGACGGCGGTCCGGGGCCGCCCCGCCGTCGTGTGCGGGGGAGCGGCCGCGGGCCGCCGCTCAGCCGTACGAGACGTTGGCGCAGGGGTCGTCGTCCGCCGAGCGGGCGGTGCCGCTGACGCTGGTGGGCAGCGGGGCCGGGGTGGTGGCGCCGGGGGCCGAGGTGGCGGCGGTCGCCGGGTTGGCGGCCGCGAAGTCGTGGCCGAGGACGACGTTGACGCCCCGGCCGCCGGGCTGGACGGTCGCGCCCGGGAACAGCTTGGCGACCGCCTCGGCGGAGCCGCGCTCGCCCGCGCCGTACTCGACGACCGTGGTGCTGCGGGCCTTCCCGGTCGCGTTGCCGACGGTGGTGACGGTGTATCCGGCGCCCTTGACGGCCTCCGCGGCCTTGCCGCCGAGCCCGGCTTGGCCGGTGCTGTTGAGCACGGAGACCTTGATGTCGGCGGCCCTGGCGGCATCCGTGGTCGGGGTCTCGGACGGGGTGGGTGTCGCCTCGGCGGCGGATCCGGAGCCGGCGGGCGCGCTCGCGTCCTGGCCGTCGATGGTGCGGTCGGCCTTGAGGGCGGCCCAGAGCTGGTCGACGTCCGGGTGGACCAGGGCGACCCGCGGTCCCTCGTAACGCCAGGGCGTGGTCAGGAACTTGACGTCGTGCAGGTCCACGTTCTTGAGGGACATGGCGAAGTCGAGCAGTTTGGCGGCCGAGCCGAGGTCGGGGTCGACGGTCAGCGACTTGGTGGCCGCGTCGGCGAGCGGCAGCAGGGTGGTCGGGTCCATGCCGCGGGACTTGATCTCCTTGATGAGGGAGGAGAGGAAGGCCTGCTGGCGCTTGGTGCGGCCGATGTCGGAGCCGTCGCCGATGCCGTGGCGGACCCGGACGTAGTCGAGCGCGGTCTGGCCTTCGACCTTCTGCTTGCCCTTGGCGAAGATCAGCTTGCCCTTGTGGCCCAGATTGGGGTTGAGGTCCCCCTCGTGGATGTCGTTCGGGAGGCAGACCTCGACGCCGCCGACCGCCTTGGTCATCGAGGCGAAGCCGTTGAAGTCCACCACGATGGTGTGGTCGACGCGCAGGTTGGTCAGCTTCTCGACGGCGTTCTGGGTGCAGGCCGGGTTGCCCTGCTCGGTGTTGCCCACGGAGAAGGCGCTGTTGAACATCACATTGGTCTGCTCCTTGGTCCACTTGCCGCCGGGCAGCTTGCACGGCGGGAGGTTGACCAGGGAGTCGCGCGGGATGGAGATGCCGACGGCGTGCTTGTGGTCGGCGTAGACGTGCAGCAGGATCGCGGTGTCCGAGCGGGCGCCGCCGTCCCCGCCGCCGCCCAGGTCGCTGTTGCCGTTGCCACGGCTGTCCGAGCCGATCAGCAGGACGTTCACCGGGGTCCGGCCCTGGGCGTCCGGGGCCGCGGCCTCCGGGCGGTCCTTGCTGACGGCGTCGCGGTCGAAGGTGGAGATGTTGCTGTCCAGGCGGTAGTAGAGGGCGCCACCGGCGAGGAGCACGAGCGCGGTGCAGCCGGCGGTCGTCCAGAGCACCTTCTCCTTGGTGCTGCGCTTGGGCTTCTTCTTCGCCCGGCTCGCCGGACGGCCGTCCGCGGTGTCCGCTGTGTCCTTTTCGCCCCGATCCGGAGTGGCCTTTCGGCTCGCCGCCCGGCGTCCGCCCGCCCGGTTCGGCGAAATCTCGGCGTCGGGGGAACCCTTGCGGCCAGACACGTCGTCATCCTCCACAGTTGCCACGGAGCCCCCGTCGGAGCGGTGGGCTTGCGTGGCCCGGGGCCGGAGCCGATCCGGGCGAGGGCCCGTCGCCAAACTTTTACACCGCTGTAGAACTTCAGTGGAGCATACTAGGCGCAGATGAGAAAACCAGCTGGTCAGACCATGAGAATTGGCTGACCGGGCTCATCCACACCACCCCGAACCCGCACGAGGAGCACGATGACTCACCGGATCGCACGTTCGATAGCCGGCGCCCTGGTGGCACTGCTGGCCGCCGCAGGCCTCACCGCCGCGGCGTCGAGCGCGACGGCCGTGGCCGCACCCCGAACCGTCGCCGCTGCCGCGTCCGGCCCCGGCGCACCGGCCTACGCGGGCCGGGCCACCGCCGCACCGGCCGCCTCGTCGATCGCCTCGTCCGTCGCCCCGTCGAGCAGCGATGCCTCGCACCTCGCGGCCAAGGACACCAAGAAGAAGAAGGGCTTCCTCGCCAAGCTGGGCAAGTTCTTCCTGGTCGTGATCATCCTGATCATCCTCTTCTTCGTGCTCCTGATCGTCGGGATCATCTACGCCGCGAAGCGGATCTTCAGCCGCCGCAAGTAGGCACAGTTCGCCGACACTCCCGTCCGGGCCGGCTCGACACCGGCTCACCGACGTTGATGCGGAGCCGCCCCCGAGGGCGGCTCCGCGCACGACCTGCCCAGCCGTACGGCTAGTGTCCGGTCACGTCCTTCATGGCGTCCTTGGCCTTGCGGCCGGCCTGGGCGATGTCGCCCTTGACCTGGTCGCCTTTTCCTTTGGCGATGAGTCGTTCATTGCCGACCGTCTTGCCAGCGGCTTCCTCGACCTTGCCCTTGGTCGTGGTCGCGGTGTGCTTGGCCTTCTTGCCGACACTCATGGTGTCCTCATTCCTCGAGGAGACGGGATCCATTGACGCGTATGCCCCGGGTCGGCGATTTCAGACCCGTGGCCTGCGGAAATGTGAAGCCCGAGCCGGTCCGCGAGCCGGCGGCGCCGCGGTCGGTCGCGGTCGGTCGGGGTCAGTCGGGGGCGAGGAGGGGGCCGAGCGGGCCGAGGTCGATGTTGAGGTCGTCCGGGGTGAGACCGAAGTGCTCGCGCAGCTCGTCGACGCGTTGTTCCAGGGCCATCAGGGTCAGGCCCAGGGACTCGACCTGGTCGTCGTCGAGGTCTCCCTGGTCGATGCGACGCAGGGCCTGGCGCTCCATGAGCTGGTGGACCAGCTCGACCAGGGCCAGGACCAGGCAGGTGAGGTCGCGGGCGACGGTCTCGGGTTCCAGCGGGACGCGGCGGGCGGCCTGGGGTTGTGTGTCGGGCGCGCTCACGTCGGCTCCTGGTCGGTGGCTTGGGTCGCGGCGCGGACCGAGGCGATCATGGCGCGCAGGCTGATCCGCACGAGGTCCACATCGGCGATGGACAGGGTGATCTCGCCCGCGATGACGACCCCGCCGGCCAGCAGACGGTCCAGCAGGTCGACCAGGGCAACGTTCCGCTCGGGCACGGTGGGCGGCAGCCCGGGCCGGGCGGTGGGGGGTCGGGAGCCGGTGGTCATCGCTGCTCATCGCCGGGTTGGACGGCCGCGGTGAAGGAGTAGGGCGGCCAGGGGCCGGTCGTCTCCAGGCGCAGGCCGGGAAAGCGGGCGGACGCCGCGTCGACGGCCGCGTGGAAGGCGGCCGTGCGGGCCTGCTCGACGAGGTAGGCGCCGTTGAGGACCATGGGCTCGGTACGGCCGACCGTTTCGGGCCGCTGCAGGGGGTGGCGGGTTGCCTCGGCGGCGGCCTGCGCGAGCGCGGTGTGGACGTCCTGGGCGTCGTCCGCGGCCTGCTGCTGGTCCTGCTCCCGGCGGTGGTGCTGGGCCTGGCGGCGCAGGAGGTAGGCCGTGCCGGGGCGCGCCGCCGGATCCTGCCGGGTATCGCCGCTCTCGGCGGCGGCGTCGGGCGTCGGGCCGGCGAGCCTGGCGTAGGCCTTGACACCCCACTCGACGCGCCCGGTGACGCGCCCGAGTGAGGCGAGCAGTTCGTCGTGGTGCCGCTCGAGCATGGCGGCCGCCCGCCGGTCGTCCCGGTAGAGGGTGGCGAAGCGCAGGGGCAGCATCGGGGCCGTACGGGCGAGGGTGTCGACCACGCGGTGGTGCGCGCGGACGGCGTGCTCCAGCCAGGCGGCGTCCGCGAGGTGCGCGCGGAGCGGCTCCTCGTCGAAGTCTCCCCGGGGCACACTGCCGGCCAGCGCGGTCAGGTCCGGCGCGGCGATGGCGCGCAGCGTTTCGCCGGCCACACCGGTGAGACCGGGCGGGGGTGTGCATCCGGCGTCGGCGATGGCGTAGAGCCAGGTGTTGGTCGGCGGCTGGGTGCTCATGAGGGGTCGATCCGGGGCGTGCGCCGGGTGCGGGTGGTCTTGCGGGCGGGGCGGGGGGCGGCCACCTGCTCGGTAGCGGCGTCGGTGGCACTGGAGTCGTCGGTGGCACTGGAGGCGTCGGTGGCGGCGGACAGGCTGTGGGAGGCCTCGAGTTGGCCGAGGCGCTCGCGGAGGAGCCGGTTCTCGGTGGCGAGGTCGCGCCGGCCGGAGGAGAGACTCGGGTCGTGCTCCCACCAGTCGATGCCCATCTCGCGGGCCCGGTCGACCGAGGCGATGAGCAGGCGGATCTTGATCGTGAGGAGCTCGATGTCCAGCAGGTTGATCCGGATGTCCCCGGCGATGACGATGCCCTTGTCGAGCACCCGCTCGAGCAGGTCGGCCAGATTCGCGGACTGCGGAGCCGCGGAGGTCCTCGGCAGGTGCGACAGCGGGCCGGCGCCGCCGTAGCCGCTCAACTCACTCATGACAGCTCCTCGTTCGCCCGGCCCCGGTGATAGCGGCGTTCCCTGCGGTAGGAGACGAGCTCGCCCTCGGGATCCAGCACGACCTGGTAGACGGCCAGGATGTCGGTCGAATCGGGAATGCGGTGTGCCTCCAGCACCTCCACCCCCACCTGCCAACCGTCCTGGGTGCGGTCGAGCGAGGCGACGCCCTCCGGGCTGCGCCCGGTGAGGTCCTGGACGCAGATGGCCGCACGCACGGCGGCGCCTCGCGCGTCGAGCCGGTCGGCGGAAGGGGCACGGCGCCGGGGTGGTGCGGCGGGGTGCTCGGTCTCCTCCTGCGGCTCGGGGGAGCGGCGGCGGGGTGCGTGCCGCGTCGGATCGGACGTGGCGCGGCGCCGAGGGGCCGGGGCCTCGTCCTTCCGATCGGGCTTGGACGTGGGGCGGCGCCGAGGGGCCGGTGGTTCGTCCTCCCGATCGGGCGCGGACGTGGGGCGGCGCCGAGGGGCCGGGGCCTCGTCCTCCCGATCGGGCGCGGGCGCGGCCCGCCGCCGTGGCCGGGTGGGCTCGGAGTCCGCGGCGGGGCGGCGGCGCCGTGGAGGCTCCTCCGTGTCCCGGGGCGGGGCGGAAGGGCGACGGGGGCGTGGCTCGCGTTCGGGCATGGTCTACACCTCCAGGCCTCCGGCGGCGCCTTTGGCCTGCCACAGGCGCTGTACGAGTTCCTCCTCCTGCGCGGCGGCGTCCTCCTCACCGATCGTGCCGTTGGCGCGGGCTTCCTCCAGTTCGGCGAGCTGGGCGCGGATGGCCGTGGGGTCGGTCAGCTCCCGGCGGGCTTGCTCGTAGAGCTGTTCCGCCACCCAGACGACGCCGCGTACAGGGGCCAGGGGAAGGGTGAGCAGTCCGGTGATCAGACCCATGGCTAGGGCGCCTCCTCCGCGGGTGCGGCCTCGGCCACGGCGTCGGTGGCGAAGTCGTAGGGGGCGAGCGGGCCGAGCAGGCGTGTGGTGATGTACCCCGCCCAGTCGCGGGCGAGGTCTTCCGCGGCTGCTTCGAACGCGTCCCAGTCGGTCTTGGCGACGAGGAAGGACGCGCTGACCGCCTGGTCGCCGGACCCGTCGGCGGCGGGCGAGGCGTTGACGGCCGCCGCGAGCGGCGCGAGGCGTTCCAGTGCGATCGCGGTGTCGGCCTCCCGGTGGGCGGCGATCTCGTTCGCGATCATCTCGCCGAGACGCACCCGGTCGTAGTAGGCGGCCTCCTCCGGGAGGGCGGTGACCTCCTCCCGTAGCCGGGCGATGTCCTCTCGGTCGGTGAGTACCGTTCGCAGGATGCGGTCCTGCTGGTAGATCGCGCGCAGGGTGAACTGGGCGGTGTCGCGCAGGCCTTCCAGTGCGCGCAGGAATTCCTCCTCGTGGGGGGCGAGCAGGTCGTCGGCCACGGCCGACACGTCGCGGACCACCGCACCGAAGCGCAGCGGCAGCACCGCCGCGTGGGCTGCCACGGTGTCCAGGACACGCGCGTGGCCCCGCAGGTCGGCCGCGGTGCCCAGCGGTCGGTCGGTCACCACATCGCTGACCAGCGCCGCGATGCCCCGGTGTCGCACCAGGGTGACCGGCACGGGCGGGTCACCGATCCCCTCCAGTCCTGAGGGGTCGGCGCCCGCCGGCACGATGCCGTAGACGTAACAGGCCCGTTCGTCGGCGGGTGCACGGCCGTTCATCACTCGCGCTCCCTACGCTGGGTGCGCGAGCGGGTCCGGGGCCGTTCCTTGGGCTCGGGCTCCTCCTCGTCGTTCCCCGTGACCCGGTCGATCACTTCGCCGACCGTTTCCTTGACGCCTTCGAGCGCGCCTTTCGTCTTGCTCCGGGCCCCGCCCTGGCGCATGTTCTGCATCAGTTCGGGCAGCCCCTCGCTCTTGTCCTCCTTCAGGTCGAGGCGGTTGACCGCCTCGGCGAACCGCAGGTACGTGTCGACGCTGGCGACGACGATGCGCGCGTCGATGGTCAGCAGCTCGATCCCGACCAGGGAGACACGGATGTAGATGTCGATGACCAGTCCCTTGTCGAGGATCAGGTCGATGACGTCGACCAGACCGCTGGACGAGGGCCGGTCCAGGTAGTGGCTGGGACGGGGGGCGACGGTCATGACGGCTCACCTCACCCGTGCCGGCGCGCGCCTGCGGGCCCGTGGGACCGGTCGTTCGTCGGTGTCCGCCTGCGGGGGCTCCTCGTCCTCGTCCTCGTCCTCGGCGTCTTCGTCGTACTCGTCCTCGGCGTACTCCTCCGCCGGTTCCTCCTCGTCGTCGTACTGCTCGTCTTCGCTCTCGCGCTCCTGCTCCTCGTCCTCGCCATCCGGTTCGTCCTCCCATTCCTCCTCTGCGGCGTAGTCGTCCTCGGGCTCTTCCTGATCCTCGTCCTCCTGGTCCTGCTGGTCCTCCTCGTCGTACTCCCCGGGCTCCTCGTCGTACTCGTCCTCGCCTTCCTCGGCCGGTTCCTCCTCCTCGTCGTACTCGCCGGATTGCGGCTCCCGCTCGTCCTCGGAGTCGTCCTCGGCGTCGTATTCGGCCTCGTCCTCGTCCTCGGGTTCGTCCGCGGTTTCGTCGAAGCCGCCCTCGGCCTCTTCCTCTTCGAGGGCGTCCTCGTGGGAGCGCACGACCTCGCTGTCGCGGATCTCCCCGCGCCAGCCCTCGACCCCGTCCGGGTCGAGAATGGTGCGGGTCATCACGTGCCGGCGGAAGTGCTTGAGTTCGAGGCGTGTCCGCCGACCCTGGGCCCGCCACAGGTTGCCCGTGCGCTCGAACAGGCCCTTCGGGTGGTACTCGAGGACCAGGAGGATCTTGGTGAGGTTCGGCGTCAGCTCGTGGAAGGTGACGGTGCCGTCGGTGGAACCCTTCTCGCCCTGCGACCGCCAGACGATCAGCTCGTCCGGCACCTGCTCGATGATCGTCGACTCCCAGGTGCGGTGGGAGAGGAAGATCCCGGCCTTCCACTTGAGCTTCTCCTCGGACTCCTGAGACACGCTCTCCAGCCGTTTGGTGAAGCGGGGAAAGTCCTGGAACTGGGTCCACTGGTTGTAGGCGACCCGCACGGGGACACCGACCTCGATCTCCTCGACGATGTTGGTGACCTTGAGCTTGGCGCCCTTGCCTCCGCCTCCTCCCCCGCCGGTGAGCTTGTTGCCGACCATCTGCTTCACGCCTGCGGCTCCCGCACTCAGCAGAACCCGCATCGCGGACGTTCCGCCGCCCCCGCCCTGTTCACCGTGATCGTCGGAGGGACGACCGCCGCGCTCCACGTAGTCGGCGAGCCGGCCGGTGGTCTCCGCCACCTTGTCGCTCGCCACCGCGACGGCCCGTTCCCCCGCCGCGGTCGCCAACTCGCGCGCCTGTTGCAGCAGCCGGTCGGTGGGCAGTGCCTCCAGCACCTCGCCCAGCCCGCCCAGGCCTCGGTCCTTGGTCTGCTCGGCCATCACCTTCACCCCCGCTTGCGCGCCGACGAGGCGCGCGTGCTCGTGGTCTTGCGCGCGGCGGTGGCGCTGCTCTTCTTCGCCGGCGCAGCCGCGCTCTTACGGCCGGTGGAGGAGGAGGCCGCGCTCTTACGGCCGGTGGACGAGGAGGCGGCGGTCTTACGGGTCGAAGCCGACGCCGTCTTCTTCGCGGCCGCGGCCTTGCGTGGGGCGGCCGCCTTCTTCGCCGGAGCCTTCCTCTCCGGAGCCTTCGACGACGGAGCCTTTGACTCGCTCGACTTGCTCGCCGGTCGACCGGACGATGCCGCACTCTTGCGTGTCGTGCCGCTGCTACCGGTCGTACGGGAGCGTGAAGGGGTCGTCTTCGTCGCGGAGGCGGAAGTCCGCTTCGACGCGGACGGCGACGCGCGGCGCGGGGCCGACGACGTCGAGCGAGAGGTGGCAGCCCGGGAACGCGGCGCCCGCTGCTTCTTCGCGGTGCCGCTGTCGTGGGCCTGGTCCTCCTCGGGCTCCTCGTCCGGCTCTTCGTCCGGCTCCTCCTTCTCCTCGTCGGGCTCTTCGTCCGGCTCTTCCGGCTCCTCGTCGCGTCCTGCGGTGCCCTCCCGCAGGTCCTCGGTGCGCCGCTGCAACTGGTCGGTCAGGGCGCTGACCCGGTTGCTCGCCGCCGCGATGGCCGCTTTCTTCCCCGCCTGGGCCAGTTCGCCGCGCACGTCGCCGGCCAGCTGACGAAGCTGGGGCGACGATTCCAGCACCTCACCGAGCAGCACCCCGGGGTTGGCATTCAGACGTTTTCCCGCCGCCATTCCGGCGAGGGCCAGCGCCCATCGGGCCTTGTGGAAGCGCCCGAGGACGTAGGCCGCGCCCAATGCGACGGCAAGTTTGGCGTTATTCATGATCGATGTCCCTGGAAGAGTCCCTGAAGCGGCCCCGGCCCTCTCCAGTGGGAAAGCCGCTCCACGGCCCGCCCGTGTACCCCGGCCCGGCCCCGACAAACAACCTAGGGTCACTGTGTCCGGCGCACCCGACTCGGCTGAGGGCCGAATCGGTCGACTGAATCGTTCGGGGCCGGGCCACTTGACTGGGCTTCATATGTGTCTCTCGGTGCCGGATGCCTCTCAGCGCACCACGCCGTGACAGCACGTAACCTCCGTGCTGCCGGCGCTACCCCCTTGCCCGATGACCGCGGGGCAGGGGCGGGTCAGCGCAGCAGGGTGGAGAGGAGTTCGGCGATGGTGGGGCCGGCGTCGGCGGGGTGCCGCAGCTGTTTGCTGTCGATGACGCTGTAGTGGTTGGCGCGGCCGCGGCGCTCGTGGGTGAGGTACCCGGCCTGTTCGAGGTCGACGATGATGCGTTGGACGGCGCGTTCGGTGAGCAGGCAGCGGGTCGCGATGTCGCGCACGCGGATGCCGGGGTCGCGGGCGATCTGGACCAGGACGCGGGCGTGGTTGGTCAGGAAGGTCCAGTGCCGCTCGGTCCTGGTGCCGTTCTCCATGTCTCCACCATAGGACTTCCGCTTCACGACTGCCGAAACACGACAGCAGATTCGTGCAATGGTTGACATGCCCGGAGAACGGGCGAAGAGTGGGTGAGCCGCACTTCGCGTCGCGTCCGCAGTGGATTCGCACGGCGGCCTGTCGTTTGGAGATGGTTTGTGTGAACCCGATCAACAGGAAGGCACCGGAAGAGCTCAGGGTGAAGGGCGCGGAGAAGTGCTTGCTTGCCTGAAGTCGGAGACCGTCCGGGTCGGCGATGCCCTCGTGTGCTCCTTCACCGGGGACATGATCATGGACAGTGGGCCCATCGCCGCCCAGGCCCTGGACGCCGCGCTCGACCGGCGCCCGGCTCTGCTCGCAGTCGATCTGGCCGGCGTCACGCTGTTCACCTCCACCGGCCTCAACCTGCTTCTCCGCACCCGCCGACGTGCGCTGGAGGCCGGCATCCCGCTCGTGCTGATCGCCCCGTCGCCGCGGACCCTGCGGGTCCTGGACATCACCGAGACCGCCACGCTGTTTCCCGTCCACGCCACCGCCGAAGACGCCGTCCGGAGGAGTGGGCCGCGTGGCCCGGGCCCGGTTCCTCTCAACTGACCCGGTGCGAGGGACCGGCGCTGGGGGTGCGGGTTCGCTGTCGCGGGACCGGGACATACCGGGACACCGACCTATTGCCGTGCGGGGAGGGTCTCCTCCTCCGGGGCCGCCGCCGCACCACCCGCCGCAGGGCCTGCGCGCAGCCCGGGCGCGAGCAGCAGGGTGGTGGCCAGTGAGGCCGCCGCCGTGACCACCATGCCGGTGGCCGGCGACGTCAGCTCGGCCACCGAACCGGCCACGGCCGCGCCGACCCCCTGCATGGTCAGCATTCCGGAGCTGTGCAAGCCCAGCGCGTGCCCGCTCAGTTCGTCCGGTGTCAACGCCATCAACCGCTCCTGCAGCAGCAGCCCCGCCGCGTACCCGAAGGCGGCGACCGTGACCAGCACCAGGGCTATCGGCCTCCCCGGGTGGACCGCGAAGACCAGGTACGGGGCGGCGAGCAGGACGCAGAGCGGGACGGCCAACCGGTCCCGCCGGCGGGCGGGCAGGAAACGGCCCGCGACGGTGTCCCCGACCAGCATGCCCACCGCCCCGAGGGCGAACATCAGGCCGGCGTCGGCGGGCGAGTACGGGACGTAGAGCGACTCCACGCCGACGATCAGGCCGTTCGGTACCCACAGTGCGAGACAGACGTACCGTCGCGGTACCGAGGACCAGAGGCGCGCATTGGTGCGCCAGGTCTCGGCGACCGACGTCCGCCCCGCGCCCCGGGGCGGACGGCTGCTCAGCCCGCACCGTGCCAGCACGGCGGCCGGCAGGTACAGGCCGGCGGACAGCAGCAGCGTGCCGCGCGCCGAGAGGACCGTCACCAGCGCGCCGCCGACCGCGAAGCCGCAGATCTGGATGACGCCGACCGACATGTTGAGGACGGACCGCCCCAGCAGGTACCCGTCCCGGGTCAGGACCTCGTTGAGCAGCCCGTACCGCACCCCGCCGCCGACGGAGTCGACGACGCCGAGCCCCAGCAGCACCGCGAACACGGCCCAGACCGGCAGCCCGGGGATCGCCTGCAGGGCCGTGCCCGCGCCGAGGAGCAGGCTGAGGCCGGTCATCGCCGCGCGGGGCGGCAGCCGGTCCGCGCCGGACAGGACGGTGGCCGCACCGACCAGCTGGGCCAGCGCGGGGCCGAACATGGCCAGGGAGGAGAGCAGCGCCGAGCCCGTCCGCTGGAACACCAGAATGCCCAGGGCCAGCCCGCCCACCGTCTGGGCCGCGGTCTGCCCGGCCGAGGCGAGGAGGAGCGGGGTGAACTCCCTGGTACCGAAGAGCTCCCGATACGTACGCATGCGGGGAGTCTCTCCGGCATGATCGACGCGTCGGCAGACTTTCGCGGGGAGGCGAAACCACATGGGCTGGTGGCGGGTCGACGCGGACACCCTCGCCGGGGGCCGGTTCGTGACGTCACCGCTGGCGGAGGCGCTGGCCGGCCTGAAGACCCTGCACCGCGGCAGCGCGAGTCACGTCGGCGAGCACCGATGGCTCGCCGCCCACCTTGCCGACTACCGGGACCGCCTGGCCGGCGACCCGGTCACGGCGGCCTTGGTCGGGGCCGCGTTGGGGCGCCGGTGGAACGCCACCTTCCTCACCCCCACCCCCCTCGGCGACGGCGAACCCACCTTCGCCGAGGAGCTGGAGCAGGTACGCGGCACCCCGGCCGCCGTCGTCCGCGCCGACCTGGCGGAGTCACTCGACCGCTCGCTGCCGGACCTGCTGCGGCGCGACGACCTGGCCCCACGAGCCGCTGACCTGCTGGAATGGGTGTGGACGGAGACGGTCCAGGACACCTGGCCGCGCCGCCGGCGGATCATCGAGGCCGACATCCTCGCCCGCACCGCCCGGCTCGGCCTGCACGGCTGGGCCACCACCCTCGACGACATGCGCCCCGGGATGCGCTGGCTCGGGGAGGACCGCCTGCAGATCACCGGCTTCGACAGCCCGCCGCTGGAACTCTCCGGCGTCCAGCTGATGTTCGTCCCGGTCACCCTGAACCAGAGCTGGGTCTGCTGGGACGCCCCGCCCGTCGACGGCCGGCGCATTCCCCCCGCTCGGCGCCTGCCCCCCGCCGGGCGCATGCTCCCCGCCCGGCGTTTCGCGGTCGTCTACCCGTGCTCGGGAGTCCTGGTCGACGACGACCGCCGCCCGGTGCCGAAGGCCCTGGCCGCCCTGCTCGGCCCCGCCCGCGCCGAAATCCTCGCCCTGCTCGACACCCCGAAGACCACCACCCAGCTGGTGGCCCTCACCGGCCTCCCGCTGGGCTCGGTGGGCCGGCACCTGCGGATCCTGCGCGAGGCCCGGCTGACCCAACGCCGGCGAGCGGGCCGCTCCGTCCTCTACTGCCGGACCACGACGGGCCGGACCCTGGTGGACGCACAGCTGTCCGAACCCGGAGCGCACTGACAACGGCGCGGCACGACGGTCTCGGGGGATTCGAGCCGGGCCCGGCCCCGTCGGGATCCGGCGGGCTCGCCGGATCCCGACGGGGCAGTCGGCCCGGTGTCAGCTCTTCGGCGCGGCGGCCGGGCTCGCGGCCGGGCCGGCGTTGCTGTACGCGCCCGTCACGATCGGCCACTCGTGCTGGTAGATCTTGAAGGGCAGGTCCTTCTCGAACAGCGGGGTACCGAAGACGGCGATGCGGCCGAGCACGGCGCCGTCGATCTCGACCCCGCCGGAGAGGGCGGCCTTGCCCTGGACGACCGGCTTGCCGGCGCTGCTGTCGATGGTGACCGCGCCGTCCACCGCGGCCTTGAGGTACGGCTCGACGGTGGCCTTCACGCCCACGGAGTCGTACAGGGCGACCGAGCCGTCCGCGACCAGCCCGCTGCGCACGTTGGCCTTGCCGTCGAGCGAGGCCTTCACCGGGGAGATGGTGGTCTTGATCGGCTCGCTGGTGCCGGTCCAGCCGCCGGCCTTGGTGTAGTCGGCGTGGACGGCCCAGTCGCCGTCGGCGGCCTGGGCGACGTCGACGGTGACCGTGCCGTCGGCGGAGACCTCGGCGTAGACGGTGACGTTGACCGTGATCACGACCGGCACCTCGCCGACCATCACCGTGTAGGGGGAGGTGAGCGTGGCGATCGGTATCTTGACCTGGCTGATCGACTTGCTCAGGCCCGCGGTGACGCGCCAGTTCGCGTGCGCGCCGAGGTCGAAGCCGACCTTCGCCTGGTCGAGGCTGAGGAGGCCGCCGCCCTGGTAGGAGAAGGTGACGCTCGGGTCGAGTTCGATCGAGCCGGTGAGCTGGGCCTTCGCCCCGCCGGGCAGGTCGATGGTGTCGTCGGCGTCCAGCTTCAGCGCGGCGGAGGCGGAGCCGGCGGCGCCGTCGGCGCGGGGGACGTAGGAGACCTTGACGTCCTTGAGCTGTGGGGTGACCTTGATCTTGTGCGGGTCGAGCGCGGTCTTGACGTTCGCCCAGGCCTGGCCGAGCAGTTCGGAGATGGTGGCCGGGCGGGTGCTGACCTCGACCTTTCCGGCGGCGGCCGGCTTGACGGCGGTGACCGCGAGCAGGGCACCGTTCGGCGCGGCGGCCGAGGGCGGGCTGTCGATCACCTGGCCCGGCTTGACGGCGGCGGCGACCGCGGCCGTGGCGGCCGGACTCGGGGTGCCCTTGCCGCTGTCGACGACGGCGAGCACGGCCTTGCCGGACTTCTGGTCGTAGGCGGCGAGCTTGAGGTCGGGCGTGCCGGTCACGACGGCGGGCGTGCCGGACGGGGCGGGGGCGGGTGCGGCGGCAGCCGCCTTGGACGGGGACGACGGCGAGGACGAGGCCGGGGCCGGCGCGGGCACTGGTGCGGCGGCCGGTGCGGCGGCCGGGGTGCGGTCGGCGACGGGGGACAGCAGGGTCACCTTCGCGTCGCCGGCCGGAGCCGGGCCCTGGGCCTGGGCGGTGGACGCGGAGCCGGGGGCGCCGGCGACTGTGTCCGGGGCGGCGGCATCGGTGGACTGGACGGCCGGCGTCGTCGGGTCGCAGGCGCTGAGCGTGAGCACAACGGACACGGCGAGCGCGGGCAGCACGAGGGTGCGCATGTTCATGCGGAGGGTCACCTTCAGTGAATGTGGGACAGGAGAGGAGCAGCGCACCGGCCGTCATCCACCACGAGAGTGTCAGGGGCATGCCAGGCGTCGCGTCGGCAAGGTCCACCGCGGGAGGAACGACAGGATTCCGGGGCGAAAAGCGCCTCGGATCGAAGCCCGGGGTGCAGGTGCGGCACCGGGCGCGATCCACCGGCGCCCTAAAACTAGAGCCAGTAGTTTTACCTGGTCGAGAACGTACACTAGTCCGTGATCACAGCACGCATCGGGGGTGGCGCAGCCGAAGGAAAGAGGAGAGACGATGGGCAGACCGCCGCGGTCGCTGCTGACCAGAGAGGGGATCATGCGGGCGGCCCTGGAGCTGGTCGACGAGGAAGGCGCCGACGCGCTGTCGACCACGCGCGTCGCGGCCCGGCTGGGCGTCAAGGGCCCGTCCCTCTACAACTACGTGGCGGGGCGCGACGAGATCATCCAGGGAATGTTCGAACTCATCGTCGCCGAGATGGACCTCGACCCGGCGGTCCGGCCGTGGACGACCGCGCTGGCCACCTGGGCGCGCGCCTACCGCGCCACGTTCACCGCCCACCCCAACGCCATGCCGCTGCTGGCTGCCCGTCCGGCCCAGTCGGTGGCGGCACTCCAGGTCTATGCCAACGCCTTCGCGATGCTGCGTGAGGCCGGCTTCCCGGAGGATCGCCTGCTGACCGTGACCATGGCCCTCAAGCAGTTCGTCATGGGCTCGACCCTCGCCCTCGAAGGACACCCACTGGGCACCGCACCGGCGGAGGACCTTCCGCTGGGACTCGAACCGTTCCTGAACCCCGCGCCCGACTTTCGCGAACAGGTCTTCGAAACCGGGCTGGCCCTTCTGATCCGGGGATTCCGGGACGAACTGGACGACCTCCGGGCCCAGCAGCCGAGCTGACGCGCCCGAAGCGCCGCGCCGGAGCCCTGACGACCCGCCGCCGCACCGGGCGTCGCGGCCCGTCGCCCGGCGCGGGCGCGTTCGACCTGCTCCGGGACGACGTCCACCTCGGTGACCGCCGCGAAGCGGAACCCCGTCAGCGCGGCCTGGCCCGGGCGGCGAGGAGGGCGATGTCGTCCTCGGCGGCGGGCGACGGGGGCGGGACGAGGGAGTGGAGGACGGCGTCGAGGAGGTCGTCGAGGTCGCCGGTGGCGGGCAGACGCAGCGCGGCGAGGCGCTCCAGGGAGGCGTCGATGTCCTCGCCGCGCCGTTCGACCAGTCCGTCCGTGTAGAGCAGCAGGGTCCGGCCGGGGTCGAGGGGGTGGGAGGTCTGCTCGTAGCCGCCGAGGCCGGTGCCGAGGGGCGGGCCGGTGGGGACGGGCAGCAGTTCGGTGGGCTGGTCGGGGGTGATCAGGGCGGGCGGCAGGTGGCCCGCGCTGGAGAGGGTCCAGCGGCCGCGGCCCGGGTCGGCGAGGGCGAGCAGGCAGGTCGCGGGGCGGGCGGAGTCGTCGGCCGAGATGACCGTGTCGAGCTGGCGCAGGATCCGGTGCGGAGGCAGGTCCATCCCGGCGATGTCGCGCAGGGCGGAACGGTAGTGGCTCATGTCGACGGCGGCCTCGACGCCGTGCCCCATGACGTCGCCCATCGCGAGCAGGGTGCGGCCGAACGGCAGCCGGACCGTCTCGTACCAGTCGCCGCCGACCACCGAGCTGGTGCCGGACGGCAGGTAGCGGGAGGCGAGGGCGAGGTTCTGGTGCGGGTTGCCGGGTTCGCTGAGCAGGGCCCGCTGAAGCTCGAGGGCGATGCCCTGGGAACGGGCGTAGCGGCGGGCGTTGTCGATACCGGTGGCGGCCCGGGCGGCGAGGTCGCCGAGCAGGACGGCCTCGTCGGCGGTGAAGGGCGGGGTGGCGGCGGTACGGCCGAGGGTGAGCAGCCCGACGAGGCGGCCGCGGGCGGCGAGCGGCAGGACGAGCAGGGAGGCGGTCCCGGCGGGGCAGGCGTCCTCCGGGCCAGGCTCGGCGAGCACGGCGATGGCGCCGGCGAGGCTGCGAGCGGCGGCCGATCCCTCCCGGTGCCGGATCGATTCGCCCGGGCGGGTCAGGTCGGCGAGCGCGTCGGTCAGGGCCGGGACGGCCCGCACGGCGGCGCGGTGCAGCCGCTGGGATGCGCCGCGGCCGGCCCGGGCGGGGTCGGCCTCGGGCGGCAGGACGTCGACGACGGCGAGGTCGGCGAGGCCGGGCACCGCGAAGGCGGCGAGTTCGGCACAGGTGGTGCCGATGTCGAGGGTGGTGCCGATCCGCTCGGCGGCGGCGTCGAGCAGCGCGAGACGGGCGCGGGCCTGTTCGAGCTCGCGGAGCTGCTCGCGGGCCGGGTCGGGGTCGTCCAGGACGACGACGATCACGCCGGTGGTCCGTCCGGCGTGTCGCAGCGGCCGGTAGCGCACTCGCAGGCCCGGCGGGACGGGGTGGCCCGCGCCCGCGCCGCCGGTGGCCTGTTCGCGATCGAGGCCGTCGGCGAGGACGCGGCGCAGCACGGCGGCGGCACCGGCGAAGGCGGTGGCCTCAGTGGTGCGGCCGAGCAGGTCGGCCCGGCGCAGGCCGGTGGCGGTGGTGAAGGCGGGGTTGAGGTACTGCCAGCGCAACCGCTCGTCGAGCACGGCGACGCCGACCGGGGCGGCGTCGAGGACCGCGCGGAGCAGGTCGGGATCGTCGCCGCCGGGGTCGTTGCCGTGGTTGTTGCCCGGGTCACCGTCGCGGGCACCGCCGTGGTCACCACCGGTGATCGCGCCGATCCTCGCGGCGAGGGCCGCCGCCGTCGCCGCCAGCGACCGGGTGCCCGGTGTCGCGGGCGGGGAGCCCTCTGCTCGGTTGTCGCGCCGGAAGTGCATACGCCCATGATCACGCGCCGGAGCGCGGCACGCCCACAACTGGACGAAACCTTGACCGGCCGGGGACGGTGTTGTAGCCGCAGCGGTGCCGCAGGAGCGAGGAACCGGGAGGGATGAGCCGCACGACCTGGAGCGGCGCCCGGGTGGCGTGCCGGAGAGCGGCCTGCGTCCGGCGGGCGAACGCCGGATGATCACCGGTCATACTGGGGCGTCGGCGCCCGACACCGGACGCCGCAGGCCGTGCCAGACCACCCGCAGACCAGCGTCAGACCCGTGCGAAACCCGTGCGAACCCGTGCGCGACCGTTCGAAACCGTGCGCGACCCGTGCCAGACCGCGTGACACTCATGCGCGACACTCATGCGCGACGCGTGCCGGACCGCGCGAGGCCCGTGCCGGAGACGTCCGTGAGCACCAGACCGGAGGAACCGATGAGCCCCCACCAGCCGACCAGTCGCCCGGCGGCCGGGGCCCCCGCGGTGCCCTGGAACCGGCAGCGGCTGCGCAGCAACAACGAGTGGCTGCTGCTGGAGCTGCTGCGCACCGGCGGTGGCTCCTCGCGTGCCCAACTGGCCCGGGACACCGGCCTGTCCAAGCCGACCGTCTCGGCCGCGCTGGCCGCCCTGGAACAAGCCGGGTTGGTCCGCGAGGCCGGGCGACTGGCCCCCGAACGCGGCCGCACCGCCGTGCTGTACGAGGTCGACCCGACGGCCGGGCACGTACTCGGCGTCGACATCGGCCGGGCCCGGCTGCGGGTGGCCGTCGCTGACCTCGCCGGGACGGTCGTCGCCCGCCGGGACGTGGCCAACCGCGGCCGTTCGGCGAACGCCGTCGCGGACGCCGTGGTCGCCGCCGCGCACGAGGCGATCGCCGAAGCGGGCCTGGCCGCCGACGACATCGTGCACGCCGTGATCGGCACCCCGGGCGTGTGGGACGAGGAACGGCGCGGGGTGCGCTACGCCTCCAGCCTGCCCGGCTGGGGCCGGCCCGGGCTGTTCGACCGGATCGGGGAGGGACTGGGGACGGCCGTGTCGGTGGCCAACGACGCCAACCTGGCCGCGCTCGGCGAGTACACCCTGGGCGCCGGGCGCGGCAGCCGGATGTTCGCCTACCTGCTGGTCGGCACCGGCCTCGGGCTGGGCGTGGTCAAGGACGGCGAGCTACTGCTCGGCGCGCACGGCGCGCTGGGCGAGATCGGACTGGTGCCGCTGCCCGCCCGCCCCGACGAGCCGGTGGCGACCATCGAGCAGGAGGCCGCCGCGGACGCCGTGGTGCGCACCGCCCGGGACTTCGGGCTGGGCGGGGAGGGCACCGCGCGGCAGCCGACGGCGAAGCAGGTCTTCGAACTGGCCCGGGCCGGGGAGGCCGCGGCGCTCCGGGCCGTGGAGCGGGAGGCCGAGCAACTCGCCTACGCCGTCGCCGTGTTGTCCGCCGTGCTGGACCCGGACCTGGTGGTGCTCGGCGGCGGGATCGGCAGCAGCGCCGACCTGCTCCTGGAACCGCTGGAGCAGGCCCTGCACCGGCTCGCCCCGATGCGTCCGACACTCGCGCCGAGCCTCCTGGGGGAGGAGGCGGTGCTCCTCGGCGCGGTCTCCACGGCGCTGGAGTCCGCCCGCCCCGAGGTGTTCGAGCGCCGGACGGCGGGGCTGCGCTGACGGCAGGACGGTGCTGACGGTGGGTGCTGCGCTGACGGCAGGACGGTGCTGACGGTGGGTGCTGCGCTGACGGCAGGACGGCGCTGAGGGTGGGTGCTGCGCCGACGACGGGGCTGCGCCGGCGGATGCGGTAGGGGTGTCAGCCGGTGGCCGGGGTACTCCGGCCAGGCTCGCCCGCGGCTGCCGTCACAGGCTCAGCAGCAGGTCCCGGACCGCTGCGGGCCGGGACAGGAACGGGTGGTGGCCGGTGTCGAGCTCGACGACGCGGCCGGCCCGGCGGGCGAACTCGCGCTGCAGCCGCGGCGGGGTGCCCCGGTCCTGGGCGCAGACGAGGTACGTCGAGGGCACCTGCTGCCAGGCGGCCGCCCCGACCGGCTGCCCGGTCACCCGCACGCTCTGCCGGGCGAGGTGGTCGGCGGCCTGCGCCTGGACCTCGGTGTCGCAGTCCTGAAGGAACGTCTCCACGAGCAGCTCGGGGCGGACGCCGAAGGTGCCGGCGCCCGCGTCGACGTCGATGAACGGGGCGGGGCCGCCGTCCCCGAACTCCGACAGGCTCTGCCCGACCTCGGGCAGGTAGCTGGTGACCAGCAGCAGGTGCCGCACCGATCCGATGCCCGCGGCGGCTTCCGCGGTGACGATGCCGCCGTAGCTGTGGGCGACCACGACGGTCGGCTCCTTACCGGTCTGCAGCACCTGCCGTACCGCGGCGACGTCCTCGGGCAGCCCCGGACCGTCGGCGCCGCCGGGCGGGCCCGTCTCACCGCAGCTCGGCAGCGCCGGGGCCACGCTCGCCACCCCCCGCTCGCGCAGTAGCTCGGCGGTGCGGTGCCACCACCACGACCCGTCCCGCACGCACGCCCCGTGCACGAACACGACCCTCATCGCCACCTCCGCGTCGGCCACTCCCGGGAAGAACAGGCCTACGATCACAGGTTCCCACGGGCGTCGATTCCCCTGCGGGCGGCGGAGGTCGGGCGTGGCGTGGCGCGGCGGTGCCGGTCGGAGTTCGGTGTGGTTCCAGTCGCCGGTGCAGCTGACCTGGCCGGCGACGCCGATCAGCAGCAGCGCTCCGAGAGCGTCCACCGGCGGCGGGTGCCCGCCGGGCCGACTGTGCGGCGGGCGACGCGCGAACCCGTCACCCGTCACCCGTCCGACAGTCGCCCGGCGGACAGCGGCTCTCGGCCCCGCTCGTGGGTCACCCGGCGGTCACGGGACGGGTGGTGGTCCGGTGCAGGTGGGCTTCGATCAGCGCGGACGTGGCCTCCGGCTGTTCGAGCTGCGGGAGGTGTCCTGCCCGGGGGACGAGTTCGAGGCGGGCGTCGCCGAAGGCGGCGGCGTAGGCCGCGCCGTAGGCGGGGGTGACGATGCGGTCGCTCTCGCCCCAGAGCAGGAGGGTCGGGACCCGGACGCGGCCGAGCCGGCGCAACAGCTTGGGGTCGTGCATGTAGGGGTCGCCTGCGAGCGTTCGCATGGTGGCCAGGTTGGCCTGCCTGCGGGCGAGTTCGCCGGGTGGCAGGTCGGCGGGGTCGACGTGGTAGCGGTCCGGGTCGTGCCAGGAGAGCTCGGCGAGCCCGCGGGCGTCGAGGGCGAAGACGTCGGTGATCGGCTCCGCCTCGACGTCGACGCCGACGGCGTCGATCAGGACGAGGCCGGTGATGACTCCCGCGCTGTCGCGGACGGCCATCTCGGCGGCGATCCAGCCGCCGAGAGAGGAGCCGACGACGAGGACGTCCTTGAGGTGGTGGTCGTGGAGGTGATGCAGGTAGGCGAGGGCGAGGTCGTCGATGCCGGTGAGCCAGGCGGGGCGCTGTGTGCCGTCCCAGCCGGGGTGGACGGGGGTGATGGTGTGCGCGCTCCTGGAGAGGTGCTCGGCGAGGCCGGCGACCGTGGCGGGGCCTCCGCCGCCGTGGAGAAGGAGGACGGGCCGGCCGGCGCCCGTCTCGGACAGGGTGAGGGACAGGTCGGGGTGCATGGCTCCACAGTAACTAAATATCTTTATATAAGCTAGCTTGGTTGTGCCGTAGGATCACTCCATGCATGGTGAGCTGCAGGAACTCGGCAGAGCGGTCAAGCAGACCCAGTACCGACAGCATCGGGCGCTCGACAGTGCCCTCGCGGCCGTCGGCACGACGCTGGCGCAGTGGGACGCCCTGCGCGCGATCAGCCGTTCACCCGGGGCCTCGGCGCGTGCGCTGGCCGTCGCGACCTTCCAGAGCGAACAGGCCTTCGGGGCGCTCGTCGGCCGCCTGGCCGCCCAGGGCCTCGTGGAGCGCCGCCCCGGGCACGGCCGCCGCATCGAGCACCACCTCACGCCCGCCGGTGAGCAGGTTCTGACGGCCGGCCATACGGTCGCCGACGAGGTGCTCGCCGACTGCTTCGCCCCCCTGTCCGAGGTGGACCGAGCCGCCCTGCTCGACCTGCTGAGGCGGCTCGCCGCCGGAGCGGGCGGATAAAAGCGGGTGGTGAGGTTGGCGGATCTCGATCTGCCAACGAGTGGGGAAACGGTGCGTAGGCCGCGTGGGAGGCGTGCTGGAATCGCACGACCGCCGACTCGGAGATCCTGACGCGGAGGGGGCTGACGGGGACGGCAAGCCGGGGGATCGGCAGGGCGGCACGTGTGCGTCGCAGCCGGGTCGGCTCGAGCCGGCCCCGGTCCAGCGCGGCGTACATCGCGCCGTGCCCGCGCCGGTGCTCGGCCGCCAGCGACAGGTCCACAAGCGTCTTGACCGGCCCCTCCGTGCACAACAGCGCGTCGGTGAGCTCGAAGAGCACATCCGCTCGCTTGTACAGACTCTCGGGGAACTCGACCCGAAAGCGGCACAGAATGCCCAACGCGTCCCCTACGGGCGCGTCGGCGGGAAGACTCATGGGCAGCGGCCGTTCTCTCGCATTTCGTGACTCGACATCTCGAAGCGTGGAGAACGGCCGCCTCCGCTGTCCCGGAAGGAACCGCAGATCAGCAGGTCGGGTGACCAGCGAGGTTCAACGACAAGCTCAGCTCAGACGCCTCGCGTAACCGACGCATCCTCGGAGCTCTGGTTCCAACTTCAGGGGCCGACCCGGTCGTAGCGCAGTGACGTGCGACCGGCGGCGTCGGAGTAGATCTGGGCAACGGACGCTGTCCCGACTGCGTCGCTTCGGATGCCCTGCAGCCGGATCGTGGTCGGCCTGTTCACGTGGATCAGCTCGCTGATCGGTGCGGTCGCGTTACCGCCGGCCTGGGCGTTGCCGGGGTTCAGGTCGATGACCTGGTAGACGAGCCGCTCGCTGTCCGCGACGGCGGTGTTCGATGTGGCATCCCACAGCCGAGCGGTGATGTACGTGTTGACCGGGGGAACGCCTGCGAGACGGCCACGGACGTTCGCGTCGAGCTCGTAGGTCCCGGCCCGGGGCAGGGTGACCTCCAGCGGGGCGTCGGTCCACACACCGGGCGGCAGGTTGACCACCGTGTTGAGGTGGGCGATTCCTCGGACCGCCGTGGGCGCCGCGGGGGCCGCGGTGACGGTGGTCTGGGTTGCGACGGTCGTGGCGCCCACGAGCACGGCGACGGTTACGGCGGTAAGTCCGGTGCGCAGCGATGACATGATGCCTCCGAGACGGATGCCAGCGGAATGTGCCATCGCCAATGTAGGGACGCTCGCAAGGCGGGTGTATCACCCGGCAGGGTGATGCCCGCTTGCAAGTCGACGGTCGCGAGCGGGCGTGCGCCGGGAGCTCCCGGAGCGCTCGGCCATCGCCGTCTCGCGAGGCATCGGGCCTGGTCGAGGTCGCGGGCCCGCGGTCGGCGACGGCCTCGGCGGTGGCGCGGGTGGTCAGCTTCCACAGCCGGCGGGCGGGCGCGCCGGGCCGTCCCGCCCGTTCGACGCCGGCGTTGCCGACGGCGGGCCGGTCCAGGACCAGTGACCGGACAGGTGTCGGCGGTCGCGGTGCGCACCCGCTCGGTATGCCCCACGACGACAGCACCCAACTCCTGGCACTGCTGGACGCGGTCGCACCGATCCGGGGACTTCGCGGACGCCCTCGGCGCAAGCCCCGACGCCTGGATGCCCCGTCAGGTCTGCGCTCGGCCTCTTCGGTGACTGCGGCGAGCGGTGACAGGTACCGGGCCTGCGGGTCGACGCAACGTTCTGAGACTCGCTCGGGTACGCCGTGCGCCTCCCGCCGAAGCAGACCCGTGCCGGAAGGCCGGACACGCCCACGCGAAGGGATGACCGGCCCGAATCAAGTGTGGTGCCGGAGCCGGTCGTTGAGCGCGGCACCGACGTCGGGGCAGTTCTTCCGGATGATGTCGAGGAAGGCGCGCAGCACCGGGGAGTGATCGCGGCCCGCGAAGGACAGGACGAGATCGGGCAGGGGCGTGCGCGGGGTCACTTCACAGAACCGCACTCCCGGACGCGGGACCGCCCTCATGCGGGACGGCCCCAGGCCGACGCCCACGCCCGAGGCGGCGAGGCCGATGATCGTGTGCACGTCCCTCGCGACGGTCGCGCCGGCGAGAGCCGATGAGTCCGTGCCCAGCAGGGTGCGCAGTCCGGCGACTACGGCGGGCTCGTCCTCGCCGGCCGACACGATCAGTGGCTGTCGCCGCAACTGGTCGGCCGTTACCGATTGTTGACCCGCGTACGGGTGCACCGTACTTACCACAGCGATCACGTGGTCGCGTCCGATCGGGACGGACACGAGATGCTCGGCTCCGGCGCCCCGTGGCGGGCCGAGGGTGAGGGCCACGTCCAGCTCCCCGGCGACGAGAGCCGAGCTGCTGCGGTTGGTCGCCATCTCGTGCAGTTCCAGTCTCACGTCGGGCCGTTCACGGCCGAACCGGCTCAGGACGCCCGGCAGCGGGTCGAGCAGTGCCGAGGCGATGAAGCCGAGGCGCAGACGTCCCGTCTCGCCGCGCGCGGCCCGGCCCGCATCGACCGTGGCCGCCGCGATCTCGTCGAGTGCCCGGCGTGCCCGCGCGAGGAACGCCTCACCGGCGGCGGTCGGGAACACCCCCTGACGTGTGCGGTCGAACAGCCGGGCCCCGACCTCGCGCTCCAGGTCGGCGATCTGCTTGGACAACGGCGGCTGCGCGATGCCCAGCTCGCCGGCCGCCCGGCCGAAGTGTTCGTGCTCGGCGAGAGCAACCGCGTACCGCAGGTGTCGCGCTTCCATGGCTCGCCCTCCATCCCATCGATCCCATCGGCTGCCGACAAGACCTCAAAGATATTGCCATGCCACTTACCAGATCTATGACTGGATGGCGCGGTGGTTCCTGTCTGGAATGGAGCCATGAAGAACGTATCTCTGACCGGCACCGTCTTCGTTTTCGTGCACGGCGCCTGGCACAGCTCCGGACAGTGGGCAGCGACGCAGCGCGCGCTGGCCGGACTGGGCGCTGCGAGCGTGGCCGTCGACCTGCCGGGGCACGGCTTCGACGCACCCCTGCCAACCGGATACCTGCTGCCCGGCCAGCCGGGCCTGCTGACCGAGAAGTCACGGCTCGCCCCCCTGGCGATGGACGACTGCGCCGAGGCAGTACTGAGCGTCCTGCGCCAGGTGCGTCACCATCGCACTGTCGTGCTCGTCGCGCACAGCGCGGGCGGCGGTCCCGCGTCCCTGGCCGCGGAGTGGGCACCCGAGCTGGTGGACCGGATCGTCTACCTGTCCGCGTTCGTCCCGGGCGGGCGGCCGCGGTTCTTCGACTACCTGGGCTCACCCGAGAACGCCCCCGCGCTGGGCCGGAACCTGAACCTCGGCGACCCCGAGGCCCTGGGCGCCGTACGGATCAATCCGCTCTCACCGGATCCCGCCTACCTCGACGAACTGCGGGAAACCCACTACCACGACACCCCGCTGGACCGCTTTGACCGGTGGCGGTCCGCGCTGAGCCCTGATCTGCCCCTGGCGATCCCGACGGCTCCGGTCACCCTGACCGCGGCACGGTGGGGACGAATTCCACGAACTTTCCTGCGCTGCGCCGAGGACCGGGCGCTGGCACCGGCCGCGCAGGACCTGACGATCGCGGAAGCCGACCGGGCCTTCCCCGGTAACCCGTTCACTGTGCATACCCTGCCCGGCAGCCACAGCCCGTTCGCAGCCCGGCCGGGCGAGCTCGCCGCGGTCCTCGCCTCGTGAGCCGGTATCGGCCCGTGAAGGGTTTCCCGTTCCTGAGCGCGGGCCGGCTCGCGGCCGGTGCCGGCGGGCGGCTCGTACTGCCGGTCGTGCTGTGCGACATCCGTGCAGTTGCTCAACGTCACCATCGGGCAGATCGCCGCCCCGGCGATCCGGGCCGACCCGGGTGCCGTGCAGCTGATGGTGGCCGGGTACACCCTGACCTCCGCCTCCGCGGCCGGTTCTGTGTCCGGGCTGTTGCCCACGGCTCAGCAGCTGGGCGGGTCGATAGGGTGGATGCGGCGGGGCTCGTCTACCTCGCACCCGCCGGCCCGGGCGCCGCGTTTCGGCACGCCATGATCTACGAGGCCGCCGTCTTCACCGTCACCGCGCTGATCAGCCTTCGGATGCGCGATCGGAACCGACCGGCCGCGCCACTGGCAGATGCGGCTATCCCGCCGCACGACATCCCCTGGGCGGCGGCGAAAAGAGCCTGGTAGGCAGTGTGCAGGAACATGCGGGTCAGGGCGGCGCCGAGGCAGAAGTGCGGGCCGGTGGCGACCGGTGGCGGTGGGTGCTCCGTGGTGCTCCCGGCCCGGTCGGTGCCCGGGCCGGGAGCGGCAGATCCTGGTAGCGACCGCGGTGTGGCGGGGGCTGGTCAGGCTGTGGCGCAGGCCTTGGTCACGTCACCGGCGGCGCTGGTGATCGCGCCGAAGTCGGGCTGCTGGTTGTGGGAGACCTTGTCGAGGGCATCGTCGACAGCCTTGGAGAGCTTGTCGGTGGCGGTGTCGAGCTTGCCCCCACCGTCCTGATGGATCTTCTTGGTATCGTCGACGATCTTCTTCAAAGCGTTGGTGGTGTGCTTGCGGCGCTCCTCGTCGGTGATCTGGCCGACGTTGACCGCTGAGTCCGCGAGGTCCTGGACATCGCCGGTGAGGCTGATCGCACGCTTCCCACAGTCGATGGCCTGGTCGGCGTTCTTGCACGCGGTGAACAACGGGGCCGCGACGAGCACCGCGAGTGCGGTGGCGGCCAGGCGGTACGGCTTTCTTGTCATGTCAGAATCCCTCCCGCCTGCACAACGCCGTTTTGCCGTAAGGCGGTTCCGGCAGCGTGGATGAAGGGTTGGCAAAGCCTTTGCCCGTTACCGAATGTGGCAATCAGTCAGTTTGCCTGGTCCGGACCGGGCGTTCCCGGTCCGAGGAGGTCGGTGCAGGCCTGCCAGGCGGCGGGCGGCAGGAGGTCGCGGGTGCGGGCGAAGAGCCCGTACAGGGCTGGTCCGTAGCGGGCGGCCAGGTCCGCGTTGTGAGCCAGGACGTCGAGTTCGTTGGCGACCGTGATGGCGAGGAAGGCCCGCAGGTCCTCCTCCGGCGGGGTGTGGTCGGCCCCGGTGAACCGGTCGCGGAACACCACCGGTTCGTCGACCCCCAGGCGCGGGTAGACGGCCGCCCGGTCGCAGCTGGCGTAGAGGTGGACGAGTGCTTCGCCGCGGTGGCCGATGAGGTCGACCAGGGTGTCCCGTCGGTCGAGCCCCAGCAGGGCCTGGTCGAATCCGTCGGTTCCGTACGCGGCGTGGCAGAGCCCGGCGGCCCGGACGGCATGGTCGCAGCCCCAGTCCGCCAACAGGCCTGCCACCCGGAGGAGATGGGACAGCAGCGTGCCGCCCGGGTGGGGGATCCGGTCGGTGCCGTGGGCGCGGAGGAAGGTTTCGACGCGGTCCCACGCGAGCGCGCTTCGGTGGTCGGAAGGCGTCACCTCGCGCGTCCTAACTCGTTTCCGCCAGATTCTGATCGTTGGGGCCCCGCGCGGGTCCGCGCCCCGGCGGCCGTCCCCGTCCGGCGGCCTCTGACAGCTCGCCGACCAGTCGGGCGAGGGTCGGGACGGCCACCCCGTGCGTGCCGGCGGCCCGCAGGACGGCGCTGCCGATGGCGCCGAGCTCGGTCGGGCGGCCGGCCTCCACGTCGCGCTGCATCGAGGACTTCATCGCCCCGGGGACCCGATCGACCGCCGCGAGCAGGGCCTGCGCGTCGGCGGGCGCGCCGACCGCCCGGGCGACGGCGGTGATCTCATCCAGCGCGGCGAGGAGTTCGGGCCGGTGCTCGGTGCGCACGGTGCCGACGTCGCTCGCATGGCGGGTGGTGAGCAGCGCCAACGGGGCGAGGAAGGAGAACTTGCTCCACAGCATCGCCGTCTCGTCCTCGCACAGCGTCACGGCCAGGCCGGAGTGCCGCAGTCGATCGGCGAACTCCCCGACGGGGGAGTTGGGTTCGCTGGGAGCGGCGAGTTCGACGGCGGCGAACGGGCTGGTGTGCTCGATCCGACCGGGCGCGGTGCGGGTGGCCTCGACCCGGATCGTGCCGGCCACGACCCGGGCGGCCGGGTAGCGCCGGCGTAGGACCGCCATGTGGTCCAGGCCGTTGAGCAACGGCACCACGATCCCGGTGCCGAGCACCTCGGGCGGCAGCCGGTCGAGGGCGGCCGCCAGGGCCGTCTCCTTGACGGTCACGAAGACGGCGTCGACCGGTTCGCGCAGCTCGGTGGCGGCCTCGACCGCGGCGGTGAAGTCGCCGAACTGCCCGCTGTGGACGTGTAGTCCGTCCCGGCCGAGGATGGCGGCGGTCTCCTCGCCCGCCAGGCAGACGACGCGGTGCCCGTCGCGGGCGAGCAGTCCGCCGATCAGTCCGCCGACGCCGCCCGGTCCGAGGATCGCGACGGTCAGGGGGGTGGTGGTCATGCTGACTCCTGTGGGTGAGAAGCGGGTTGGGGGGGCGGTTACGGGATGTCCCAGAAGAAGCGGCCCTCCAGACCGTCCGGGCTGAGGAAGCCGAAGCCGTCGCCGTAACCGAAGTCGAGGAAGTACGGATCGCCCTCGTCCGGGGCGTCCGAGAGGGCGAAGAAGTACCGCCAGGGCGCGGGGACCTCGGCTTGGCCGCTCGGAAAGGACGGGAGACCGCCGACGTGGTCGTGCACGTGACCGCCGTCCGGGAACCGGACCTCGGGGCCCTCGCCGCGCAAGTACCGCTGGAAGACGGCCCGTTCGTCCATCGACCGGTCGAGGTCCTCAGGCAGCGGCCGCAGATCGAGGTGGAACTCGACCGGTGTCTCGTCGCCGTCCGGGTCGCGGCGCCACAGCGTACGGCCGCGGGTGTCGGGCGGGCCGATGACGGCGAAGGGCGGGATCCGCCCGCCCGGCTGGACGAGCAGCAGGGCGTCGCCCGCCTCCGGGTCGATGCCACCCGTGATCTCCCCCTCCTCCAGGAAGAGGTAGGCGAGTCGCAGCTCCTCGCCGGGGACGGCGAACTGGCCGATGAACAACAGTGGTTCACCGGTCGTCGGCGAGAGCGGCCAGGCGGGTTCGGCCAGCCAGCAGGGCTCGCCGCCGAGCTTGGGGACGGGAGCGGTGATCGGCCGCTCGGGCTCCCGCAGGACGAACTGCAGGCGGGGGAGGAAAGCGGCGTCGTGCGGACCGGTTGCGGTGCCGGTGGGCTGCGGGGTCGGCGAGGGCGTCGAGGATGCCGGGGTCGGCGAGGGCGACGAGGATGCCGGGGTCGGCGAGGGCGACGAGATTCGTGGGGTCATGGGGTGGCCTCGGCGGCTTCGTAGAAGGAGACGACGTCGAAGCTGAACGGCCCTTCGTGGCGCGGCTTCCGCCCCGGCGCGGCCGACCGGCCCGGCGCGTGGTGGCGGTAGAGGTGGAGCGGGTAGTGGTGGAGGGTGCCGCGGGTGGGATCGGGCACCGGCAACCCCTCGGCGCGCAACGCCTCGACCAGCTCGTGGGCCGGCCAGCCGAGCAGGTCGATCCCCCGGTAGCCGACCGGGCAGGCGGGCCGGTCGTCGCTCGGGTTCCGGCCGACGGTCACGCTGCAGAGGCGGTCGCGGTCGTCCGAGCAGAGGGTGACGCCCACCCCGGGCAGCTGGAAGGCCAGCGCCCAACGGCAGCCGCAGACGAAGGTGTTCCGCACGCCGTCGGGCAGCAGCTCGCCGTGCGGGGCCAGCAACGTGCGCACCGCCGCCTCGGTGAGGCCGAAGCGCACCTCGGGCAGCGGCGCGGGCAGGCGGACGCCGTGGCCGGGCAGCAGGTCGATGGTCACCCGATCATGGTCTCTTGCGAGGCGGGCGGAGGGGAGGCCGGGGCGGAAAATGGTGAGCCCGCTCCGCGACCGCTGTGGCGACCGGTTCCAGCGGCAGGCGAACCTCGCGAAGAACGACCGGGCCCACGCGTCAGGGTCAGCCCACTCCCGGGTAGTAGCCCCGTGGGTGTTCCGACAGCTGGGAGAGGGTCAGTTGACCCCCGCCCCGGCAGATCGGGCACACCTGTTCCCTGTGGCATTTCGATGCAGCCGGTCCGTCCGTGGGGCTCGCTGGGTACCCACCCGCGGCCGCCGCATCCGGAGCGCCACCTGGGGCCCTCGCACTCCTAGCAGAGTACGTGAGCTTGCTCTTCAACCTCTCGCCCGGGCCTACGTGGCGTCCGCGTATGCAAGGTGGGTGCCGCAGACCCGGCAACGGAAGAGGTAAGCGGTTGGCTGGCCGTTCCTGGTCAAGGCCCTGAGGTACTGCTCGGCCTGCGCCGAGGACCAAGGCCCGTGGCTGAGTTCCTGCCGAAGCGCTGCCCACGCTTCGGGGTGGTCCACAAGTTCGGTGGCCCCGGCGCTCCCGAGGAAGGCAGCACCGTCGCCGCAATGGATCAGCCAGCGTTCCTGCTGCCACCCGCTGAATCCTGGCGTGCGTTGTGTGATCGCGAAGAGCCGGTCCAGCGGCACGTCGTCGACGACGTCTGTGAACTGGGCCTCGAAGCGTTCGGCTGCGCTGCCGTCGGCGATGCACCACGGACACAACCGACCCCGAAGGTTCTCCGCTGCGTAGACCGGGCCGGCGTAGATGTAGCCACGGACCCGACGGCAGCAGATGCACTCTGCGCCGGACTGGACGATGGCGCCGGTGGCCATCGGGTCGGGGTGATACGGGAATTCTGGAAGCGGCTCTGTCACGGCGAGCGACCGTATCACCGCAGCGACGGCTGCTCAGCTGGACGACGCCGCGTACACCCACCAGCTCTCCGAGGTGGCGAGCTTGTTCGGTTCGGCGGGTTTCTCCCACGGGCGGCGGAGGTCGGTGGCCAGGGGCCGGGCGAGACGGACGGGGGCCCGCCCCCTGAGGCCCCCGCTGCGGCTCGCCCCCCGTCTACACCCTGCCGCAGGGCACCGGCTCGTTGTACGGGCCCGACGCCGTCGTACGGTTGCCGCACACGGTGACCGTTGACGAGTAGGTCTGCACGACAGCTTCCGCGCCGATGAACGTGTTGTGGATCACCTCGCCGCTCGGCACGCCGACCAGTTCGACCCCGGCGGCGAAACCGCAGCCGCCGGCTTGGATGGTGGTGGTGTTTCCGGAGACATCGGCCCGGGAGACGTTTCCGAGCGCGATCGTGGTGCCGAACGATCTCAGGGAGTTCCCCGTGACCTGTGCCGGGCCGTATTCGTTGCTCGGTGGAGCGATGTAGACCGGGGGATAACAGGTGACGGGGTCACTGGTCTGGACATTGTCGCGGAGGATGAACGGACCGGGTTTCACCCCGTAGTCGCTCGCCGCAGCCAGCAGCCCGAGGTAGACATCGCGGTAGGTGTTCCGGACGAGCGTCACGTCCCCGGTCCACACCGCGCCCTCGATCTCCACGTCGGTCATCCAGTAGCCGACGTTGCTCACGTCGTTGTGCTCGATCACGTAGTTGTGGCAGTTGTCGCACGAGAACGCGTGCCGGCCGGTCGTGTGGACTGTTGAGTCGCGGACGGTGACATCGCGCGGCGCCACGGCTCCGTTGCCCTGGCCGTCCCACGTTCCACCGGAAAAGAGCTCCACGGCGTCGCCCCAGGTGTTCTCGATGTGCAGCCGTTCGAGCAGAACGCCGTCGGCACCCCCGATCTTGACTCCGGCGTCGTGCTCCCGCGCCGAGTTGTAGCAGGAGGGCTGGCCGACCACCGCGCAGTGCTCGGAGAAATTCGTACCCTGCAGAGTCAGATCCCGGACGACGAAGCCGCCCCCGCGGTCGAACCAGAGCCGCGCGCGGTTGGTGCTCACGGGCGCGTCGACGGTGGCCTTGATGGTCGCGCCGCCGCCCTCGATGGTGATGTTCCTCCGCTGGGTGAAGGTGATCGAGCCGTTGGTCAGGTAACAGCCGTTGCGGGCCAGGCGGATGGTCGCCCCGTCGGGAACCCCGCCCAGCCAGGTGTTGAACGCATCGGTGACGTCCTGCGAGCAGTCGGAGGCCACGGGTGGCGTGACCGGCGCTGCCCGGGCCGTGCCCGTCGCCGAGACACTGGCCAGCAGAGCGAGCAGGAAGGCCATAGCGGTGACACGTCTCTTCACTTTCGTCTCCCAGGATGATCGACAATCCGTAAGAGCATCATCACGCTACGCAACTGCTCGGGCGCGTCGAGGACGCCCGTTCGCACCGCCCGAACTCCCGGCGTTCCTCTCCTCCTCGCATCGCCGAGAGGGGACACCCCGGATCCCGGCAGTCCCTTGTCAGGTCAGGCTCACAAGCAGGCACCAACCGGGTGTGACGGGAGACGGTCTCGGTAGCGGTGACCCTCGCGGGACGTTCGCCGCGGAACACGGCCGAGTAGTGGTAGCGCAGCGGCTCGTGCCAGTCGGCGACCGACGGCTCGTCGAGGAACAGCAGGCTGAGGTCGGCGCCGGGGCTCAAAGCGGCGATCAGCTCGACCAGTTGCCCACGCAGGGACCGACCCGGCCGGTCCGGTTCGTCACGTACTTCCGACGTCCCACCCACGGTGACGATCCGCCGTTCTCCGGGGGCGCGCGGAGGTCAGGGGGATGCCACGTGGGCGGCGGCGAGGAGGGCGGGAAGGGTGCCCCGGAAGGGGTGCATCAGGGCGCCGACCTCGTGCCAGAAGCCGGGGGCGTGCGGGTACGAGGCCAGATGGCGGGCCAGGTGGGCGCGGGCGGCGGTGTGGAAGGCGGCGAGACCGCCGCCCGGCTCCTGGGCGTCGGCGGAGAAGGAGGAGGTCTGGCCGGCGTGGCAGGCGACGGCGGCGGCCGGGCGGGTATGGGCCACCGCTTGTTCGGCGGTGATCAGGCCGTCGACGAGTTCGGCGAGCGCGAGCGCGGGCGCGCGGTGGGCGCGGGGCAGCAGCGCGACCAGACAGCCGACGCTGAAGCGCCGCGCCAGGGTCGCGATCTTCCTGGCGTGTTCGCTCTCGGCCGTCATGACGGGGCCGCTGACAGGCGGGGTGGGGGCGCGGGGTTGTCGGGTGGCCGGGCGACGGCACGCGGCCGTAGCAGCCGCCGTGCGCGTCGTGGGTGACGACCGGTGGAATGTCGGGTCGCGTCGGTGGCCGTTCGAGTCGACTGGTCGAAGGAGTCGGCACCACCTGCGGGGTTCGGTTTTCCGAACCCCGGATTCGGGGGCCAGCACAATCGATCTCCCGGCCCCGGACGCCCACGATGGAGGGCATGAACGGGATGACGACAGCCGCAGCCCCGGCGGCGCATGACGGGGTGACGGGCGCGGCCCTGAGTGGGGACGGGCTGCACCGGGAGTACGGGCGCGGCACGGCGGCGGTCCGGGCGCTGCGCGGAGTGTCCGTGGCCTTCACGCCAGGGACCTTCACGGCGGTGATGGGGCCCTCGGGCTCGGGCAAGACGACCCTGCTGCACTGCCTGGCCGGGATGGACCGGCCGACCCGCGGCACCGTCCGGTGGGGCGACACGGAGGTGTCCGGGCTGCCCGAGCAGCGGTTGGCGGAGCTGCGCCGCACCCGGATCGGGTTCGTGTTCCAGGCCTTCAACCTGATGCCGGCGATGACCGTCGCCCAGAACGTCGAGCTGCCCGGGCGGCTGGCCGGACAGCCGCCGGAGCGGGCCCGGGTACGGGAGGCACTGGCCCGGGTCGGGCTCGCCGGGCGCGAACGACACCGGCCCGGCCAGTTGTCGGGCGGCCAGCAGCAGCGGGTGGCGATCGCCCGGGCGCTGGTCGCCCGGCCGGAGGTGCTGTTCGCCGACGAGCCGACGGGCGCGCTCGACCGGGCGACCGGGCACGACATCCTCGACCTGCTGCGCACGGGCGTCGACACCGACGGTCAGACCTGTGTGATGGTCACCCACGACCCGGCGGCCGCCGGTTATGCGGACCGGGTGCTGCTGCTCGCGGACGGGCTACTGGTGGACGAACTGGTCAAGCCGACCGCCGCGCAGGTCGGCGAGCGGCTGAGCCGGTTGGGCGGGTGAGCGCGATGAGCAGTCCTGTCCTGGCCCTGTCCGGCGGGCAGATCCGGCGGCGGCCCGCGGCCTTCGCCGGGCTGGGGGCGGCACTGTTCCTGGCGATGGCGGCGGTGACGCTGTTCGGCTCGCTGGTCGCCGCGCAGGTGACGGCCCCGGCGGGGGTGGCACGGGCACCGGTGGCCGGGCCGGGAGTGATGGTGATCGCCGCGGCGTTCGGCGAGATCGCCGTCCTGGTCGCGCTGTTCGTCGTGGCCAACGCGCTCGGCTTCACCCTCCGTCAGCAGCACCGTGACCTGGCCCTGCTGCGCACCGTCGCGGCGACACCCCGCCAGGTGCGGCGGGTGATCCGTGCCCAGGTCCTGGGCACCGTCCTGCTGGCGGCCGTCCCGGGCTGCGCGGTGGGCCTCCTCGCCGCCCGCGCCTTCCTCACCGCCCTGCAGCGGCGCGGGATGGCCGCGCCCGGTCTGCACATACCCGGGTCACCGGTGCCGATGCTGGTCGCGCTCGGCGTGGCGCTGCTGGTCGGGATGGCGGCCACCGCCGTCGCGGCCCGGCGGATCACCCGGCCCGCGCCGGCCGTCGCCCTGACGGAGGGGACGGGCGGCCCGCGGGGGACGGGCGTGCTGCGGCTGCTCGCCGGGGCAGCCGTGCTGGCGGGCGGTGCGCTGCTGCTGAGGCTGGCCGCGACCAGGCCGCCCGGGGAGCTGGACAAGGCGGGGCAGGCCTCGCTGCTCGGTTCGCTGGTGCTGTTGGTCGCGGTCGCCCTGCTGGGGCCGTTGGCGGCGCGGGCGCTGGCCGCCGTGCTCGGCGTCCCGGTCCGGGCGCTCGTCCCGCGGGCCGGCTGGCTGGCCGATGCCAACCTGCGCGGCTACGCGGCCCGGCTCTCCTCGGCCGTGGTCCCGGTCGCGCTGCTGGTCGGGCTCTCCGGCACGATGCTGATCATGACCAGCACCGCCGAACGCGTGGCCCGGGCCACCGGCGCCGCGACCAGCGTCACCAAAGCGAGCGACGTCTGGCTGCGCCAGGCGGAACTCGGCCTGCTGGTCTGCTTCGCGGCGGTCTCCACGGTCAACACCCTGGTCGCGCTGACCGCCGACCGGCGCCGCGAGTTCGCGCTGCTGCGCCTGGTGGGGGCGACGCGACGGCAACTGCTGCGGATGCTCTCCGTGGAGGCGCTGCTGACCACGGCGGTCGGCGTGCTGCTGGGCGCGGCGGTCGCGGCCGCGGCCTCGGGGGCGTTCAGCTGGGCGGTGCGGGGATCGGTGGTGCCGGTGGTGCCGGGCGCGGGGTGCGCCTGGGTGGTGCTGGGCGCGGCGGTCCTGACGGTGCCCGGGATCGTGGGCACGGGGCTGTGGGCGATCGGGGGATCGGCGGTGGAGTCGGTGGGCGGGGAACGGGGGTGAGGTGACGGGTTCGGGCGTGGCGGTGGGTGTGGGGGTGGGGTGGGCGTGGGGGTGGGTGTGGAGGGGGAAGTGGGGGTGCGGGCGTGGGCGGCGAGGCGAGCGGGTCGGCGGCCGTGCTGGGCGGTGGAGCCGGGGGAAGACAGGGTGATGCGGTGGTGCCTGCGGTACCTGGTGAATGCTGGGGGCCGATCGGCGGGTGAGTGGTGAGGTGGACGGCGGTGCGACGGAAGGCGATGCGGTGGACAGCGGTGACGCGGACGATGGCTGAGCGGCGGCGATTCCTGGCGGTGCGCGGTGACGAGGCGGCGTTCGCCGTCCTCGGACTGCCGCTCGGGGTGCTCGGCGGCGTCTACGCGGTCGCCGTCCTCTACGCCGGGGCACTGCTCTCGCTCACCGTGCTGGGCCTGCCCTTCGTGGTGGCCGCCCTGCTCGGGGCACGGCGGATCGGCCGGCTGCACCGGTGGCTGGTCCGGCGGCTGCTCGACGAAGCGGTGCCCGAGCCGCTGCCGCTGCCCCGCCCGTCCGGGGTGCTCGCCCGGGGCCGGGCGGTGCTGACCGACCCGGTCGCCTGGCGGGTGCTGCTCTACCTCTTCATACGGCTGCCGGTGGGGGTGCTCGGCTTCCTGGCCGCGATCGGGCTGCCGCTCGGAAGCGTCTGGCTGATGGGCTTCCCGCTCTGGGTACGGCTGCTGGAGCCGGGCCCCAGGCCGGTCGGCTGGTGGGACGTGGGCGCGATACCGGCCGGCCTCGCGCTGCTGGCCGCCGTACCCGCCGTCCTGCGGGCGTTGAGCCGGGCCAACCGGGCGCTCGCCCGCATGCTGCTCGGGCCGGTCCGTTCGCAGCAGCGGGTGCGCGAGCTGGAGAGCGCCCGGGCCACCCTGCTGGCCGAGAACAGCGGCCGACTCCGGCGCCTCGAACGCGACCTGCACGACGGCACCCAGGCGCAACTGGTCGCGCTCGCCATCACTCTCTCACTGGCCGACGACGCCCTCGCCGACCCGGCCGAGCCCGACCTCGGGCGGCTGCGCACCCTGGTCGACCGGGCCCGCGGGCAGACCGACGACACCATCACCGGCCTGCGTCGACTGACCAGGGGCATCCACCCGGTGGCACTGGACGGCGGGCTCGCCGAGGCACTGCCCGGGCTCACCGCCGCCTCGCCGGTGCCGGTCACGGTCCGGCTGGACCTGCGGGAGCGGCCGGAGGAGGTGATAGAACGGGCCGTCTACTTCTGCGCGGCCGAACTGCTGACGAACATGGCCAAGCACAGCGACGCGCGGTCGGCGGAGCTGACCGCGAGCGCGGCCGACGGGACGGTCCGGCTGACCGTACGCGACGACGGGCGCGGCGGCGCCGCGATCGGCACGGGCACCGGACTGGCGGGCCTGGCCGAGCGACTCGCGGCGGTGGACGGGGTGCTGCGGGTGGACAGCCCGCCGGGCGGACCGACGGTGGTCAGCGCCGAGCTGCCCGGCAGGCTCTGACGGGGGCAGGGGCGGCCATGAGAGCGGCTCATGGCCGGGGCATGAGCACCGTTCATGAGTGCTTCGATGAGCGACGCTCATGCGCCTGGCCCATGAGTGACGCTCATGACCGCGCCTATGAGTAACGCTCATGAGGCCAGTCCATGAGCATCGCTCATGACCGCGCGATGAGCGACGCTCATGAGACTGCCCCATGAGTAACGCTCATGCGCTGGCTATGAGAGGGCTTCTTGAGGCCGGGCTCATGAGCGCTGCTCATGACCTGCCCCATGAGTAACGCTCATGAGCGGCCCGATAGGCCCGGCTCAGGATGTGCCGCTCTCCGCGAGGTAGGCGAGCACGGCCTTGACCCGCCGGTTGTCGGCGTCGGTCGCCGGCAGCTCGAACTTGGTGAACACCGCGGCCACGTGCTTCTCCACCGCCCGCTCCGACACCACGAGCTGCGTGGCGATCGAGCGGTTGGAGTGGCCCTGCGCCATCAGTTCCAGCACCTCCCGCTCGCGCGGGGTGAGCGCGTCCACCCGGCTGCGCCGCCGGCCGCGGATCAGCTCGTTGACGATCTCCGGGTCGAGCGCGGTGCCGCCTGCGGCGACCCGGTGCAAGGCGTCCACGAACTGGGAGGTGCGGGCCACCCGTTCCTTGAGCAGGTAGCCGATACCGGCGGCGCCGTCGGCCAGCAGCCGGGCCGCCCAGGTGGTTTCGACGTGCTGGGAGAAGACCAGGATCCCGACCTCGGGCATCGCGGCCCGGATCTCGACGGCCGCCCGGATTCCTTCGTCGGTGTGGGTCGGCGGCATCCGGATGTCCACCACGGCCACGTCGGGCCGGTGCTCGGTGACGGCGGCGACCAGTTCGGACGCCGTACCGGCGGTGGCGACCACCGCGCAGCCGCGCGCGGTGAGGAGTTCGACCATCCCGTCCCGGAGGATCACCGAGTCCTCGGCGAGGACGACGCGGAGCTGATTGTCGATCATGCCGCCATTATCCCGGGCATACGAGGGAGGTCGTCCCGCACCCGCAGAAATCTTCAGCCAAGACTGGACAGTCCAGACTGATGAAATTACCGTGGAACCGTGACCGAGAAGCGAACCGTCCGTACTGCCGCCGCCCTCGCCGACTCCGCTTGCCCCGCTGGCTCGGCTTCCCCCGCTGACTCCGCTTGCCCCGCTGACTCGGCTTCCCCCATCGACTCCGCGGCTCTGGCCGCCCGCGAGTTGCGCGCCGTTTTCAGTCGGCTGCGCCGCACGCTCCGGGAGGCCAGCGGGACCAGCGACCTCACCCCCTCCCAGTCCGCCGTGCTCAGCCGGCTGATCAACGACGGCCTGACCTCCGCGAGTGAGCTGGCCGTCGCCGAGCGGGTCCGGCCGCAGTCCATGGCCGCCACCCTTGCCGGGCTCGAACAACACGGCCTGATCGGGCGTCGGCCCGACCCCGAGGACGGGCGCCGCCAGCTGATCAGCCTCACCGAGACCGGTCTGGGCCGGATCGCGGACAGCCGTCAGGCACGCGAGGAGTGGCTGGCCAGGGCAATGGAGGAGCAGTACACCGAGGCCGAACGCGCCACCGTGCTGGCCGCCTTGACCCTGCTCGACCGGCTGAACCGTCGATGACCGGCCCGGCCGCCCGGTTGGCCCGCCTCCGGGCCAACCGTCGGCAGTCCGCTCCGGACGGCGGGTTCGATCGACGGCTGCTCGTACCGATGGTGCTCGGCTCGGTGCTCAACCCGATCAACTCCTCGATGACCGCGGTGGCCCTGGTGCCGGTGGGGGCTGCCTTCGGCGCGCCGCCCGCCGAGACCGCCTGGCTGGTTACCGGGCTCTACCTCGCCACCGCCGTCGGCCAGCCGGTGATCGGACGGCTGGTGGACACCTACGGCCCGCGCCGCCTCTATCTCGCCGGGACGGCACTGGTCGGCACGGCCGGCCTGCTCGGCGCGCTCGCCCCGTCGCTCGGGCTGCTGATCGTCGCGCGGGTGCTGCTCGGGCTGGGCACCTCGGCGGCGTACCCCGCCGCGATGCACCTCACCCGCGGTGAGGCCGAGCGGACCGGGCGGTCCAGCCCCACCGGGGTGCTGACCGTGCTCGCCGTCGCCAACCAGACCGTCGCCGTGGTCGGCCCGACCCTCGGTGGCCTGCTGATCGGCGCGGGCGGCTGGCGGACGGTCTTCGTCGTCAACGTGCCGCTCTCGCTTGCCTGTCTGGTCCTCGGTGCGGCCCGCCTGCCCGTTGCCGCCGCGCGCCGCGACCGGCAGTACCGGCCTGACCGAATCGGCCGAACCGACCGGGTCGACCGAATCTGCCAAGCCGACCGAATCGGCCGAACGGACCAGCCCGACCAGCCCGACCGCCTCGACCACGCCGGAATCGCGCTCTTCGCCGTCCTGCTCCTCTCGCTGATGCTGTTCCTGATGAAGCCGAGCCCGGCGCTCTGGTACCTGCCGGTGCTGGCCCTGCTGGCCGCCGCCGGCTTCGCCGTCCGCGAGACGCGGGCCCGCACCCCCTTCATCGACTTGCGGGCGCTCGCCCGTAACCGGCCGCTGATCGCCACGTATGTGCGCCAACTCCTCGGCTGCACCGCCATCTACGCCTTCCTTTACGGCTACACCCAGTGGCTGGAGGAGGGGCGCGGCCTGTCCGCCGCCGGCGCGGGGCTGATCCTGCTGCCGCTCTCGCTCACCGCCCTCGCGGTCTCCGGCCTCACCGGTCGCAGTTCGGCCGTTCGCGGCAAGCTCCTGATCGGCTCCGCGTGCCAGATCGCCGCTGGGGCGGCCCTGCTGTGGGTGCGCGCGGACAGCCCGGCCGTTCTGCTGAGCGCGGTCGGTGTGGTGGCGGGCATCCCGCAGGGCCTGATCGGGATCGGCACCCAGACCGCTCTCTACCACCAGGCCGATCCGGCCGCCATCGCCTCCGCGGCCGGGCTGCTGCGCACCTTCATGTACGTCGGCGCGATGGCCGCCTCCGCCGCGAACGCCGCCTTCTTCCGTCGCGGTGCCACTACGGAAGGGCTGCACGGCCTCGCGCTGTTCATGCTCGGCGGCGCGGCCCTGCTCTTCCTCCTGACCCTGCCCGACCGTTCCCTCGGACGGATCGCGAGCCGGATCCGGAAGTGACATTGACGATCCATCAGTTCTCGGTGCGCGGCGTTCCGCGCCAGGCGTGGACGCCGGGGGAGACCTCGACCACCTCGGGCGGATAGGCGGCCCGGACGAGTTCGAGCAGTGCGCGCTGCTCGTCCAGCCAGTCGGGGGCGGGGGAGAGGACGACCCGGAGTGTGACGCCCGAGTTCTCGGTGTCCGAGACGGTCAGCCAGAGCCCGCCGGGCCGCCCGGGTTCGATCCGCAGCTCCGGGCCGTGCTCCTCGTCCAGCCAGCGGACCGCGAACCCCTGGCCGAGCCGCTCCAAGGCCCTTTCCCATTCCTGCAGATGGCGATCGGTCACCAGGGTGACGAAGTGTCCGCGCACCGAGTCCGCGGTGACGGTGATCTCGCAGTCCAGCCAGTCGTGCCCGAGCAGGGAGCCCGGCGCGTGCCGCCCGAGCACCCGTACCCGGACGTTCCGGCCGCCGGTCCGCCCGTTGCATCCGGGGGCTTCGTCGGTGCCGGGACGGTCCGTCAGTCTGATCAACTCGTACTGGTGCGAAGCGACTTCACTCACTGCGTGCTCCCGGTGGCAGCGGATTCAAGGGCTGACATCCTCGCGCAGGTGTTCGCTCCGGTGCCAGACCGAGGGGTGGTGCGTTCCCGCCAGGTTCAGCCCTCGCAGCATTCAGCCTTCGCAGCATTCAGCCCTGGCAACGTTCAGTCCTGGCAACGTTCAGCCCTCGCAACGTTCAGCCGTCGCACCATTCGTCCCTCGGTGGCGGTCCGCTCCCCTCGGAGAGGCCGACGGCCCGCCTGACCGTGAGGTCGGGCAGGCCGTTCGGGTGGTGCCGCCGTGCCGGGCTGCCCGGTCCGTACGGCGGTGGGCGTCGGGTCAGCGGTGGTCCGGGTGACCGGTGAGGACGGTGGTGAAGATCGGCTCGCCGTGCTGGTGGCCGGTGACGGTGGTGGTGAGGGCGTCCGGGTCCTCGCCGGGGGTGTGCCGGGCGGTGATGGTGGTGGGCGCGTCGTGCTCGGCGTACCGGTGGAAGGTGGTGGCGGCGGCGGTCGGGGTGACGGCGACCGGGCTGGTCAGCGCATTGGTCGCCTGGCGAGCCGCCTCGATCAGCACCATGCCGGGGATGTGGTCGTTGGCGTGGTCGAAGAGGATCGGGTGCCAGAAGTCGGGGGTGAGGTGCCAGGTGCCCGGTGCGTCGGCCGGGGTGAGGACGACATCGCACGGGCGGAGCCGGCCGACCCGAGCCGGCGGCAGCGGCTCTGCGGTCACGCCGGGCGCCGGCAGCGCGTCGACGTCGTGGCGTCCTCGGCGGAGCCGCTGGTAGGTCGAGTTCGAGACGGTGGTGAAGCGGGAGTGCCCGGTGGCGGCCAGGTGCGGACCGCGCCGGACGACCGTGCTGAGCGTGAAGTCGACGGTGTTGCGGGTGCGGCGCGGCTGGGCGACGAGCTTCGCCTCGATGGTGAGGTCGGTGGGCTTGGGGCCGATCAGCAGCCGGCGCGGCCGGGTGGTGTAGTCGAGGTTCCACATCATGAACTTGTGGTCGAGCGGGACATCGAACCGGGTGTGCGCGAGATAGAGCCCGACTTGGCGGATCGTTTCAGCAGCTTGGATCGGGTCGTGCCGGGTACCGTCCGGGGTGCTGAAGAAGGTGTGCGCCCGGGGCCATTGCGCGGAGACCGCGAAGGTGGTCTCGTCCAGCTGCTCGCTGCCGGTGAGGAACACCTCGGCGTGGCAGGCCCGGTGGACGTACTCCTTGGCGACGGTACTGGTCAGGCGGGATGCCGGGCCGGTTGCCGGGCCCGGGCCGGGGAGGGCCCCGGTGGCCTCGGCGGTGGTGAGGGCGTCGGCAGGCGTGCGGAAGGCAAGCAGAGTCATGGGGAGCGCTCCGAAAGGCCGTAACGGGCGGGGTGGGCTGCTCAGGGCTCGTAAGATACGTACCTACCGGTTTGCTTTTCAAGGAGCCAGAACGAAGGTTCGTCGGCGGCCGAGCGGGGCGTTCGGATACGCCCCAAAGGGGTCTGAGCCCTTCCGCAGCCTGTGCCGGATTGGTGAAGGCCGGTTGACCTGCGGTGATTTCATGACTCAAACTTGACGAGTTCATTATCACGAGGGGGGTTTCCGTGAGGGTGACGGCCACAAGTAGGAGCTGCTGCTCCGGTTCTAGGGGCTCCAGCGAAGACTCGGGCACTTGGTCGACTCATACCGTCCGCGCGGGTTCCAGCGCCAAGAGGCGGGCCCCTATGTGACCTGGGACGCAGGGATCGCCACAGGATTCGCGGGTAAGATACGGGGTGTTTGGTTTTATTTGCCGAGCGTTTCGGGTGGGTGGTTGCGGTGGTGCGGCAGGAACGGGCGGTCCGAACGCGTCGGCTGATCCTGGAGGCGGCGGCGTCGGTCTTCGACGAGTGCGGGTACGAGGGGGCGACGATCGGTGAGGTCGTCGCCCGCGCGGGAGTGACCCGCGGCGCGGTGTACTTCCACTTCGCGTCCAAGCGGGAGCTCGCCCAGGGGGTCGTGGAGGAGCAGTTCGGCCGGGACGAACTTCCCGAACGGCAGTGCAAGCTGCAGGAGTTCGTGGACCTCGGGATGGTCGTCGCCCATCTCATGCCCCGTGACCCGCTGTTGAGCGCGGGCGCGCGGCTCTCCCTCGGCCAGGACGTGTTCGGCGACTTCAGCGGCGGCGCCGCCCCCGGGTGGATCCAGCGGGCCGAGAGCGTGCTGATGATGGCCGGCGAGCGCGGCGAGCTGCTGCCGCAGGTGGTGCCCGCCGAGACGGCGTGGCTGGTGACCGGGGCCTGGACGGGGGTGCAGATCCAGTCCCAGAAGATGTCCGGCCGGGCCGACCTGGAACGCCGGATCGCCGTCCTGTACCAGCACTTGATGCCGAGCATCGCCGTGCCCGGGGTGCTCGCCACGCTCGACCTCGGGGCGGACCGGGGTGGTCGGGTGGTGGCCGAACTTGAGGCGGCCCGGGCCGCGGAGGCCGGCGAAGGCGGGGCCGGCGAGGACGAGGTCGCCGAGGCTGAGGTCGCCGAGGCGGGCGTGGGCGGGATCGGCTCGGTCTGACGCCGGCGGCCCCGCTTCCTCGCCGGTCGGCCGGCCGATGGGTCGGTCGGTCGGGCGATCAGTCGGGCGATCGATCGGGCCGGTCCGACGCCGGCCGGTGTCGTCTGCCCTCCCCATTTCGGGCGGCCGGTCCTGACGCCGGCTGGTCCGCTGTCCTGCTCCCCAGGGGCGATTGCTCCGCCTAAAAACAAACAGCGCGTTCGGTTTTGTATTGACAAACCGTCCGTCCTGTTTTTGGATAGGTGTCGGGTGCTCAGCCGATCCCTCCGCGCAACCTCGCGGGGGCCTCGAGCAGCGGAGCACCCGCCCGGCCGGTGGCCGTCGGGGTCGCCGACCCGTCTGGATTTGGGGTGGACGTCGTGGAAATCCGGGTGCTGGGGTCCTTGGGGGTCCAACTGTGCGGGGTGTCGGTGGTGCCGACCGCCCCGAAGCCGCGGCAGGTACTCGCCCTGCTCGCCTTACGGGCCGACCAGGTCGTTCCGGCCGGCGTCCTCGCCGACGAACTGTGGTGCGGCCGGCCGCCGCGCAGTGCGCGGACCACCGTGCAGACCTACGTCCTCCAACTGCGCGACCTGATCGACCGCGCGCTAGCCCAGGGCGACGGTGGTCCGGGGGCGTCCTGCGCCAAGGACGTCCTGGTCACCTCGGCCGGCGGCTACATGCTGAACAGCGGAGGCGGCCTCGTCGACCTCCAGGAGTTCGACCGCCTCGCCGGGCACGGCTACCGCGCCATGGATGCCGGTGACTTCCCGCTCGCCGCCCGCCAGTTGGGCGAGGCGCTCGCGCTGTGGCGCGGACCGGCCTTCGCCGACGTCCCGGTCGGCGGTCAACTCGCCGTCGAGGCCAAGCGGTTGGAGGAGACCAGGCTCTGTGCGTTGGACCAGCGGATCGAGGCGGACCTGCGGTTGGGCCGCCACCGCGTCCTGCTCGCCGAACTCACCGTCCTGGTCGACCGCTACCGCACTCACGAGAGCCTGCACGGCCAGTACATGATCGCCCTGCACCGTTCCGGGCGCCGCGGCGAGGCCCTCGAGGCCTACCAGCGCCTGCGGAACACCCTGGTACGGGAGTTGGGCATGGAGCCGTCCACCGTGCTGCGCCGCCTCCAGCGCTCCATCCTGCTCGCCGGCCCCGAGCGGCCCGACCAGGACCAGCCGGCCGCGCCCGCCGACGGAGCCGCCGCCCGCCCCGCCCGCCTCAGCCGGGTCGGCTGACCCGGGCGGCCTGAGTCGCAGGTTCGCGGCAGGGCGAACGGCGGCAGGACGAACGGCGGCAGGACGAACGGCGGCGGGGAGAACAGCGGCAGGGCGAACGGCGGCGCGGTGGTCGGCCGTTGACCGAACTAGGCGGCCTTCACCTCGGTGTTCTGGCCGACCTGCAGCAGCCACCGTCCGTCGTCCTGCTTGGTCATGACGTAGAGCGGGGAGCCTTCGGAGCCACCGTCCGCCCGGCCGTCCGCCCCGCCCGCCGCCGGCTGGGAGACCTGTCGCACCTTGACGGCCGCCACGTCGGGGCGAAGGAAGCGGATGTGCGCCACCTCGTAGGTGACGTCGCCGCTCCAGTTCGCGGCGGGCAGGACGGCGCGGGTGAACGCGGCGATCGCGTCGAGGCCGAGGAGGACCTTGCCGTGGGCGGTGGTCCAGAGGGCCTCGGGGTGGAACAGTGCGAGGAAGCCCTCGGCGTCCTTGGCACGCTGGGTGCGTTCGACGGTGGCGACGATCCGCTCGATGGCCTCGACGTCCGCGGCGCGGGCGTCGGTGCTGGTGTCGGTGTCGGGGCTGAGAGTGTCGCTGACTGGGCTGTCTGCTGCCTGGGTGTTCATGCGGATCACTCTTGTCCCTCAAGTCCACTTGAGGTCAAGCCGCTTGGTGGAGTGGAGCCCAGGGCGAGGTACTCGCCGAGACGGGCGGCGGCAGTGAGCATGGCGAGGCCCCTGGCGGTGAGGTGTCGCTGCCAGCCGTCGAGGGCCGCGGCCAGTTCGTCGGTGCCGCCCGCCGTGCGGATCTGCCGGACCACGGTGGCGATGTGGTCCAGCCGGTACCCGCCCCGCCGCAGCAGGTGGGCGAGTTCGGCGTCGCGGACGTCGGCCGGGCCGTAGACGCGGTGGCCGGTGGCGCGGTCGCGGGCCGGGGTGAGGATGTCGGCGGCCTCCCAGGCACGCACGGTCGCGGGAGTGACGCCGAGCCGGTGCGCGACGTCGCCGACGCTGAGGGGGCTGGACGGCATCGGACGCTCGGGCGCCGTCGACTGCGCCGTCGACTGCGCCGTTGACTGTGTGGCGGGTGCGGCCGTGAGGTGGCCGACGGCGTCCCGGACGGCGGCGAGGGTCTCCCGGTCGCGCAGCAGTCGGGCGTGGCCGCGGTCGAGGGCGGTCAGGGCCTCGTCGAGGCGGTCGGCGTGGAGGGTGGTCATGACCAGGCCGGCGGTCGCGTGCCCGTACGCCGGGACGAGGGCGAGGAAGGCGCGCAGGGCGGCCGCGTGCAGCTCGGTGTAGATCCGGTAGCCGGTGGGGGTGCGCGCGGCGGGCGGGAGGCAGCCGTCGCGTTCGTAGTTGCGGACCGCCTGGGTCGAGATGCCGTGCTCGCGGGCGAGGTCGGAGGGGCGCATGGTCGTCTTCCGTTCGAGCGCGTTTGAGGCTTCGCGTCCAGTTCTCGCTGCAGTCGACGGGCTGGCTGGGGCAAAGTCTCAACCGTTCTTTCAAGGATACGCTTGAGGTTCATGAGCCAGGACATTCACGACTTCGTCACCCCGTCGTGCGAGCTGCTGGGGCTCGGCGAGCCGACGCACCAGGAGCCGGCATTCGGCTGGGTCCGCAACGAACTGTTCGCCCGGCTGGTCGACCGGGGCTTCCGGTCGATCGCCCTCGAAACCGACCGGGTGGCCGCGCTCGCCGTGGACGACTACGTCCGGGAGGGCGTGGGCACGTTGGACGCGGCGCTGAGCGAGGGCTTCTCGCACGGCTTCGGGGAGCACGACGCCAACCGCCGACTCATCGCCTGGATGCGCGAGTTCAACCGGAACCGACCGCCGGGGGAGCAGCTGTCCTTCCACGGCTTCGACGCCCCGACCGAGACGTACAGCGCCCCCAGTCCGCGCCGCTACCTCGAGCACGCCCGCGACTACCTGCGACTCGACCTCGACATCGCCGGTCCGGCCGGGGAGGACGAGCGCTGGAGCCGAGCCGAGGCGGTGCTGGACCCGGCGCAGTCGCCCGGTGCCACCGCCGAGGCCGGGCGGCTGCGCTGCCTTGCCGACGACCTGCTGCTCCGACTCCACGCGCGGGCGCCGGAGTTGATCGGCGCGACCTCCCGGGCCGAATGGCTCAGGGCCAGGACGCGGCTGACCGCGGGCATCGGACTGCTGCGCTACCACGCGCAGTCGGCGGTCCGGGGCCTGACCCCGAGCGACCGGTTGAGCGGTCTGCTCGGGGTGCGGGACGCGCTCATGGCGCAGAACCTCCTCGACATCCGCGACCTCGAGGCGCAGCGCGGCCCGACCCTGGTCTTCTCGCACAACCAGCACCTGCAGCGGAACCCCAGCGCCTGGGCACTGGGGGAGCTGGACTGCGGATGGAACAGCGCGGGTCGCATCGTCGGCGCGCTGCTGGGCGAGCGGTACGCCTTCGTCGCCGGGAGCCTGGGGCGCAGCGAAGCGATCCTGCTGGGCGAGCCGGCGCCGGACACGTACGAGGCGTTCCTGCAACGGCCGGATGTGCTCTGGCAGTTGACGGAGGCGGTGCTGCCCGCGGGCCGGACCCGCACCGACACCACACCGCGGCAAGGCTACTTCCCGCTCGATCGGGAGGTGCTCGACGGCGCGGCCGCGCTCCTGCACATCGGCGACGGCGCGGCGGCAGCCGCAGCATCGGCGGCGCGGGACACACGGGCACGGGCGGCGCCGGACGGACCGGCGGCGTCGGGCACGCCCGCGGCGTCGGACGCGTCGGTGGCACCGGCGTCGCCGCGGGGCTGAGGAACCGTCGGGCCCGGGTAGGCCGTCCGCAGGTGGGACAGCAGGGCGGCGGTCGGCGGCTCGGTCGGCCGTCCGCTCGGCCAGGCCAGCGCGATCCGTACCAGCGGGACGGGATCGGCCAGTGGGCGGACCCGCAGTCCGGGTGCCGGGCCCGGGTTCGGCAGGATGGCCACGCCCAGCCCGTGCGCGGCGAGTTCGGCCAACTGTGGTGGCGCGGCGGCCTCGACGCCGACGGTCGGGCGCGCCCCGGCCTCGGCCAGGGCGCGCTCCAGCGCGGTGCGCATGCCGGTGCCGCGCGGGGTGCTCACCAGGGCGTGCCCGGCCAGCGCGGCGACCGGGAGCGCGTCGTCCCGGCTGGTGCGGTTCCGAGCGGTGGCATCGCGGATGCTTTCGCAGATGGGTTCGTCCCGGGCGGTTCCCTGCGGGGCGCCACCGAGCGGGGAGGCGCTGCCCAGGGCGGTGGCGAGCGGGTGGTGCTCGGGGCAGGCCGCGACCAGCGGGACCTCCAGCACGGTGTGCAGGTCGAGTCCGGCCAGTGTCGTCCAGCCGTCGTCGTCCTCGCGTCCGCTCGCGGCGGCGGGCAGGCCGATCACGGCGAGGTCCAGCCGCCCGTCGCGCAGCGCGGCGAGCATGCCCGCGGTGGTGTCCTCGGCCAGCGAGAAGTCGATGCAGGGGTGCTCCTGGCGGAACGCGGCGAGCGTGGTGGCGAGCCCGGGGAACGTGCCCAGCTCGGACGGCGGGGTGAACGCCGCTCCGGCGACCATGCCCAACCGGACGTGGCCGCGCCGTTGGCCGCCGAACTCCTGCGCCGTCCGCCGGGCCGCCGCGGCGGAGGCGAGTGCCGCCCGCGCGTGCGGCAGTACGGCCTCGCCGACCGGCGTGAGGCGCACGGTGCGACCCGAGCGGTCGAGCAGCCGGTGCCCGAGTTCGCGCTCCAACTGCCGGATCTGGGAACTGACCCCGGGCTGGGTCAGGTGCAGCAGCTGCGCGGCGCGGGTGAAGCTTCCGTGCTGGGCGACGGTGACGAAGTACCGGAGCTGCCGCAGTTCCATAACTGCTGATCATAGGCGGCAGAACTCCCTGCTCTTGGACGGGTGAACGGTTCCGGCCGCAGGCTGGACGCATGGAAACCGTGTCGAAGGACCAGGGCGCCGGGCAGCTCGACTGGATCCGCGAGCAGATCGCGGCCGAACGCCGCGAACTCGCCGAGGTGTTCGCCGCCCTCACCCCGGAGCAGTGGAACGCGCCCTCGCTGTGCGGGGGGTGGCGGGTCCGCGAGGTCGCCGCGCACATGAGCACCGGCTTCCGGCACTCGACGGCGCGTACGGCCGTGGAACTCGCCCGCTCCGGCGGAAACGTCCACCGCATGGCCGACCGGATCGCCCGCCGCGACGCCGCTGCGATGACCGAGCGCGAACTCGCCGCCGCGATGGCCGACCACGCCGGCCACCCGTGGCGCCCACCGGTCGGCGGCCGGATCGCGGCGCTCGCGCACGACGCCGTCCACGGCCTCGACATCACCCTGGCGCTCGGTCTGCCCGCCCGCCTGCCGGTGGCGCGCACCACGGCCCTGCTGGCCGGCGTCTCCCCGTGGACGCTGCGATTCTTCGGGGCGCGGGTGGACGGCGTCCGCCTGGTGGCGACGGACCTCGACTGGTCGTACGGGCGCGGTCCGCTCACCGTGGCGGGACGGGCGGAGCACCTGCTGGCGGTGGCGTACGGGCGCCGGGTGCCGGAAGGACTGCTCTCGGGGTCGGGCGCGGGGCGGTTCGGGTGGGGCGGGCAGGGCGAGGCCCGGGGCGGAGGTACTCCACCGGGGCCGGGCGGCCGTCATGCGAGTTCGGGGGGCCCGTGACTACGATCGGAAGAAGTCCTTCCGGATGGTGGTGAGACGGAAGCCAGGTCGCCGATGCCTCCGAGGTCCGTGCAGTGGCCGCCGTACGTGCGGGTCGCGCCGTGGTTGCTGATCGTCGGCGGGCTGGTGTGGAACTCGCTGGACCCGACCGACTACTGGGGCGATCCGCTGCTGGCGGCGGCCGCCGTGCTGGCGGGCTCGCTGCTGCGGCTGCGGGACACCGTCGCGGTCGGGATCGCCAATGTGCTCGGGATCCTGGTGCTGTCCACCCAGGACGCGTCGATCGGGACGGGGGACGGGTACCTGGAGCTGGCGAACACGGCCTTCGCCGCGCTGCTCGGGGTCGGGGTGAACCGCGTGGTGGCCCGGCACGGGCGGCGGCTGGAGCGGATGCGGTCGGTGGCGGAGGCGGCGCAGCGGGCGGTGCTGCCGGAGCCGCCGGCACGGGTGGGGGAGCTGTCGGTCGCGGCCAGTTACCACGCGGCCCAGGACGAGGCGCTGATCGGCGGGGACGCCTATGCGCTGCAGATCACCCCGTACGGTGTGCGCGCGCTGATCGCGGACGTGCGGGGCAAGGGGCTGCACGCGGTGGGGGCGGTCTCGGTGCTGCTCGGGGCCTTCCGGGAGGACTCGCACCGGGTGCCGGAACTGGCCGCGCTCGCGGACGCGCTGGAGGACTCGCTGCTCCGGGAGGCCGACCTGCTGAGCGAGGAACTGCGGCTGGAGGGGTTCATCACGGCGCTGCTGGTCGAGTTCCCGCCGGGGGAGGGGACGGTGCGCACGCTCGACTGCGGGCACCCCGGCCCCTATCTGCTGGGCGCCGACGCGCACACGCAGAGCCCCGGCCCGTACCCGCGAGGCGGTGAGCCGGCGGTGCGGCGGCTGGACGCGGCCGACCCGGGGCTGCCGCTGGGGATGGGCGGGCTGGGGGTCGCGCGGCCCGCGCCGGAGAGCCGGCCGTTCCCGCCCGGGTGCACGCTGCTGCTGGTGACCGACGGGGTGACCGAGGCCCGGGACGCGGCGGGGGAGTTCTACGACCCGGTGCTCGGGCTGGCTCCGCTGGGTCCGTTCGCCGGGCCAGCCGAGGTGCTGGACGCTCTGGTGGCGGACGTCGAGCGGTGGACCGGCGGGCCGCGGGACGACGACATGGCGGTGCTGGCGATCACCCGCCGGGCGGGCGGATGACAGGCGTGCGGATGGTGGGCGTGCGGATGCCGGATGCCGGGTGGCGGGCCGGTGCTACGGCGCCCGGCCGAGTGTCGATACGAGGTACGAGGTACGAGGAGCGGCGGTGACGCCCGTACGGCGGTCTCCTGGACCAGTTCGACGGTTGCCGACGGTCACGCCGGTATCACGATGAGGTGTCGGTACGGCAGCACTCCATGGAATTCGGCCAAGTTGAGCGGTGCCGTCCGGTGGCCGGAAAGACGGTGTCCGCATAGCGGACGATGAAATGGACGGATGGCCCCGGCGGCGCCCCGGGCGCCCTTCGGCCTGTGCCGCCTTGGCGGAGGGGCGGTCCGGATGTCGAGGCCGGTCCATAAGGGGGCGTAGGAGGCGCGCAAGAGGCGGTCGGGGGAGTGGCGGGATCGGGCCGCGCTGTGGTTCGTCCGGAAACGGACCTGGCGCTTGCCCCGTGTCGAAGAGGTGGCCGAGAGTCGAACCAATGAACGAGAAGCCTCGCCCTCGCCAGGCCCGTCTGCTCGACCACCGCGATTTCCGGCTCCTGTTGACCGGAGCCGCGGCGGCCCAGACGGGCAGTCAGGTCACCCTGGTCGCGCTGCCATTGGTGGCGGTGATCGTGCTCGACGCCACCCCGCTCGAGGTCGGTCTGCTGACCGCCGCCGAGACCGCCGCCTTCCTGTTGGTCGGCCTGCCGGCCGGCGCCTGGCTGGACCGGATGCGCAAGCTGCCGGTGCTGATCCGCGCCGACCTCGTGCGCTGTCTGGCGGTGGGGTCGATCCCGCCGGCGGCGGCGCTCGGGGTGCTGACCATGCCGCAGCTCTACCTGGTGGCCCTGGTCACCGGGGTGGCCACGGTGTTCTTCGACGTCGCCCACCAGTCCTTCCTGCCCGCCGTCCTGCCGCGCGAGCAACTGGTCGGCGGGAACGGGGCGCTGGAGACGGTCCGCTCCTCGGCGCAGATCGCCGGGCCGGGCCTCGGCGGGGGGCTGGTCCAGCTGCTCGGGGCGCCGCTCGCCATCGTGGCCGACGCCTGCGGCTACCTGGCCTCCGCGCTGCTGCTCGCCCGGATCCGGGTCGAGGAGCCGCCGCCGGAGCCGACGCCCGGGCGCTCGCTGCGCGCCGAGGTCGGGGAGGGCGTCCGCTTCGTGCTCGGACACCCGCTGCTGCGGGCGATCGCCACCGCCACCGCCGTGTCCAACCTGTTCGCGGCCGTCCTGATGGCCGTACAGACGGTCTTCTGGGTACGGGTGCTCGACCTGGCGCCGGGCGCCATCGGCGTGCTGCTGTCGATCTCCGCCGTCGGCGGGCTGGCGGGCGCGCTGTGTGCCGGCTACCTGGCGCGGCGGGTCGGACAGGCCCGGCTGATCTGGCTGTCCACGGTGGTGACGGCGCCGTTCGCGGTGCTGTGGCCGCTGTCCGGCGGCGGCGCGGGCGTGGTGCTGTTCGGCCTCGCCTCCGGGGTGGTGCTGTTCGGCGCGGTCGCCTACAACGTCGCCCAGGTCAGCTTCCGGCAGAGCGTCTGCCCGCCCGAGCTGCTCGGCCGGATGAACGCCACCATGCGCTTCCTGGTGTGGGGCACGTTGCCGATCGGCGCGCTGGGCGGCGGGATCGTCGCCGACGCGGCCGGGCCACGCGCCGCGCTCTGGCTCTGCGCGATCGGCTTCCTGCTCGTGCCGGTGCCGCTGCTGCTGTCGCCACTGCGGCGGATGCGCGACCTGCCGGGCGGGGACACACCGGGCGGCGGCACGCCGGACGCGGAGGAGGCCGCCACCGCCGAGCACACCGCCGGGAGAGCGACCACCGCCGAGCGGCCCACCACCGCCGAGGAGCCCGCCGCGAGCACCAGCACCCCCTGACCGACCCCAGACCTGCCGAGCCGCGACCGGAAACCGGAGACCGTTCCCGTGCACGCCAGCATCACCTCCGCCTACCTCGCCCGGTACCGCTCCGCCGCCGCCGACTCCCCGGCGGAGCTGCTCCCGCTCACCGGAGCCCAGCGGCGGTTCCTGATCAGCCGCCGACTCGCGCCGCACAGCCGCTCCGACGTCGTCCCGCTGTTCTTCGCCTACCCGCGCGGCACCCTCGACCAGGACCGGTTGGCCCGCGCCGCCGCCGTGGTCGCCGCCCGGCACCCGGCCCTGTGCGGCGCCTTCGCGACCGTGCGCGGCACGCCCGTCCTGCGGGTCGGCGGCCCCTCGGCCGAGGCCGCCCGGATCGCCGTCGCCCCCGGCCGAACGGCCCGCGAGGCGCTGCGCGAAGCCCTGCTGGACTGGCCCGCCGACGGGCCCGCCCTACGCCTGCTGGTCGCCCAGGAGCCGGAGGGCGACGAGGAGTTGCTCGCCCTCGCGCTGGACCACGCGGCCTGCGACGAGCAGTCGCTCGGAGTACTCACCGCCGAGCTGAGCGAAGCGTACGAGAAGGACGAGGCACACGAGCGGGGCGAGGCACCGGCAGCCGGGCCCGCACCGCAGGCCCTGGCCGACTACCGGCAGGCCGTCGAACTCCAGCTGGCCGCCGAGGACGCCGCCGGCGGGCCCGCCGCGCAGGCCCACTGGGGCCGCCGGCTCGGCGCGCTGACCGGGGCGGGCGGCGGCGCGGCCACGTCCACCGGGATGCTCACCGAGCGGCTGCCGGCCGCCGAGGGCGCCGCCCGCAGCGCCGTCTTCCCGGCCCTGCTGGACGCCGTCGGGGCCGCCGCGCACCGACTGCACCGGACGGACGGGGGGCCGCTCGCGCTCGGCTACCCGTGGGGCGGCCGACCGGCCGGCTCGCCCGCCGCGCTCGGCTGCTTCCTCAACACCCTGGTGCACCCGGCCGGTTCGAGCACCACGGACGACCTGGACACCCTCGCCGACGCCTGGTGGGACGACCTCGACCACGCCGGCACCCCGTTCGACGAGGTGGTGCGCGCAGCCCGTACCGCCGGGGCGCCGTGGACGGGAGCCCTGGACGCCATGCTCACCCTGGAGGACCTGCACCGCCGCCCGCCGCTGGTGCTCGGCGGCACGCCCGGCCGGGAGACCCACCTGGCCGGACGGCCGCTCGCCGCCCCGCTCGCGGTCTCCGCCTCGCACGGCGACGACCTGCTGGTCCGGCTCGCCTGGGACAGCGACCGCTTCCCCGAGGCCGACGCCCGCGCCGCCTTCGACGACCTGCTCGCCGTGCTGCGCCACCACCTGCACGCCCGGCCAGGCCCGGACTCCCACGCCTGACCTTCCGGGCCTGACCTCCCGCGCCTGACCTTCCGCGCCTGACCCTCGACGCCTGAACCCGCCTGCCCCGGAAGGGGTTTGCGACTCCCGAGCCCGCGCCCCGACCGACGGGCTGCCCGACCTCCCGCGCCCCATTCCGCGGGCCCGAACTCCCATGCCGGATCCGCCTCGCAGGATCCACCGCGCCTGGACGCGCGTGCCCGAACAGGCATGCCCGCGCAGGAGCCCGAAGCCCGGACCCCCGGGCCGCACCGTCATCCCGGTGCGGCCGGGTCCAGCGGCCGGAGCGGGACCACCCCACGCCCGCCGCCGGCCACCGCAGTGCCGACAAGCCCACCACACAAGGGAACCGCCCATGTTCGCACTCTCTCCGTCGCAGGAGATCGTCTGGCTGCACGAACAGATGCTGCCGGGAAGCCGCGCCTACAACTTCACCGCCGTCCTCGACCTCTGGGGCACCCTCGACCGGGACGCGCTGCACGCCGGTCTGGCCGCCGTCCTGGACCACCACCCCGGCCTGCGGCTGGAGTTGGTGCCCCGAGCGGAGGGGCTGCCCGGCCAGCGGGTCGCCGAGGGGTGTCAACCGGAGCTGCGCCACAGCGACTTCGCCACCGAGCACGACCCGGAGGCCGCCTTCCGGCGGCTGCTCGCCGCCGAGGCCGAAGAACCGGTCGACACCGAGCGGGCACCGGTGCTGCGCTGGCACCTGGTGCGGATCGCCGAAGGCCACCACCGGCTGATCCACGTCGAGCACCACCTCGTCCACGACGGCCACTCCTTCGCGATCCTGCTGCGCGACCTGTTCACCGTCTACCGCGCCCGGGTCCTCGGCGAGCCGTACGACCTGCCCACCGCCCCCTCGTACGAGGAGCACGCGCGGGCCGCCGTCGACGTCCCCCGCGACCGCGCACTCGACTTCTGGACCAGGGAGTTGGCCGACGCGCCGCGCGAGGTCACCCTGCCCGGGCTGGCCCGGCCGGGCGTCGAGCGCCGCCACCGGGGCGGCCAGTTGCGCCAGGCGATCGGCGCCGACCTGGCCGAGCGGCTGCGCGAGCGCAGCACGGCGGACGGCCACACCCCGTTCAGCACCCTGCTCGCCCTGTTCGCCGAACTGCTGCGCCGGCACAGCGGGCACCGCGAGGTCGTGGTCGGCACCGCCGTCGGCAACCGCCCGGAGGGCTTCGAGGGCACCGTCGGCATGTTCGTGAACACCGTGCCGCTGCGCCTGCGGCTCGACCCCGCCGCCCCCGGCACCGAGGCCGTGGACGAGGTGACCGACGTCCTGATGCGCGCCCTGCCGTACCAGGACCTGCCGGTGCAGGAGCTGACCCGCCGCCTGGGCCTGCACACCGGCGGTGCCGACAACCCGCTGTTCAACGTGATGTTCAGTGCGCACGACGCGGCCCTGCCGGACGTCCAGGCGCCCGGCCTGGAGGTCTCGCTGTACGAGGGCTTCAACACCGGCACCACCCGCTTCGATCTCGACCTGGTGCTGCTGCCGGACGACCGCCGGGTGGTCGGCGAGAAGCACGGCGCTGCCGGGATGACCCTGGTCTGGGACTACGACGCGGACCTGTTCCGCGAGTCCGAGGCCGTGCTGCTGTCCGAGCGGCTGCTGGAGCTGCTGCGCTGCTACCTCGACCGCCCGCAGGCGCCGATCGCCGAGCTGTCCCCCGCGCCCGAGGCCGCGCCGACCACCGTGGCGCCGGTCGCCACACCTGCCGACACTCCCACCGCTACGCTCGCCGACGCACTGGCCGTGCTCGACCCGGCCGCCGCCCACGACCCGACCGCACTCGCCCTGCTGACCGGCACCGAGCGGATCAGCTACGGCGAACTCGACCGTCGCGTCACCGAGTTGGCCGAGCGGCTGCGCGCAGCCGGGGTCGCGCCCGGCCAGCCGGTGGCCGCCGTCCTGCCGCGCGGCGCGGACAGCGTGGTCGCCCTGCTCGCCTGCCTGCGCCACGGCGCCGTCTACGCGCCGCTGTCCACCGAGGACCCGGCCGCCCGGCTCGGCCTGCTGCTGGAGCGGCTCAGCCCGGCGCTCGTCCTGGCCACCCGGCAGAGCGCCCTCGCGCTGCCCGCCGAGGGTGTCACCCCGGCGCTGCTGGACGGCCCGGCCTTCCCGAAGGCCGAGCCCGCCGACGTCCTGGACGGCGCCGCCTACCTGATCCACACCTCCGGCTCCACCGGCGTGCCCAAGCCCGTCCAGGTCGGCCGCGAGGCGCTCGCCGGCTACCTGGCCGCGATCGTCGACCGCTACGAACTCACCTCCGCCGACCGGGTGCTGCTGTTCGCCCGGCCGTCCTTCGACGTGGCGCTGGAGGAGGTGCTGCCCGCCCTCGCCGCCGGCGCCGCCCTGGTCGTGCCGCAGCGCGAGGTGCCCACCGGGCCCGAGCTGGTGGCCGTCCTGGCCGCCCGCGGCGTCACCGTCGCCAACCTGCCGACCAGCTACCTGCTCGCCGTCCGCTCGGACCTGTCCGAGGCGCTGCGCGACGGCCGCTGGACGCCACGGCTGCTCGTCCTCGGCGGCGAGCGCCTGCCCGCCCGGGCGCTCGCCGACCTGACCGAGGCCACCACCGTGCTGAACGCCTACGGCGTCACCGAGGCCACCGTCACCTCCACCGTGTACCAGGTGACCGCCGCCGACGTCGCCGAGGACGGCGAGATCCCGCTCGGCACCGAGCTGGACGGCGTCCGGATGCACGTCCTGGACGACACGCTGCGCCCGCTCCCGGCCGGCTGCGTCGGCGAACTCGTCGTCGGCGGAGCGATGGTGGCCGACGGCTACCCCGGCCTGCCGGAGCCGACCGCCGCCCGCTTCGTCACCGTCCCCGCGCTCGACGGCGCCCGCGTCTACCGCACCGGCGACCGCGGCTACCGCGACCTGGACGGCCGGCTCCGCTTCCTCGGCCGCGCCGACAACCAGGTCAAGCTCCGCGGCCACCGGATCGAGCTGGAGGAGATCGAGGCCGCCGCCTCCGCCGAACTCGGCGGCCGCTCCTGCGCGGTGGTGCTGCACACCGACCCGCAGACCGGCCCCCGCCTGGTCGGCTTCCTGGAGGGCGCCGACCGCCCCGACCAGGCAGCCCTGCACGAGGCGCTCGCCCGCCGGCTGCCCGGCGGCCTCGTCCCGGCGAGCTGGACCGCCGTCGCCGCGATGCCCACCCTGCCCGGCGGCAAGCCCGACCGCGCCGCCCTCACCCTGCTGGCCAACCAGGCCGCCGAGGCGGGCCCCGAAGAGCAGGCCGCGCCGAGCGCGTTCGCCGACCCCGGCCAGGAGCTGATCGCCGCCGCCTGGCGCGAGGTGCTCGGCCACGACCGCTTCGGCGCGGACTCCCACTTCTTCGAGGTCGGCGGCCACTCGCTGCTCGCCGCCCAGCTCGCCGCCTACCTGGAACCGCACCTCGGCAGCCGCCCGCCGCTGCGCACCCTGTTCCGCCACGCCGTGCTGGCCGACCAGGCCCGCGCCCTCACCGGCCAGAAGTGAAAGGCAGAGCCCAAGTGACCGCCCCCTCCGCCGTCCTGGAAGCCGGACACCGCGAACTCGTCGAAGCCTTCGAGAGCTTCGTCCGCCGCGAACTCGTCCCGCTCGCCGCCGAGTTGCCCGAGACCGCCGACCAGGTGCCGGGTGATCTGCGCACCTACGTCCGCAAGCGCTCGGCCGCGCTCGGCTTCTACGCGGGCGACTACCCCGAGGAGCTCGGCGGCTCCGACATGCCCTTCACCGCCGTCGTCCTGCTGCACCACGCCGCCGGGCGCAGCGGCTGCGTCCTCGCGCCGTACGCGCTGGCCGGCTCCGACGGCCCCAGCCCGCTGCTGCGCAACGGCACCCCCGAGCAGGTCGAGCGCCACCTGATCCCGCTGGTACGCGGCGAGCAGACCCGCTGCCTCGCCCTTACCGAGCCGCACGCCGGCTCCGACGCCTTCCGCCTCACCACCACCGCCCTGCGCGAGGGCGACCGGTGGGTGCTGAACGGGCGCAAGACCTTCGTCAGCAACGCCGAACACGCCGGGATCGCGCTGGTCGTCGCCGCCACCGACCTCGGTGACGGCGCCGGCCCCACGACCGGGGCCACCGCCTTCGTGCTGCCGATGGACCAGCCCGGGCTGCGTATCGGCCAGCGCTACGAGGGCATGTCCGGCGAGCCGCTGTTCGAGCTGCTGCTCGACGGGGTCACCGTCGGCCCGGAGGCCGTGATCGGCGGCGAGGAGGGCGTCGGCGCAGCCACCGCCCTCGCCATCGACAGCCTCTCCCGCGGCCGCCTGGTGGTCGCCGCGATGTGCAACGGCATCGCCGAGTACGCGCTGCGCGTCGGCGTCGAGTACGCCAAGGAGCGGCGTGCCTTCGGCCGGGTGATCGGCGAGTACCAGCACGTCCAGGAGCACCTGGTGTCCACCCGCGCCGAGGTCGAGGCCTCCAAGCTGCTCACCCTCGCCTGCGCCCGGCTGGTCGACGAGGGCACCGAGTCGCCCGAGAACGCCGCGCTCGCCAAGCTCACCGCCTCGGAGACCGCCGTGCGCGCGGTGGACCGCTCGCTCCAGGTGCACGGCGCCACCGGCTGGGTGCGCGGCCACCCGCTGGAGTTCCTGTACCGCTACGTGCGGATGACCACGATCATCGAGGGGACCTCCGAGGTCCAGAAGGTCATCATTGCCCGTTCCATGGGCCTGAACTGACGGATCGTCATGAAAATGGAGACCACGATGGAATCCCTGAGCATCGGGTACGGCCGTCCGCACCAGGACGGCGCGGTCCTCGACCTGTTCACCACCTGGGCGCACCGCACCCCGGACGCCCCCGCCCTGATCGACGGCGAGCGGACCTACAGCTACGCCGAGCTCGACCGCCTCGCCGAGAGAACCGCCGACGCCCTGCGTGGGACGGTCGGCCCCGGCGACCTGCTCGGCGTCTGCCTCGGCCACTCGGTCTCGCTGGTGGCCGTCACCCTGGCCGCCGCCAAGCTCGGCGCCGTCCACCTGCCGCTCGGCCCGCGCCCCGGCGAGCGCCGGCTGCGGGCCGTCGCCGAACAGCTGCGCCCGGCCTGCCTGGTCGGCGAGCCGGACCTGCTGCCGCCCGGCGGCGAGCGGCTGCCGCTGGACCTGCCCACCGAGGGCGTGGTGGCCGCCCTGACCCCCGGCGAGCAGGTGCGCATCCCGGCCGGCACCCACTACGCGGTGCTCACCTCCGGCTCCACCGGCACCCCGAAGGCCGTCGCCGTCACCGAGCCCGCGCTCGGCGCGCTGCTGCAGTGGTACCGCGAGCTGACCGGCCTCGGCCCCGGCGAGCGGCACAGCCTGCTGATCGGGGTCGCCTTCGACCCGCACCTGATGGAGCTGTGGGCCGGCCTCACCTCCGGCGCCGCCCTGGTCGTCGCCCCCGAGGCCGTCCGCTGGGACTCCGGCGCGCTCACCGACTGGTGGTGCGAGGCGGGCATCACCGCGGCCGTGCTGCCCACCCCGCTGGCCGAGCCCGTCCTGGCCCGCCGCTGGCCCGCCGGGTCGGCGCTGCGCCACCTCACCGTCGGCGGCGACCGGCTGCGCCGCGCCCCCGGGCCCGACGTCACCGCGGCCGTCCACAACGCCTACGGCCCCGCCGAGGCCACCGTCACCACCACCGTGCACAGCATGGCCCCCGGCGGCGACCACGGCGCCGGCGCCCCGCCGATCGGGCGGCCGATCGCGGGCGCCGTCGTGGTGGTCACCGACGAGGACGGCCGGCCGGTGCCGCGCGGCGTCCCCGGCGAGCTGCGGATCGGCGGACGCTGCCTGGCCGCCGGGTACCTCGACCCCGAGCTGACCGCCCGCCGCTTCGTCGGCGCGCCCGAGGGCGTGGAAGGCACCGACCGGGTCTACCGCACCGGCGACCGGGTCGTCATGCGCCCCGATGGGGTGCTGGAGTTCCACGGCCGTCTGGACGACCAGGTCAAGGTCAGCGGCGTGCGGATCGAACCCGCCGAGGTCGAGGCCGCGTTCGAGCGCGACCCGCAGGTGCGCCGGGCGGTGGTGGCCGCCGAGCAGGCGCCGGCCGGCGGCGTCCGGCTGATCGCCTTCGTCCAGCCCGAGGACGGGGCCGGGACCGGCGCCGGGACCGGTCCCGAGGACGGTGTCGCGGGCGGTGCGGCGGACCGCATCGACCCGGCGCGGCTGCTCGACGCCGTCCGGCCCTGGCTGCCCGAGCAGGCGGTGCCCTCGGCCGTGCGGCTGGTGGACCGCTACCCGTTGGACGCCAACGGCAAGGTGGACCGCCACGCGCTGCTGGCCGCCGAGCCGCCGGAGCCCATCGGCGAGGACGGCGACACTCCCGTCGAGCGCACCGTGCTGAAGCTCTGCCGCGAGCTGATCGGCCGCGCCGACCTTGGCCCCGCCGACAACTTCCTCGCGTCGGGCGGCAATTCGCTCGCCGCCGCACGACTGCTGGAGGCGCTGGAAAGCGAGTACGGGATCCGGCTGCGCGCGCCCCTGGTGCTGCGCCAGCCGGACCTGCGGGCCGTCGCCCGACTGGTCGAGGAGCGGGTGGCCGCCCTGACCGCGACCACCTGACCCTCCCGCACCTCCTTAACAGGGCGCCCCGGCCGAACCGCCGGGGCGCCCGGAAGGGAACCACACCATGACCATCGCGACCCTGCCCGCGTTGATCGCCCAGCAGGCCGAACGGCAGCCCGACGCGCTCGCCGTGACCGACGGCTCCACCATCCTCACCTACCGCGAACTCGTCGACGCCGCAGGCCGGTTGGCCGCCGTGCTGACCTCCCGGGGGATCGGCCCCGGCAGCGCCGTCGGCCTGCTCTGCGCCCGCTCCACCCGCCTGGTCGTCGCCCAGCTCGCGATCTGGCGGACCGGCGGCCACGTCCTCCCGATCGACCCCGCCTACCCGCGCCCGCGCATCGCCGAGATGACCTCCGACGCCGAGGTCCGGCTCGTGCTCGGCGACAAGGCGCTGCTCGCCGAGGCCGGGTTCGCCGAGGAGCAGACCCTCGTCCTGACCGAGCACGGAACCGACATCGGCACCGATGCCGATACCGACACTGACGTCGAGACCGGCACCGGCTGCGCGGCGGCGCCGGACGCCGCCGACCCGGCCGCACCCGCGCTGGTCTTCTACACCTCCGGCTCCACCGGACAGGCCAAGGGCGTGCTCGTCCCGCACGGCGCCATCGCCGACCTGGTCACCGCCCCGGACGCCATCGCGGTCGGCCCCCGCGACCGGGTGCTGTTCCACTCCGCCGTCACCTTCGACGCCTCCACCTTCGAGCTGTGGGCCCCGCTGGCCCGCGGCGCCGCCGTCGCCGTCTCCCCGGCCGACCGGCCCACCGCCGAGGAACTCGGCCGCGACGTCGAGCGGTTCGGCGTCACCACGCTGCTGCTCACCAGCGCGCTCTTCCACCGCCTGGCCGCCCGCCAGTCACGGATCTTCGGGGTGCTGCGCACCGTGGGCGTCGGCGGCGAGGTGCTGTCGCCCGAGCACGCGGGCGCGGTGCTGCGCGCCTTCCCGTGGCTCGAACTGGTCAACGTCTACGGACCGACCGAGGCCACCACCTTCACCACCCTGCACTGGGTGACCCCGGCCGACTGCGCCGGCCCCATCCCGATCGGCCGCCCCTTCGGCGGCGCCCGCGTCCTGGTCCTGGACGAGCAGCTCGCGCCGGTGCCGCCCGGCACGGTCGGCGAGCTGTGGATCGCCGGCGACCGCCTCGCCCAGGGCTACCTCAACCGGCCCGAGCTGACCGCCGAGCGCTTCCGCGAGCTGCCGGACCTCGGCCGCGCCTACCGCAGCGGCGACCTGGTCCGCCAACGGCCGGACGGCACCCTGGAGTTCCACGGTCGCACGGACGAGCAGGTCAAGCTGCGCGGCTTCCGGATCGAACCGGGCGAGGTCGAGCACGCGCTGCTGCAGCTCCCCGAGGTCGCGGAGGCGGCGGTCGTGGTCCGCCGGGCCGGGCAGGCCGACGCGGCCCTCACCGCCTGCCTCGTCCTCGCCGAGGGCGCAAGCCAGGCCGTCGAGCCGCTGCGCGCCCGGCTCTCCGAACGGCTGCCCGCCCACCTGGTGCCCACCGCCTGGACCGTACTCGGCGCGCTGCCGCTGACCGGCTCCGGGAAGGTGGACCGGCGGGCGCTGGCCGCCGACGACCCGGTCGAGCGGCGCCCCTCCGGCGGCGGCACGCTCACCCCGATCGAGCAGGTCGTCGCCGAGGCCTGGAGCCGCGCCCTGGAGCGCCCGATCACCGACCCGGCCGCCGACTTCCTCGCCGAGGGCGGGCACTCGCTGCTCGCCATGTGGGTCGTCGACGACCTGCGCGAGGACCTCGGGGTCGAGCTCTCGCTCGCCGACTTCCTCGACCACCCGACCGTCGCCGGGCAGGCGCAGCTGCTCGAACGGGCGCTGCGGGCCACCGACGGCCCGGCCGGCGCTGACGAGGACGGCTCGGACGAGGCGCCGGGAGAGGGCCGGTGACCGCCGTGGACCAGGCCGACCTGCTGCGCCGCGCCCGCAGCCGTCGCAGCGCCGCCGCCCCGTCGCAGCGCCCCGCCGTGGCCGACGGTCCGGCCCCGCTCTCGCACGCCCAGCAGCGGATGTGGCTGATGGACCACCTCGGCCAAGGCGGCGCCCTCTACAACGTGCCGATCGCGGCCCGGCTGCGCGGCCCCCTCGACCGGGTCGCCCTCGCCGCCGCGATCACCGGGCTCACCGAGCGGCACGCCGTCCTGCGCACCCGCTACCCGCGCCGGGGCGGACAGCCGTACCAGCAGACCGACCCGGTCGCCCCGGTGCCGCTGCCGGTCGTGGACGTGAAGACCGACGCCGCGGCCTCCGAGCAGCTCGTCGCCGAGGCCGCCCGCCCGTTCGACCTCGCCACCGGCCCGGTCCTGCGCGCCCTCCTGCTGCGGCACGGGCCGGAGGACCACACGATGCTGCTGACGATCCATCACATCGCGGTCGATGGCGGATCGTTGCCGGTCCTTGCTGCCGATGTCGCTGCGCTCTACACAGCTGCACGCGACGGCGTGGCGCCGCAACTCCCGCCGCCCGGGCCGTCGTACGCCGAGTACGCCCGCCAGGAACGTGCCCGGGACGCCGAGCTCACGGCCGCCGCCGACACCCTCGCCGCCCGGCTGGCCGGCGCCCGGCCGCCGACGCTGCTGCGGCCCGTCCCGTCCGGCGCCCGCGAGCGCCGGGCCGCGCTGCACGCCGCTCCGCTGGACCCCGCCGTCGTGGACGGCCTGCGCGCCCTCGGTGCCCGGCACGGGGCCACGCTGTTCACCGTCGTCCTGGCCGCCGCGTTCGCCACCCTGCGGACGGCCTCCGGGCAGGGCGACCTCGTCCTCGGGTGCGCCAGCGGTCACCGGGCCCGGCCCGACCTGCGGCACACCGTCGGCCTCGCGGTCAACACCCTTGCCGTGCGGGTCGATCCGGCCGGCGACCCGTCGTTCGCGGAACTGCTGGCCGCGGTGCGCGGCGAGCTGCTCGACGCCCAGCAGCACCACGACGTGCCGTTCGACCTCGTGGTCGAGCGACTCGGCGCGGCGGCCCGCGGCGCGGACGGCACCCCGCTGCTCTCGGTGACCTGCGACCTCGTCCAGCCCGTCGCGCCGCTGGCGCTGCCCGGTCTCGACGCCGAGAACGTGGAACTCGACCTGGGGCTCGCCAAGTTCGGTCTGGCGCTGCTGGTGGAGGACGGCCCGGCGCCGCGCTGCCTGGTGCAGCACGACCGGGACGCCCTGGACGAGGCCACCGCAGGGCAGTTGCTGGACGCCTTCGCCGCCGTGCTCGCGGCCGTGGCCGGGGAAGCGGACCCGCTCCTGTCCGAGCTGCCCGGCCGCCTCCTGGCCGCCGCCGAACACCCGGTGGTGGAAGGCCTGTCGGCCGATCCGGGGGTGGTCGACGCGGCCGTGGTCGAGAACGCCGACGGCCCGCCGCTCGCCTACGCGGTGGTCCGCGGGCCCGGCGCCCCGAACGGTGCCCAGCTGCGGGCCGCCCTGCGCGGACGCCTGCCGGCCGCCGAACTCCCGCTCGCGGTCACGCTGGTGGACCGGATCCCCCGGCACCCCGACGGCACCGTCGACCACGGCCTGCTGCCCGGGGCCACACCGCTCCGGGACGGCCGGCTCCAGGACGGCTCACATCGGGACGGCTCGCTCCGGGACGGTCCGAGCCAGGGCGACCCGCTTCGGGACGGCCCGGTGGACACCGTCCGGGAGGTCTTCGGCGAACTGCTCGGCGCCACCCCGCCCGCCGACGGCGACTTCTTCGCCCTCGGCGGCCACTCCCTGGTCGCCGTCCAGCTCGCCGAACGCCTGCGCACCCGCACCGGGCTGCCGCTCACCGGCCTCGACATCCTGGAACAGCGCACCCCGCGCGCCCTCGCCGCCGTGCTCGCCACCCGCGAGGACGAGCGCCGCGCCGCCCTCGCCCGCACCGGCGCCCGCCCGCGCACCCGCTCCCGCACCGGCACCGTCCTGCTCACCGGCGCCACCGGCGGGGTCGGCGCGGCGGTCCTGCAGGAGCTGATGGCCCAGGGCAGGCCGGTCCGGGCCCTGGTCCGCTCCGAGTCCGCACACCTGCCCGCCCTGAACGGCGCCGAGGTGGCGGAGGGCGACCTCGCCGACCCGGACAGCCTGCGGCGCGCCGTCGAAGGCGTGGACGCCGTCATCCACTCCGCCTGCACCTTCACCGACCACGCCACCGACCTCGCCGCGATGCGCGCCCTGGTGGACGGCTGGCGGGGCGGCCCGTTCGTCTTCGTCAGCAGCATCGACGCGTACGGCCGGCCGTCGGGCACCGAGGTCCCCGAGGGCGCCCCGAGCGGCACGGCGGTCACCCCGTACGGGCAGGCCAAACTGGACTGCGAGCGGATCCTGTTCGAAGCCGCCGCCGCCACCGGCCGCGGCCCGGCCACCGCCGTACGGGCCCCGATCGTCTGGGGCCCGCACCACCGCCTGCGCGACCAGCTCCGCTGGGGCTCCACCGGCACCCTCTACCAGGCCGCCCTGGCCGGCCGGACGATCAGCCTGCCGGCGGCCGACGACCGGTACGGAGCGTCCTGGGTCCACGCCGCGGCCCTGGCCCGCGCGCTCGCCGCCTGCGCGGTCCCGGACCACCCGGCGGCCGGGCGGGTCGTCAACGCGGTGAGCGGACACGTCTCCTGGGCGGAGTTCACCGCGGAGCTGGTCCGGCTGCTCGGCTCCGACAGCCCGCTCGCCGTCGGTCCCGACGCCGACGAGGAACTGCGCCGCCCCTGGCGCTACCGGGCCGACACGCTGGCCGGCCCGCTCACACCCGAGCCGGGCGAGGACTGGCGCAGCGTCCTGGCAGCCATGGTCGGCTGAGCCGGGTCGCCCCGGGCGGAGGGGCCCGTCGTTCACCGGACCCCCTCCGCCCGGCAGCCTCGCCCGGACGATACGGGTGGCTTCCTTCCCCAGCTGTGCAGGACCTTCCGTGGCTGTGCACGCCGCAGGGTGCCTTACGATGCAAACGGGAATCCACCATGTGCAGAGAGGGGCGAGAGGTGACGGACGGCGACTCACACCGCCCGTTGCGCGCCGACGCACAACGCAACCGGGACAAGATCCTCACGGCCGCGGTGCGTGTGTACGCCGACGAAGGGCTCGACGCCCGCCTGGAACACATCGCGAAAGCCGCAGGCGTCGGCAGCGCGACCCTCTACCGCAACTTCCCCACCCGGGAAGCCCTGATCGAGGCCGTCTACCGCAACGAAGTCGCCCAGTTGTGCAACGCCGTCCCCGGCCTGCTCGCCGCCAGACCGCCCTACCAGGCCCTGCACGCCTGGACACGGCTCTTCCTCGACTACATCGCCGCCAAATCCGGCATGGCCGACGCGCTGCGCGCCATCGCCGCCGCGGGGAACAACCCGCACGGCGACAGCCGGGACATGATCCGACAGGCCCTCACCGAACTGATGGACGCCTGCGTGGCCGCCGGCGCGATCCGCACCGACATCAGCCCCGCCGACCTGGGGGCCGCCCTCGAAGGCATCGCCCTCACCTCCGCCAGACCCGAACAGCGCGAACAGGCCGAACGCCTGCTGGACCTCACCCTGGACGGCCTGACGACACGTCCGTGAGACGCCGTCGACCCGAGCCCCCGCCCGCCCGGCCGCCGGCGGATGGACGTCACGGTGGCCGGGCTCTGAGCGGTGGTGGGACAGGCCCGGACGGCGGACCCCAGGAGGGGGGAGGGGTGCCGTCCGGGCCGCTCATTGCCCACCCGGCTCTCTTCTCACCCCGATCCGGCAAGCCAAACCCCCGGGTTCGGCGCGCCTCCGACTGTCACAGCGGGCCGGGGCGCCGGGCGTGATCGGGTCCGAGTCGAGTGACGGGGAGTCCGGCATGCCCCTTGGCGGTTCGGGGCCGCCCGGGGCGGCAGGTGACACACCGACGGTCGGTGTGCGACTCTGCACCTCGCGCGCCGTCGGGCGCGGGGAACCGGGGGGGTTCGGATGAGTGGTGGGTCGCCGTCGCGTACGCGCGGGCGGTTCGGACGGCCGGCGGGCGTGCTGCTGGTCGTCGTCGGGCTGCTGATCGCCGCGGCGGAGCTGCGGCCCGAGGGCGGGCCCCTGGGCACGGCGGCGACCGGGCCGGTGACCGGCCTCGGGTTCGTGGTGCTGATCGGGCTCGGCTGGGCCGGGCTGGTCGGCAGGTTCGCGGTGCGCTTCCGCGAGGAGGTCCGCCACCTCGACGGGCCGACACCCCGGGCCGAGCGCCTGCGGGAGGCGGCCGTGGTCCTGCTGCCACTGGCCGCCGCCGTGGTGCCGGTCCTGCTGCTGGTCCTGCGCAGCCGGGCCGCCTCCGGGCCGTCCGAACTGCCGCACCCGCCGCGGCAGATGCCCACTCTGACCCCCGATGCCGTCCCCTCGGCCCCGCCGCTACCGCTCGTGTCGGCCGGCGGCGCAGGGCTCGGGGTGCTGTTCACGGCCCTGGCCGTCCTGGCGGGAGCAGCCGTGGTCGTCCTCGGCGTCGCCGTCGCGTTCCGGCTTCGCCGATTGCGGGGCCGCCGCCGGGAGACGCCCGAGGTGCTGCCCGTTGCGGCCGCCCCCGCCGGGCCCGAGGCCGCTCTCGCCGAGGCCGTCGACTCCGGCCGCAGGGCCCTCACGGGAGCGGACGCCCGAGCGGCGGTGATCGCCTGCTACGCGGCGATGGAGGGCTCGCTGGCCGTCTCCGGTCTGCCCCGACACGCGTGGGAGAGCCCGACGGAACTGCTGCGCCGAGCCCTGTCCGACGAGCGGATCGACGCCACCGGGGTGCGGGAGCTCACCGCGCTGTTCCGCGAGGCCCGGTACTCGACGCACCCGATGGACGACAGCCAGGTGCGCCGCGCCCGTACGGCCCTGGACACCATCGCAGCCCGGCTTGCGAGCGCCGAACCCGCGGCGGCCGCGGACGCCCACACCGTAGGGGAGCACCGATGAGCAGCGCCGCGCCCCGGCGCGACGGGTCCGTGGCCGGGTCCGTCGAGCGATCTTCCGACCGGTCCGTGGATGGATCCGTCGACCGGTCCGTGGCCGGGGCCGTGCACGGACCGGACCGCGAGCTCGCCCGGCCGGGCTCGGTGCGCCACAGCCTGATCGAGCTGGCCGCGCCCGCAGTCCTCGCCGAGATCCTGTTCGCCCTGGTCGGCGGCGGGCCCGGGGCAGGGGCCGGCGCGGTGCTGCTGACCGTGACCGGTCTGCTCGTCGCCCGCCGGGTGGCCGGAGCCGGAGCCGGGACCCGCTCCCCGCGTAGCCGGCCGCGACAGATGGAGGCGTACGAGCCCGGCCTCGGCGACTGGCGCTGGACGGTCCGTCAGGGCCTCGATCCCCAGGGCGACGCCGCGCCGCTGCGCTTCCGGCTCCGACGGCTGTACACGGTACGACTCGCGGAGGTCCACGGCCTGGACCTGTCGGCCGACCGCGACCGGGTGGCCGAACTCCTCGGGCCCCGGCTGTGGCCGTGGATCGACCCGTTGGCGCCCGCCCCGGCCGAGGCCTTCCCGGCGGCGGTTCTGCGCGAGCTCGTCGACCGGCTCGACTCCCTGTGACCCCTCGCGCTGTGACCCGGCGTTCCGGGGCATGCCAGGTCTCCCACCACCGTCCGAATCGTTTCTGCAGGAGCGTCATGACCGACCTTTCCACCAGCCTCCACGGCCCCGCGCACCCCGCCGTCGCCCCCGCAACCCCACCGCCGCTGACCCCGCAGCAGGCCGGCGAGCGGGCCCGCGCGGTGCTCCGGGAGATCGAACGGGCCGTGGTCGGCAAGCCCGCGGCCCTGCGCCTGGTCATGCTCGGCGCCCTCGCCGGCGGGCACGTCCTGATCGAGGACCTGCCCGGACTCGGGAAGACCCTGCTGGCCCGCTCGTTCGCGACCACCCTCGGCCTGGACTTCCGCCGGATCCAGTTCACCCCCGACCTGCTGCCCTCGGACGTCACCGGTGCGCCCTTCTACGAGCGCAACACGGGCGAGATGGTGTTCCGGCCCGGCCCGCTGTTCACCCAGCTGCTGCTGGCCGACGAGATCAACCGGACCCCACCCAAGACCCAGGCAGCCCTCCTGGAAGCGATGGCCGAGGGCCAGGTCTCCGTCGACGGCACCACCCGCCGCCTCCCGGACCCCTTCCTCGTCATCGCCACCGCCAACCCGATCGAGTACGAGGGCACGTACGCGCTGCCCGAGGCCCAGCTCGACCGCTTCCTGCTACGCGTGCGCATGGGCTACCTCCCCACCGCAACGGAGGCCGCGATGCTGCGCGCCAGAATCGACCGGGCGACCCCCGAGCCGGTTCTTGAGACCGTGGCCGGTCCGGCGGAACTGCTCGCCCTGCGGGCCGCGGTGGAACGCGTCGAGGTCGACGACGACCTGGTCGAGTACGTCATCGCCCTCGTCGACGCCACCCGCAACGACCAGCAGATCCAGGTGGGCGCCTCGCCCCGAGGAGGCCTGGCGCTGATCCAACTCGCCCGCGCCCACGCCATGCTGGAGGGCCGTGACTACCTGACCCCCGAGGACGTCAAGGCGCTCGCCGGGCCGGCCCTGGCCCACCGCATCACGCTCAGGCCGGAACTGTGGGTACGCCAGATCGAGGCGGACGACGTGCTGGCGCGGCTGGTCGCCTCCGTCCCGGCACCCCAGACGCTGCCCCGCGCGGAGACACGGTGAACCGCGCACCGAACACCGGCCCGGCCGAGCCGTCCGCCGGGCAGGCCCCGTCCGCCGGCTCGGCCGAGCGTGCCACAGGGCAGACCCCGGCCACAGGGCAGACCCCGGTGACCGAGCAGACCCCGGCCACCGACGGCACGGACCGGCTCGCCCGCCGCGCCAGGGCATTCGCGGTCGCCCGCAGCACCCGTGCCACCGCCGCCGGGCTGCCCGACAATCCACCGTCACCGCACTGGCGGCCCGCCGACCAGACCCTGCGCCTGCTCACGGTGGCCACCGTCGCGGCCGTCGCCGCCCTGGTCACCGGCCACGCCTGGCTGCTCGCCCCGGCGGCGTTCCCGGCCGTCCTGCTCGCGCTGGCGGCCCCCGGCCGCAGCCGCCCCACCCGGCTTTCCGCCGAGAGCACCACCCGGCCGCGGCGCTGCTTCGAAGGTGAGCCCGTCACCGTACACGTCACCGTGCACCACGACGGCCGGATCGGCCCGCCCGAGCCCGTCGTGACGCTCGGCCCCGGCCTCGCCCTGGACGCGCTGACCGTCACCCCGACCGGCGTCGACCTCGTCCTGCGCGCCGACACCTGGGGCCGCCGACACCTGGGCGTCGTCGACCTCGACGTTCCCGACGCCCGCGGCCTGACCCGTCGCACCATCCGCACCGACCTCGGCACCGTCGATGTCTTCCCCGTCCCCGAGGCCGCCCTCCTCACCCCGATCCCGGTCCGCCTGCCCGAACGCATCGGCGAGCACACCACCGCCCACGAGGGCACCGGCATCGAGGTCATCGGCGTCCGCCCGCACGTCCCCGGCGAACGGCAGCGACGGATCCACTGGCCGTCCACGACCCGCCGCGACGCCGTCCAGATCAACCAGTTCGCCGCCGAACGCGCCGCCGACGCGGTCGTCCTGCTGGACACGCTCGCCGACTACATCGACGCCGCCACCGGGCTGCGCAGCCTGGACGAAACCGTGCGCGCCGCAACCGGCCTGACCCGCGCCTACCTGCGCCGGCACGACCGGATCGGCCTCGTCGCGGTCGGCGGGCGCCTGCGCCTGCTCACCGCCGCCACCGGGGACCGGCAGCTCTACCGCATCGTGGAGAGTGTGCTGGAGGTCCGCCAGGACCGCCCCCCGCGCGGCCCCCTCCCGCCCCTGCCGCTCGCGGCCCTGCCCGGCCACGCCCTCGTCTACGCCTTCACCCCGCTCGCCGACCAGCGTGTCCTCGACGTCCTCGGCCGGGTCCGCGAACGCGGCAACCCGCTCGTCGTGGTGGAGATCCCGGCCGGGGAGCCGGCGGCCCGCCCCGACGACGAGACCGACGCCCTCGCGCTGCGCCTGTGGCGCGCGGAACGCGAGGCGATGCGCGCCACCCTGCGCGGCCGCGGCATCCCGGTGGTCCGCCACACACCCGGCCAGACCCTGGACCTCGCCCTCGCGCCCCTGCTGCGCCGCCGGATCGTGGGAGCCGCCCGATGACCGGCCCGGCAAGTACGAATACAAGGACGAGTACGACGAGCGCGGGGGCGTCCCGTCCGAAGCCCGGCCCGACGCGTGCCACGAAGCCGAGGCCACCGGTCCGCACGGTTGCCGAGCCGGCCCGCCCCGCCCGAACGGCCCGCCACACCGGCTGGGCCGCGCGCCTGGAACGCGCCGCCCTGCGCGGCACCGGCACCGCCCTCGCCCTCGCCGCGGCGGGCACCGGAACCGGTACGCTCACCGACCTGGCCGGGCCGGTCTGCCTCCTGCCGGTCGCCGCCGGCGCCCTCTGGGCCGCCGTCCCCGCACCGGAGAGCCCGGCCCCGACGAGCTGGCCCGCGCGTCTGTCCGCCACCCGCACCACCCTCCTCGCCGCCGGATCCGTCCTGCTCGCCGCCCTCGGCGAGCCGACGTGGTGGCGGGCGCTCGCAGTGACCGTGCTGCTCGCCGGCCACCTGCTGCTGCTCGACGCGCTCGGCCCCCGGCGCCCGGGCATCCGCCCCGCCGGCGCAGCCGCCGCTCTCACCGCCTCGTTGCTGGTCCTGCCGCCGGCCTTCGCCCCCACCGGAGCGGGCGAGTGGTCCCGCCCCCTCGCCGTGCTGGGCCTGGCCACGGCCGCCGTCGGCGTGGGCCTGGCCCTGCGCCAGCCGGCGCCGCCCCCGACTCCGGCGGACCACCAGCCGGGCGGCGGTGGCCCGGTCCGTCCCCGCGAGCCCGCCGGCCGGCGCCGCCCCGGGCGTCGGCACTGATCGGAGGGCGAGGGCCGGCCGCTGTAGGAGCGGGTGTCCTCGGTCACCCGCCTACGCTTTGCCGCCGAAGAAGACCTGCACCTCCCGGATCAGGCCGTCCCGTACCGTGATCGCCTCGACGTTGCGGTACCGGCCGCCCGTGGCGAGCTCGTACTCGTAGTAGGCGAAGACGAGTTCCTCGTCGGCGGGTGTGATGCGCAGGAGCCGCTGCTCCTGGAAACGGTCCGCGGTGGGGAAGCACCGCCGGAAGAACGCGGCCTTGTCGATGTGGTCGTCCTGCGGGCTGGTGAACGTGAAGTCCTCGGCGTACAGGGGCAGGGCCGCGTCCCGGTCCTGCGACCGGTAGCAGCGGAAGGCCGCCTCGACGACGCTTGCGGGGCTGCCGTGTGCCGGGTTGTCGTTCATTCGATCTCCATGGCTCGACGGATCGTCCTCGAAACCAGGCTGCCGCACCCGGGCCCCCGCTCGGCTTCCGGCATGCCGGGCCGCGCCTCGGGCGGCCCGGCAGCCGACGTCCGGGGCGAGCCCACGCTCAGAGGCGGGGTGCCCAGCCGGGTGGGGTGAGGCCGGTGTCGGTGAGGATCCGTTCGACGCCGGCCTCCAGGGTGCTGTGCCGGCTGATGACGTGCTCGATGCCGTGGGGGAGGAGGTCGTGGGGCCGGTACCAGACGGCCATGTCCTCGGGGGAGAACTCGGCGGCCTGCGGGGCGGGTGGCGTGCCGGCGTACGGTCTCGGCGAAGTCGACGTCGAGGTAGTAGAGGTGGCTGCGCCCTTGGTGGTCGGCGGCGAGCCGGGTCAGCATCCGTCCGTAGCGTTCGGCGTCGAGGATGCCTTCGACGACGACGTGGAAGCCGTGGTCGAGGGCGTGCCGCGCTACCACGTCGATCAGCCCGATGTTGGCGCCGCCGGGCACGTCCCGCTCGCGCAGCACGGTGCGGCGCAGCACGTCCTGGGCGACGACGGCGATGCCCCGCCCGTAGGCGGCGCGCAGCCGTGCGGCGATGCTGGACTTCCCGGCGCCGCTCGGGCCGCGCACCACGATCAACACGGTCTCCGCGCTGCCTGTCATGCCGGGACCGTGCCCGCGGCGCGACCTCGCCACACCGCCGAGGTCGCCCGCGGCCCCTTCGCGTGCTCGCCCCCGGTTTCGTACCCGACGGCCCGGTTTCCGGCAGAGGGCGGCCCGGCAGCCGACGTCCGGGTCAGGCGACCGTCAGGACGATCTTGCCGGTGGTGCGGCCCTGCTCGCCGAGTTCGTGCGCCTTCGCGGCCTGCGACAGCGGCAGGACGGTCTCCACGACGGGCCGCAGTGCGCCCCGCTCCACCAGGGCGGCGATCTCGCGCAGGCCCAGGTGGTCCGGCTCGACGAGGACCCACAGGGCCCGCACTCCGTCCGGGGCGGCGGGCACGTCGTCCGGCCCGGGCAGGGTGATCAGCCGGCCGCCGGGCCGGAGCACCTTCAGCGAGCGCTCCGCCGTTTCGCCGCCGAGCCCGTCCAGCACCACGTCGATGTCGGACACGGCGTCCTCGAACCGCACGGCCCGGTAGTCGACCACCTCGTCCGCGCCCAGTTCCCGTACCAGGTCGTGCTTGCCGGCGCTGGCGGTGCCGATGACGTACGCGCCGCGGGCCTTGGCGATCTGCACCGCGAAGTGGCCGACCCCGCCGGCCGCCGCGTGCACCAGCACCCGCTCCCCGGGGCGTACGTCCGCCGTGTCCACCAGGGCCTGCCAGGCGGTCAGCGCGGCCAGGGGCAGTGCCGCGGCCTCCACGTGGGTCAGCGACGCCGGCTTGGGGGCGAGGTGGCGGGCCGGGGCCACCACGTACTCGGCGTAACCGCCCGCCTGGCGCGGGAACAGCGGCATCCCGAAGACCTCGTCGCCGGGGCGGAACACGCCGACGCCCGGCCCGACGGCCTCGACCGTGCCGGACACGTCCCAGCCGACCGCGGGTACGTCGCCCCATGCGATGAGGGCGCCGCCAGCCCGGGTCTTCCAGTCCACCGGGTTCACGCCGGCCGCGTGCACGCGCACCAGGACCTCGTTCAGTCCCGGCTCGGGGCGCTCGATCTCGCGCTCGACCAGGTTCTCGGGCCCGCCCCACTGCTCCACGACCACCGCTCGCATGCTGACCTGCCTCGTTCTTCGTTGCGTTTCGTACGCCGCCGGGATTGCCCGGCGACGCAGTCCACGATCCGGCATGCCGGTCCGGTGCGGTGTTGGCCGTCCGGCCACTATGTGACAGGATCTGGCCATGGGTGCGGCGCAGACGAACCAGGCGGTGCGGGCGAATCCCACCGCGGGGAGTGCGGACGACCGGGAGCGGACGGCGGGGGCGCCGCCCCGGCTGCACCGGATCGCCGTGCTCGCCCTGCCCGGCGTCCCGCCCTTCGAGCTCGGGATCCCCTCCCGGGTCTTCGGCAGCGCGGTGGATGCCGAGGGCCGCCCGCTCTACGACATCGTGGTGTGCACCGCCGACGGCGCCCCGGTCCTCAGCGACGCCGGATTCATCGTGCAACCGGCCGCCGGCCCCGAGGCGCTGGTCGCGGCGGACACCGTGATCATCCCGCCCACGCACGCCATGCCCGAGCTGGGCCGCGGCGGCCCGCTGCCCCCCGAGGTCGGCGCGGCCATCGCCGGCATCCGGCCCGGTACCCGGCTGGTGTCGATCTGCTCCGGCTCCTACGTGCTCGCCGCGGCCGGGCTGCTCGACGGCCGGCCGGCCACCACGCACTGGAACCTGGCCCCGGAGTTCCGCCAGGCGTACCCGACGGTCAAGGTCGACGAGGAGGTCCTCTTCGTCGACGACGGCGATGTGCTCACCTCCGCGGGCGTGGCGGCCGGCGTCGACCTGTGCCTGCACGTGATCCGCCGCGACCACGGCGCCGCGGTCGCCAACCGGACCGCCCGGATGTGCGTCGTGCCGCCCTGGCGGGACGGCGGACAGGCCCAGTACATCGACCGTCCCGTCCCCGAACCCACCGTCGCCAGCACCACCGCCACCCGCGCCTGGGCCCTCGAACACCTCGGCGAGCCGCTGCCCCTCACCCGGCTCGCCGAGCACGCCCGGATGAGCCTGCGCTCCTTCACCCGGCGCTTCCGCGACGAGGCCGGTATGACCCCGGTGCAGTGGCTCACCGCACAACGCCTCGACATGGCCAAGCAGTTGCTGGAGTCCACCGACCTGCCGATCGACCTGGTCGCCCACCGGGCCGGCTTCGGCTCCGCGAACTCCCTGCGCGCGCACATGAGGACGGCCTTCGGGGTGTCCCCTGCCGCCTACCGCCGCACCTTCAGCCCCCACGAGCCCTCCGCCGTGCCCGCCGCCGGCCCCGTCGCTGCCGCCCCCGCCTCCGTCGCTGCTGCCCCTGTCCCTGCCGGCTGATCCCGTGGGCTCCCGGCCACCCTCACCCGATGGTGACCACCCGGGCCCACTCCGGCGGGGTGTCCGGGCGGTAGTCCGGGTCGTTCTCGTCGTAGTGGCCGGAGCGGGGGAAGAGCCCGACGACGGTGCGACAGGGCGGGGCGGTGGACGGCCAGGGGGTCTGGCCGTCGGTCAGGACCACGATGACGTCCGGCCGAGGGGTGGAGCGCAGGGTGGCGTGGAAACCGGTGCGCAGGTCCGTGCCGCCGCCGCCGAGGAGCGGGATCCCCGCCGTCCGGCACAGGGAGTGGACGGCCCGGGCGGCCGCGTCGCAGGGGACCACGCGGACCTGGTCCCGGCGCCCGCCGACCGCGCGGGCGATCGCCGCGACCTCCAGCAGCGCACTGCCCAGCTCGTCGTCCGAGACCGACCCGGAAGTGTCGATGATCACCGCGACCCGGGGCGGCCGCCGCCGCAGGCTCGGCAGGAGCACGCCCGGCACCCCGGCCGAGCGGCGGGCGGGGCGGCCGTAGCTGTAGTCCTCGCCCGCGCCGGGCCCGGAGACCGCCGAGCGCATCGCCGCGCCCAGCAGTTGCCGCCACGGCTGCGGCGGGTGGAAGGCCTCCTCGGCCCAGCGCCGCCAGCCCGCCGGGGCGCTTCCGGGGCGGCCCCGGATCCCCTCGGCGACCCGGAAGCGGACGGCGTCGCGTTCCTGCTCGGTCAGCCCGTGGGCGCCGTCGGGGCCCAGTTCCCAGGGCCGGTCGGTGCCGTCGGCGCCGCTGCCGCAGTCCAGCCAGGCCGCGTCCAGGTCGCGCGGGTGGAACCGGTAGCTGCGCAGGTACTCCTCCATCAGCAGCCCCTCCGGCAGCAGCAGCCGGCCGGGCAGGAGCGCGCCGGCCGGCCGGACCAGCCCGTCGCCGTACACGTCGTCGTTGATCTCGCAGTCGGCGGCGATGTTGGTCCGCAGCTGCGCGGCCGGGCCCTCCAGGCCGAGTTCGCGGGCGATCCGGTCGCCGCGCCCGTGGTGGTCGCGCAGCAGGTGCGAGACCTCGTGGACCCAGACGCCGGCGAGTTCCTCCACCGGAGTGCGGTCGACGAAGACCGGCGAGGCGTAGCAGCGCCAGTACCGGTCCACGGCCATGGTCGGCACCTGCCGCGACTCCACCAGGTGCAGTGCGAACAGCGCGGACGCCAGGTACGGCCGGGCCCGGGCGGCCTGCAGCCGGGCGGCGTACAGCTTTTCGGCGGCCGGCTTTCCCGTGGCCGCCTTGTTGGTGGCCGCCTTTTCGGTGGCCGGCGGGAGAGCGGTGCTCATCGGCCCGCCCTCGCCGCCACCCGGTCGGCCACCCGGGCCGCGGCGCGGTCGGCCCGGCGGGAGAGGGCGAGTGCCGGGGCGAGCCGCTCGATCGACTCCGGCACGTCCCAGTCCTCCCGGCGCAGCGAGGCCAGCGTGGTGGCCGGGACGACCAGCAGGTCCGGGGCGCCGGTGTCCAGCGCGCGGACCAGCAGCGCCCAGGCCGCGTCCCAGCGTTGACGGTCCGGCCGGTTGCGTACCGCCGCGACCACCCCGTCCAGCACCGCCTGGCGCAGGTCCCCGCGGTCGGGCAGTTCCGCGCCCGCCGGGTCGGCGAGCAGGTCCTCGGGATCGGGCAGGTCCATCCGGTCCATGCTCGCCATCAGCTCCAGCCCCGGGCCGTCACCGACGGTGCCGCGCACCAGCAGCGACAGCACCTCGCGGGAGGAGCCGGCGGCGGTCGCGAAGGCGATCAGCCGCAGCGTCATGTCCCAGCTGCGCGGGGACGGCCAGGCGCCGCCACGCCGGGTCTCGGTGGTGGGAATGCGGTGCACCAGTTCCGGGCGGGCGGTCAGCAGCCCGCACACCGCGCGCCGGGCGAGGGCGACGGCCTCCGGCAGCGCCTGCGGGTCGAGGCGGGGCAGGGTGGCCACCGGCCAGACGCCGCCGAGGCCGCGCACCACCACCTCGTGATCGTGCACCCACTGCAGGTGGACGAAGCGGTTGGCCAGCGGCGGGCTCAGCTCCCAGCCGTCGGCCGCCGAAGCGCGCGGGTTGGCGGCGGCCACGATCCTTACGCCGGGCGGCAGTCGGAGCGTGCCGATGCGACGCTCCAGGACCACGCGGAGCAGCGCCGCCTGGACGGCGGGCGGCGCGGTGGACAACTCGTCCAGGAACAGCAGTCCGCGCCCGGCCCGCACCAGCCGCACCGCCCAGTCCGGCGGGGCCATCGGCACGCCCTGCTGCGCCGGGTCGTCGCCGACGATGGGCAGCCCGGAGAAGTCGGAGGGCTCGTGGACGCTGGCGATCACCGTGGTCAGCGGCAGCTCCAGCGTCTCGGCGAGCTGGTTGAGCGCGGCGGTCTTGCCGATGCCGGGCTCGCCCCAGAGCAGGACGGGCAGGTCGGCGGCGACGGCCAGGGTGAGGGCCTCCAGCTGGGTATCGGCGCGGGGTTCGGTGGTGGTGTCGCCGAGGAGGTCGAGCAGTCGGCGGGCGACGTCGAGGCGGGTGGCTTCGGGCGCGGGCGTGGGCAGAGTCATGGGCACGGGGATGGGCATGGGCATGGGTGATCACCTCAAGAAGTGTGGTACGGAAGGGTTTTCGGCGTGCGGCGTGCGGCGTGCGGCGTGCGGCGTTTGGGGGCCGCGTCCGGCGTCCGGCGCCGGGGCGGGCGTCAGCGCGAGGTGGCGAGGCGCGGGCGGTTCGTGCGCGGGCGCGGGACTGTGTGCGTGCGGTGCGTGGGCGGGCCCGGGCGGAAGGGGAACTCGCAGGGTCCTGCGGTGGTCAGGCCCGCCCGGTAGAGGCCGTACGCGATCCGCCGCTGCGCGGCCGCCTCCAACTCGTCCCGCAGCGGGCCGTCGCGCAGCACCGCCTCCGGGCCGAGCAGGCCTTCGACGACGGCGAGCGCCCCGGCGGTGTCGCCGTGGTCCAACCGCTCGCGGACACCGGCCAGTTCGTGCGGACGGCGGTGCGCCAGGTCGACCGCGCGCAGGCAGGGCAGCGGGGTGCCGGACAGGGCGGCCAGCAGCTCCTCCCGGCGCAGCTCGGCCGGATCGTGGTCGAGCGGGGCGAGCGCCCCGTCGACCAGACCGATCCGGTGCTGCTCCCCCCGACAGTCCACCAGCCGTTGGGGCGACGGTGGTGCCGCCGGCTGGTCCGTCCGGGGCCGGTGCCCGGGCGCCAACGCGGCGGCCACCAACGGGTGCAGCCGGTCCGGCTCGATCGCCCCACTGCCGAGCAGGTCGACGTCGGGCGGCACCCAGGTCGCGGCGTCGGGCAGCAGGGGCAGCCCCGAGACGTCCCCGGTGGCGTCCGTCACGCACCCGTCCGGCCCGAGGAGCAGCCGCCGACGTCGGAGCCGCACGACGACGGGCCCGTCGGGGCGTCCGTCGGCACGCAGCAGCAGTGCGGCCTCGGCGGCCCACCGGTCGACGGCGCGGCGTTGCACCAGGTCGTCAACATCCGTATCAGATAGGGTGGTTGGCGCACCGGTGTCGAAGCGTACGGCCAGTTCCCCGCTGCGCCCGGCGTCCCAGAGGTGCCGGTGCAGGTCGTAGCGGAACCGGCGGCTGGGATGGGGATGCGGGTGCGGCGACCGTCCGTCACCGCCGCCGGACCCGTCCCAGAGCGCGAGGGCGATCCGCTGGCCGTACTCCGCCCAGGCGGGCGGCGTGCGGACCACCAGGGACACCGGTCGCTCGCCCGGGTACCGGGCCAGGGGCATGGTGAGGCCGGGCCGCAGCAGCCCGTCGGGTGCGGTTCTCGGTAGGTGCCAGCGCAGCAAGTCCGGTGCGAGGCAGCGGAGATCGGCGCGTACGCGGTCGGCGAGCGCCCGGCCGTGGGTGCGTGCGACGTCCCCGAGGCGGAAGTCGACCTCGACGTTGGCGGCGGCACAGGCACCGGCCCAGTCGCCGGCCAGACGGCGGGCGGAGGCGGTCTCGATCATGGAGGGCGGCACGGCGTACTCGCGTACGCGCCGCCAGAAGGAGAGGCGGGAGTCGTTCCCGTTCGCGGTGGAAGTGAGCATCAGCACTCACTCTTCGCGGACGGGACCCCCATTCTGAGATCAGCGTGAGTGGTCATCGCCGGGAGCATAGCGCTCGCAGTCGCCCGCCCGCCACACCGTTTCGCGCGCCCGCCGCCGGGCGTCTCCGGCCGCCGCAGGGTGTCGCCGGGGCGCTCAAGAGCCGGTGGAACCCCGGTCAAGACGGGTGGTTCGTGACGGCTTGGGTGTGTTCTGGTGGTGGACGGAGAAGGCGCGGCCTCGGCAGGTCCGGGGTCGGGCGGGGCAGCGCGAGGGCGTGTCGGCGGTGTAGACGCTCGCGCATGGAGCTGAGTGCGGAGGCTATGGTTCGCCGGCCCGGAGTGACCTTGACTGGTGGACACAAGGACGGACGCGAAGGGGGCACAGGATCCCGAGCGCGTCCGACCGGTCCGACTGGCTTCTACTTCGAGCGAGGGTGATCGTGATGGCTGGTGTGGTGGATCTTGCGGTGGATGCCGGTGTGGTGCTTGTCGTGGGTGGTACCGGGAAGACGGGTCGGCGGGTGGCGGATCGGTTGGCGGCGCGGGGCTATGAGGTGCGGGTGGGTTCGCGGTCGGGTGCGGTGCCGTTCGACTGGAACGACCGGGGTACGTGGGAGGCGTCGTTGGTGGGTGTGAGTGCGGCGTATCTGACGTATTACCCGGATCTGGCGTTTCCGGGTGCGGTGGAGGCGGTGGGGGCGTTCTCGCGGTTGGCGGCGGCGCGGGGTGTGGGTCGGTTGGTGTTGTTGTCGGGGCGTGGTGAGGAGGCGGCGGAGGCGGGGGAGAAGGCGGTGATGGAGTCGGGGGCGGCGTGGACGGTGGTGCGGTGCGCGTGGTTCGACCAGAACTTCAGTGAGTCGTTCTTCCTGGAGCCGGTGCTGGCGGGGGAGTTGGCGTTGCCGGTGGGTGGTGCGGTGGAGCCGTTCGTGGATGTGGAGGACATCGCGGACGTGGCGGTGGCGGCGCTGACGGAGGCGGGTCACGGGGGTGAGGTGTACGAGGTGACGGGGCCGCGGTTGCTGTCGTTCGGGGATGTGGCGGTGGAGTTGTCGCGGGTGGTGGGTCGTGAGGTGCGGTTCGCGGCGGTGTCGGAGGAGGCGTACCGGGGGGTGTTGGCGGAGGCGGGGTTGCCGGCGGACTTCGCGGAGTTGTTCGCGGTGATCCTGGACGGTCGCAACGCGTCGTTGGGTGACGGGGTGCGGCGGGCGTTGGGTCGTGAGCCGCGGGACTTCGCGGACTACGCCCGTGAGGCTGCCGCCTCGGGCGTGTGGAACGCGTGACCAGCCGGACGACCGAGCTGACGGACCCGGAAAGCAACACCTGCCGTTCGTACGGCAGTTCAGTAGATCTTCGGTGCCGGGTGGAGTAGGCCCCCTGACCGTCTGTCCCGGCTGCGCCGGGAGGGGTGAGGAGGCCGGTGCCCGCCGGGTACCGGGAGGGTCCCCGCGCTGGGCGGGGACCGGGGAGAACCGAAGGATCACCTATGCGTTCCAACCAGACTGCGACTCCTGCTTCCTCCACCGCTCCACAGTCCTTCACCGGCCTCGCGCCGGACGGCTCGGCCCCGGTCGTGCCCGGCACGCGCAGCAAGGCCGCCGGGCCGCTGTTGGTGGGTGCCACCGTCGCGATGGGGTTGATGGCGGGGCTGTTCTTCGCCTTCGACGTGTCGGTGATGCCCGGTCTGGCGGCGGGTGATGACCGGACGTATGTGACGGCGATGCAGCACATCAACAAGTCCATCGAGAACGGCATGTTCGGCCTGGTGTTCGTCGGGGCGTTCGCGGCGACGGGTCTGGCCGCGTGGCTGCAGCACAAGGCGGGTCGTCGGCAGGCGGCGCTGTGGGCGGCGGCGGCGACGGTGCTGTACGTGGTGGCGCTGCTGGTGACGATGGGCGTCAACATCCCGCTCAACAACCAGCTGGCGGCGGCCGGTGACCCGTCCCAGATCCAGGACCTCGCGGCCGTGCGGGCCAAGTTCGCCGACACCTGGGTGCCGGTCAACATGCTTCGCACGGCGCTGTGCGCGGGCGGCCTGCTCGCGCTGACCCGCTCCCTGGTGCTGCACGGACGCTCCGGGCGCTGAACCAAGCAGCCCCGCACCGCACCGCACCGCGATCGGCGCCCCCGGCGGATCCCGTCGGGGGCGCTTCGGCGCGTTCGGCCACGGCGTGTCTCGGTCAAGGCGTGCCGTGCCAAGGCGTGTCCCGTCAAGGCGTCTCCCGTCAAGGCGTGCCGGGCTACGGCGTGCCCGGTCACCCCGTCGCGCGGCTGGCCGATTTCACCCGGTTCCGTCACCCGGCGGGTCGCGGCGGGCCCGCCGTCGGCGCAGACTGGCCGGTGGCACCGGAGTTCCGACCGCAGGGGGCAGGCATGTCCGTACGACCCGCGAGGCGCAGGACAGTTGGACGTTTCCGGACCGCGATCGGCGCGCTCGCCGTCGCCTTGGCGGCGGGAGCCGCGGTCACGTTGCCCGCCGCACCGGCGGAGGCGGCCGGCGGCACGGGCGCCACGGCCGGCACGGGCGGCAAGGTCGTCTACCTCACCTTCGACGACGGCCCGAGCCCCGCCTACACGCCCAAGGTCCTCGCGACGCTCGCCCGCTACGGGGTGCGCGCGACCTTCTTCGAGATCGGGCAGAACGTTTCCGCCCACCCCTCGCTCACCGCGCAGGTCGCACGGCAGGGCCACAGCGTGCAGAACCACTCCTGGTCGCACCCGGACCTGCGCCGGCTCTCCGGCTCCGCGCTCAACTCCCAGGTGAGCAGTACGGACCGGGCGATCCGCGCCCAGACCGGCCGCACCCCGACCTGCCTGCGCCCGCCGTACGGTGCGGTCAACGCCGCGGTGCGCTCGCGCGCGGCGGCGCTCGGCAAGCAGGTCGTGCTCTGGTCGGTGGACCCGACGGACTGGTCCCGGCCGGGCACGGAGGCCATCCGCTCGCGGGTGCTGAACAACGTCCGCCCGGGGGCGGTGATCCTGCTGCACGACGGCGGCGGTGACCGCAGCCAGACGGTGGCCGCGCTGCCGGCGATCATTTCGACCCTCAAGGCGCGCGGCTACGGCTTCGCCACCCTGTGCGGCTGAGGCCGCCCAGGGTGGCGTCGGCAAATCGGTTGGCTAAGCGGGTGTCGGCAGAGCGGGTGTCGGTTCCGCCGAAGGCCGGGGTCAGCTCTGCCCGTTGAGCACCAGTGCCCAGGCGAGGCAGCCGAGGGCGGCCGTGGAGAGCAGGGCGCGCAGCACGTTGAAGCGCACCCAGCGGGCCTCGAAGCGGCCGCGCACGCCGGCCGGGTCGGCGATCCGCTGCGGCGTTCCGGCGGCGGCGAGTTCGTCGTTCAGGGGGATGTTGATCGAACGGGTGACCCCGATCATCGCGACGTACAGCACGAGCGCGGCGATGGTCGCCGGCAGCACGTCGTGGCCGTCCGACGGCAGGTGGAGGGCGACCGCAGCCGCTGTGGTCAGGAGGGCGCCGACGAAGCCGAGGACGAACCAGCCGTTCAGGATCGCCACGTTGACGCGCTGCATGACCTCGATGAAGGTCCGGTCCTCGACCCGCGCCAGCGCGGGCATGACCGAGCACGCGAAGGCGTAGAACAGTCCGGCGGTCAGTCCACAGGTGACAGTGGCCGCCACCAGGACGAGTGTGCGTGCCGTTTCCATCGTCGTGAGCCCCTCACTTCTCGCAGTTTTCGCTGCTTCTCGCTGTCGGTGTCGCTCTATCGCTGTGCTGCTGTATTGCTGTGCTGCTGTATCGCGGCATCGCTGGCGCCGCGTGTCGGTCCTACCCCCGTGGGGCAGATCATCCGGCATTTGCGGCGCCCGGGCCACCTCGTTCACTCAAGAGTCCCTCAAATGATGGGACGTCAAATAATGTCCCTGCGTCTACACTTGACGGCATGGACACTCTGACGGGACTCCTCGACGGCCCCAAGGCCCGCGGCGCGTTCCTGCTGCGGTCGATCCTGACCCCGCCGTGGTCGCTGCGGATCGAGGACCGGGCCCCGCTCTCGGTGGTGACGATGGTCCGCGGTGAGGCTTGGATCCTGCCCGAGCGCGGCACCCCGCTGCTGCTGCACCCCGGGGACGTGGCGATCGTGCGCGGCCCGGAGCCGTACACCGTGGCGGACGACCCGGACACGCCGGTGGACGTGATCGTCGGTCCGGGCCAGGTCTGCACCAAGGGCGGGGTGGACGTCTCCGAGGTGATGTCGCTCGGCGTCCGGACCTGGGGGCAGGGCCGCGAGGGCGACCGGGCCTCTTCGGTGGTCCTCTCCGGCACCTACCAGGCCGAGCACGAGATCGGCCAGCGTCTGCTGGGCTGCCTGCCCGCCCTGCTGGTCCGACCGGCCGGCACCGGCGCCGACGACACCCTGGTGCACCTGCTGGCCGCCGAGATAGGGCGCAACGAGCCCGGCCAGGAGCTGGTCCTGGACCGGATCCTCGACCTGCTCGTGGTCTCCGTCCTGCGCTCCTGGCTCGCCGCCCCCGACTCGGGCGCCCCCGCCTGGTACCGCGCCCAGCACGACGCGGTGGTCGGCCCGGTGCTGCGGATGATGCACGACGACCCGGCCACCGCCTGGACGGTCGCGGAGCTGGCCCAGCGGGTCGGGGTCTCCCGGGCCGGCCTGGCCCGCCGCTTCACCGCCCTGGTCGGCGAGCCCCCGATGGCGTACCTCGCGGGCTGGCGGCTGGCCGTCGCCGCCGATCTGCTGCGCGAGCCCGAGTGCACCGTCGCCTTTGCCGCCCGCAAGGTCGGCTACAGCAACGCCTTCGCCCTCTCGGCGGCCTTCAAGCGGGTGCGCGGCGTCAGCCCGCAGGAGCACCGCCGCCTCGCCGCGACCGGGACCCCGGCGCAGCCGGCGGGTTTCTCGGGTCCGGCGGAGACGGTGATCCTGGCGGGTTGAGCCGAAGGAGCGAGGCCTTCGCCTCAACGGTGATCCCATTTGCCTAAGCCATTTAGGTAATCCCATACTGTCTGTAGCGCACCGGTGCGAGCGGCGCGACCGTCAGTACGGGAGGAAGCACACATGGCACGGGCAGGACTGACCGTCGAACGCGTGGTCGTCGCGGGCGCCGAACTCGCCGACGAGGTCGGATTCGAGCAGGTGACCGTCGCCGCGGTGGCCAGGCGCTTCGGCGTCCAGACCGCCAGCCTGTACTCCCACGTCAAGAGCTCCCAGGACCTCAAGACCCGGATCGCCCTGCACGCCCTCGAGGAACTCGCCGACCTCGTCGCCGACGCCCTGGCCGGCCGCGCGGGCCGCGACGCGCTCGGCGCCTTCGCGGACGCCTACCGCGACTACGCCGCCCGCCACCCCGGCCGCTACGACGCCACCCGCCTGCGCCTGGACGCCGAGACCGCCGCCGCCAGTGCGGGCGTCCGGCACGCCCAGATGACCAGGGCGATCCTGCGCGGCTACGACCTCACCGAGCCCGAGCAGACCCACGCGGTCCGCATGCTCGGCAGCGTCTTCCACGGCTACATCAGCCTCGAGGCGGCCGGCGGCTTCAGCCACACCGCCGTCGACGCCCGGCAGTCCTGGGACTGGATCATCGACTCCCTCGACACCCTGCTCCGGCAGGGCGGCGCCCGCACCACCACCTGAACCCCCGTACGGCGCGCGCCGCGCACGCACCGCCCGCCCGGCGCCTGCGCGCACTCCGCCCGTACGACGACCCGAAGAAGCGCCATGACCACGATCACCACCCCCGTCACCGAAGACCTCCTCCACGGCCACCTGGACGTCGAGCGGACCCGCCGCGGCCTGCTGCCGCACCGCCTACCGGCCCGCGCCCGCCGGCAGATACCCGACGAGCAGCTCGCGATGGCCGAGTCCCAGCCCTCCGGCGTCCGCCTCGCCTTCCGCACCCGCGCCACCGCGATCACCCTGCACGCCGTCCCCACCAAACGCGCCTACCCCGGCGTCCCCCACGTGCCCGACGGCGTCTACGACCTCCTCGTCGACGGCGCCCTCACCGCCCAGGCCACCGTCCCCAGCGGCAACCTGCGCACCGTCGACCTCACCACCGGCCGCTTCGAACTCACCGAAGGCCCCGCCGGCAGCGCCCGGTTCACCGGCCTGCCCGCGCGGGACAAGACCGTCGAACTCTGGCTCCCGCACACCGAGACCACCGAGCTGATCGCCCTCGAGACGGACGCCCCACTGGAGGCCGTCCCGCCCGGTGCGCGCAAGCGCTGGGTCCACCACGGCAGTTCGATCAGCCACGGCTCCAACGCCGCCCACCCGAGCGGCACTTGGCCCGCCCTCGTGGCCAACCGTGCGGAACTGGACCTGGTCAACCTCGGCTTCGGCGGCGGCGCCCTGCTCGACCCCTTCACCGCGCGCACGATCCGCGACACCCCCGCCGACCTGATCAGCCTCAAGCTCGGCATCAACCTCGTGAACACCGACGCGATGCGGCTGCGCGCCCTCACCCCGGCCGTCCACGGCTTCCTGGACACCATCCGCGAGGGCCACCCGACCACGCCGCTGCTCGTCGTCTCCCCGCTGCTCTGCCCGATCCACGAAGACACCCCCGGCCCGCTCGCCCCCGACTTCAGCAGCGGCACCCTCCGCTTCCGGGCCACCGGCGACCCGGCCGAACGCGCCGCAGGCCGCCTCACCCTCACCGTCATCCGCGAGCACCTGGCCCGCATCGTCGCCGAACGCCGGGCCGACGGCGACTCCGCCCTGTACCACCTGGACGGACTCGCCCTCTACGGCCGGCCCGAACACGACACCCACCCGCTCCCCGACGGCGTCCACCCCTCCCCGGAAGCCCACCGCCTCATCGCCGAACGCTTCACCCGGCTGGCCCTCACCCCGGGTGGCCCACTGGCGCCGTGACCCGCCGTGACCCGCCCTGGCCAGGCCGCGCTGGTGAACACCAGCGCGGCCAGGCTCACCAGCAGCAGCGGAGCGGGCCCGCCGACGACACGGGTAGCCGTACTCAACTCGACGGCGGAAGAGCGAACGCCGTGATGAGGATCCCCCCGTGGGCGCCCCACCGGCCGATGCCGACACCGGGACGGTGAGGATGCCGGGCGGTGAACGTGCCGTCGGGTCGGACCGCGACGGTGATCGCGGCAAGAGCCGTCCACGTGCGGGTCAGCGGGTGGACAGCCTTGTAGACGGCCTCCTTGGCGCTGAAGAGAACAGTGTCCCAAGGGACCGCGCCCACCGGCAGCACGGCGAGCCGCCGCCGCTCGCCCTCGGTGCTGACGAGATCCAGGACCCCGCGCGGGAGCGGACGGACAGGCTCGGCGTCGATCCCGAGCGAGACGTGCCGACCGGTACTGGTGACCGCACAGGCCGTGTAGCCGTCGGTGTGGGTGATGCTCCCCACGGCACCCGACGGCCACTGCGGCGCACCCCCGGGCCCGGGCAGCAGAGGTGCCGACGGATGGCCCAACTCGGCCAGCGCCCGGCGGGCGAGCGTGCGGGCCGTCGTGAACTGGTGTCGGCGGCGCGGGGAACGATCCCGGATGTAGGCCGCCTCCGCAGGGTGGAGACGGCCCGCGTCCAGGGCGCCGAACGCTTCGGCGCACCGGACGTGCGGCGGCAACAGCGAGCCCAGGACGCCGGCGGGAGCGGTGGTGGCGGTCACGGCGGGTCAGCGGCCGGCCAGGACCAGCTGGTGGACGTGGTGGGCGATGTGCTGAGGAGTCTCCAACGGCAGCATGTGCCCGACTCCGACAACCTTGTGCAGCGTCGCCTGCGGGAGCGCGGCAACGAGCTCCCGGCTGAAGGCCGGCTTGACGACCTTGTCCTCGGTGCCGGTGATCACCACGGTGGGCGCCGTGATCCCGGCCAGCCCGGCCCGCTGGTCCATCTGCTGCGTGGAGGCGAAGCAGGCGGCACGCGTCTGCGGCAAGGTACTGGCGAAAAGCCGCCGGTTGGCCTCACGGGCCTCCAGGGTGGCACGCGGTCCATGCGTCTGACCGAGCAACCTGCGCCCCAGCCACGGCGTCCGAAGCGCACGACTGAACAGCTGGGACCCCATCATCTTCACCTCGCTCGCCGGAGTGTCCTGCCCGTGCGAAGCGGTCGACACGAGCACCAGCCCGGCAAGCCGCCCGCCCGCACCAGCCGTGCGCGAGACCGGAAGCCCAGCCGCCCAAGCAAGCGCCGCATAACCGCCACCCGAGTGCCCTACCACCACGACCGGCCGCTCCGCCGTCGTCAGCGTCCCCACGACGGTGCCCAGGTCCCGCCCGAGCCGCTCGATGCTGATCGGCTCCCGCCCGACCGTCGACGAGGCATGCCCACGCTGGTCATACGTGGCCACGGTGTGCCCGGCGGCAGCCAGTTGGTGAGCCGTGCTGTGCCAGACGGTCCGGGAGGCGGCCCACCCGTGGACGAGAACGACCAGCGGCCGCGTCGGGTCGGGCGTCTCGGGCTGGTGGACCGTGATGGCAAGGCGCGCGAAGTCGTCCGTGGTCGCGGCGTGATCGGTGGCCGTGACGGCGTAATCGGCCGGCAGGGCAGGGATTCCGACGGCGGTCTGCATGAGGTCCTCCGGTTTTTGATGGGTTGTTTGTTTATTCGTCGTTGGTGAGGTGGTGGTGGAGGTTGGTGAGGGCGTCTTGGGTGGCGGCGGTGTGCTTGATGGTGAGGTTGGTGAGTTTGTGGAGGAGTTTGGGCCAGTGGTGGGGGGTGGCGGAGAAGGTGATCGTGAGTTGGGTGTGAGTGTTGTTGTGCTGGGGGGTGAGGGTGTAGGTGGTGGTCCCGTGGAAGTGGCCCGTGTGGGTCTGGGTGAGGGTGTGGTGGGGGGCGATGTGGGTGGTGGTGCTGGTGAAGCGGAGTTTGGGGCCGGGGTTTCCGACGCCGGTGGGGTGGACGGTGATGTGAGTGGTGCCGCCGGTGGTGTGAGGGGGTGTGGGGCCGGGTTGGTGGGTGTTGTGGGGGTGCCACCAGGTGGTTTTGCCGTTGAGTTCGTCGAGGATGGCGTTCCAGACGGTTTGGGGCGGGTGGGGGAGGAGGGTTTGGTCGGTGTGGTGGATGGCGTGCATGGGGGTTTCCTTTCGGGGGGTGGGTGTTTTGTTGTTAGGGGAAGATGTTTTGGCCGGGGGTGAGGGTGTGTGTGGGGTCGTGGTGGTTCTTGGCGGCGGTGAGGGTGCTCCAGCGGGGGCCGTAGTGGGTTTGCCAGTCGGTGGGGGTCATGTGGGGGACGGCGCCGACGGGGTAGCGCTTTGCGCCGAGTTGGGTGGCGCGGTCGTAGAGGCGGCGGTTGCGGCTGAGGGCGGGTTGGGGGTCGGTGTCGGGGTGGGGGAAGGTGAGGAGGTCGAAAAGATAGGCAATGGGTTCGTTGGGGGTGATGGCGTAGGGATGAGTGAGCTTGTTGGTGGGGAAGGGGTAGCAGAGGAGGAGGCCCTGGCCGATGTCGTCGGGGGTGAGTTGGGGAAGGGTTTCGGTGAGGAAGGTGTGGGTTTGGGAGGCGGGGAGGAAGAGGGAGAGCCAGGGCTTGGGGGCGTTCCAGTAGCCGAGGTTCTTGATGGTGTCGGCGAAGGTGTCGGCGCGGTAGGTGTAGTCGCGGTAGGTGGTGTCGGTGGTGGCGGTGTGGGTGGGGTTGAGACCGGTGAGGAGGGGGGTGGGGTTGGGGGGTGTGGTGCCGTTGTAGTGGGCGACGGCTTCGATCTTGTAGAGGGGGGGTTGGCCGTCGGGCTGGATGAGGATTTCGCCGGTTTGGGAGGGGAAGCGGCCGTCGAGGAGGGTCTGTTGGTCGGCGAGGTAGGTGGTGAGGTCGTTGTAGTGGAGGGTGAGGACGAGGGCGCGTTCGGGGGCGGGGACGAGTTTGACGGTGGCCCGGGTGATGATGCCGATTTGGCCGGCGCCGGCGAGGGCGGTGTGGAAGACGTCGGTGTTGTGGGTGGGGGTGGCGGTGAGGATGCGGCCGTTGCCGGTGACGATCTCGATGGCCTCGACGGTGTCGGCTTGGAGGCCGTATTTGTGGACGGTGGAGCCGATGCCGCCGACGCTGATGGTGCCGCCGATGGAGAGGTGGAGGTAGTCGGTGAGGCAGGGGGGTGTGAGGCCGTGGGCGAGGGCCGCGTCGGTGAGTTGGGCCCAGGTGACGCCGGCGTCGACGGTGGCGTTGGTGGGGGTGATGCTGTGAATGCGGTTGAGGGCGCGGGCGTTGATGCTGATGCCGCCGGCGACGCCCGCTTGGCCGTAGTTGGAGTGTGATTCGAGGTCGTTGCCGGTGCCGCTCTGGCCGTTCATGGCGACTTTGAGGTTGTTGCGGCGGGCGAAGTTGATGACGGTGGCGATGTCCTGGGCGCCGGCCGGGTTGAGGACGGCGTAGGGGGTGGCGGCGGTGAGGCGCCCGAAGTCCTTGGCGAAAGCGGCTGTGGTGGCGGGGTTGGTGGTGAGGGTGCCCTGGAGGGCGGGAGCGGGGATCAGGTGTCCGCTGGTGGGTCCGTCGGCGGTGGTGGCCCAGGAGCGGGTGATGGTGTTGTAGCCGATGACGGTGGCGGCGGCTCCGGTGAGCAGGGCGCGCCTGGAAGGGTGCGGGCGGTTCATATCGGGCGGGTCTCCCAGCGGGTCGCGTGAACAAGACAGAACACGGCAGAACAAGGCCGGCCGGGGCAGGCGGCGCGGGCAAGGCCGGTATGTGGGGGGCGGGGGGTGCGGGTGGCGGGCCCGCACCGACGGCCTTGGCGGGCCGGGCCGCGGCCGGGTCGTGGCGGGCGGTGCCCGGCGGTGCTCGGGTGGTGCGGGCCGGTTGGGGGGTTTGGCTTCCGGCTTGGTGGGGTTGGCCTGCCGCCCGGGTGGGGGTGGTTGGGCGGCGGGCCGTGCTGGTGCCGTGCCGGGTTGGTGGGGGTGCCGTCGCCGGTGGCTGGTGCGGGGTGCTGCTTGTTTCTGGCGGTCCGGGGGGCTCTGGCTGGGTGTGGCCGGGGTCCTGTGGGGGCTGTGGGGTGTGGGGTGTGGCTGGGTGTCAGGTGTTGTTGGGGGTGTGGGGTTTGGTGGGTTTGGGTGTGGTGGTGTGGTTGGTGTGGGTGGTGGTTTGGTAGTTGGTGAGGTCGAGGTGGCGGGTTTGGTGGGTGAAGCGCCAGGTGTAGGTGGGCCAGATGGAGGGGTTGTTGTGGTGGGTGTCGGTGTACCAGCTGTGGCAGCCGCCGGTGTTCCAGACGGTGTTTTTGAGGCGGGTTTGGAGGGTGTGGTTGTAGGTGGTTTGGGCTTGTTGGTGGGGTTCGAGGGTGGTGAGGTGGTGGGTGTTGAGGGTTTTGAGGGCGTTGAGGATGTAGGTGATTTGGGCTTCGATGATGACGGTTTGGGAGGAGTGGCCGAGGGTGGTGTTGGGGCCGAGGATCATGAAGAGGTTGGGGTAGCCGTGGATGGTGGTGCCGCGGTGGGCGGTCATGCCGTGGGTGTTCCAGGTGTGGGCGAGGGTGGTGCCGTTGCGGCCGTGGATGCGGTGGGCGATGGGGCGGTTGGTGGCGGTGAAGCCGGTGGCGAGGATGATGGTGTCGATGTGGTGTTGGGTTCCGTTGGTGGTGGTGATGTGGGTGGGGCCGATGTGGGTGATGGTGTCGGAGATGATGTTGACGTTGGGTTGTTGGATGGCGGGGTACCAGGTGTTGGAGAAGAGGAGGCGTTTGCAGCCGACGGTGTAGTCGGGGGTGAGGCGTTTGCGGAGGGTGGGGTCGGGGACGGATTTTTTGAGGTGGCCGGCGGCCATGTTTTTCATGCCGGTGGTGCGGGAGGGGCGGGACATGAAGAAGGCGATGATTTCGCGGCCGTTTTTGTTGAAGGTGCGGCGGAAGTGTTGGTAGCCGGGGAGGTGGCGGAGCATCCAGGTGTGGCGGGGGGTGTTGGGTTTGTCGGGTTTGGCGGCGATCCAGGGGGGTGTGCGTTGGTAGAGGTCGAGGCGGGCGACGTGGGGTTGGATTTCGGGGACGAATTGGATGGCGGAGGCGCCGGTGCCGATGACGGCGATGTTGCGGCCGGTGAGGTCGTGGTCGTGGCGCCATTGGGAGGAGTGGAAGACGGTGCCGGTGAAGGTGTCGAGGCCGGGGATGTCGGGTAGGGCGGGGTCGGAGAGGTAGCCGGTGCCGGTGACGAGGATTTGGGCGGTGTAGTGGCCGTGGGTGGTGTGGAGGTTCCAGTGGTGGTGGGTGTCGTTCCAGCGGGCTTCGAGGAGTTCGTGGCCGTAGCGTAGGTGGGGTTGGACGCCGTAGCGGTGGGCGCAGTCTTTGAGGTAGGCGTGGACTTCGGCTTGGGTGGCGAAGGTGGATTTCCATTCGGGGTTGCGGGCGAAGGAGTAGGAGTAGAGGTGGGCTTGGACGTCGCAGGCGCAGCCGGGGTAGGTGTTGTCGCGCCAGGTGCCGCCGAGGTCGTCGGCGCGTTCGAAGACGAGGAAGTCGTTTTCGCCGGCGCGTAGGAGGCCGATGGCGGTGCCGAGGCCGGAGATGCCGGCGCCGATGACGGCGACTTTGAGGTGGCGTACGGCGGGGCGGTCGGTGGTGTGGGTGGTGGTGGCGGGCGTGGGGGCGTCGGCGGGGGTGGCGGCCGGGGTGGTGGTGGCCGCGCCGGCGGTGGCGGTGGCGGCGGTGGCGGCGGCGGTGGCGGCGGCGGTGGCGGCGGTGGTGGCGGTGGTGGCCGGGGCCGTGGTCGTGGTGGCGGCTGTGGTGGCCGGGGCTGTGGTGGCCGTGGTGGGTGTGGCGGCCGGGGCCGTGGCCGTGCCGGCGGCTGCGGTGGCGGTGGTGGTGGTGTGGGGGTGGGGGGTGGCCCCCGCCGCGGGGGCGGTGGGGGCCGTGGTGTGGGTGTGGGGTGTGGTGGGGGTGGTGCGGTCGGGGGTGGTGGTCATGGTGTGGGTGTCCTGTTCTGGGGTGGCCGGTGGTTGGTTCTGGGTGGCCTGGGTGGGTCAGGGGCGGCGGGTGAGGGTGACGCGGAAGTTGTTGAAGATGTGGTCTTCGAGGGTGTAGGCGAAGATGTCGAGGTAGCGTTCGAAGCGGGCGACGGTGGTTTCGTCGGTCATGGTGACGGCTTCGTCGCGGCGGGCGGCGAGGAGTTGGAGCCAGGCGCGGCAGGCGCGGGCGAAGGATTCGGGTTCGTTGCGGATCTCGGTGACTTCGAAGAGGCCGTCGAGGCCGGAGGCGAGTTCGGGCAGGCGGGGGATGTGGCAGCCTTCGAATTCTTCGCGCTGGAGGAATTTGAGGTCGTCGAGGAGCTGGCGGCGCAGGGGCGGGTTCTCGACGGTCATGGTGTGCAGGACGAAGCGGGCGCCGGGCTTGAGGAGGGAGTGGATCTGCTTGAAGAAGACGCGGTAGCGCTGGGTGCGTTCCTTGGGGGTGAGGGAGGAGAGCACGAAGTGTTCGAGGGCGTTGATGCAGAACGCGGCGTCGTAGGCTTCCTCGCCTGGGGTGAGGCGGTGGTCTTCCCAGCTTTCCACGCGGGCTTCGATGGCGGGGTTGCCCAGGGCGTGGACGAAGTCGGCCTGGGTGCGGGAGAGGGTGACGCCTACGGCGCGGTGGACGCCGTGGACGGTGGTGAGGCGGTTGAGCATGGTGCCCCAGCCGCAGCCGATGTCGAGGACCTTGGTGCTGTGGGCGGCGCGGGCGAGGTCGGTGAAGGCGTCGAGCTTGCGTTCCTGGGCTTCGTCCAGGACGGCGACGAGGTCTTCGCCGTCTTCCCAGTAGCCGCCGGAGTACATCATGGTCGGGCCCAGGATGAGCCGGTACAGCTCGTTGGGGACTTCGTAGTGGTGGCGGATGGCCTCGACGTCGGGGTTGATGGAGCGGGCTTCGACGGTGGTCATGGGATGGGGCCCCTCGAGTGGTGGTGGCGGATACAGGGGAATTCGGGTCCGGGCGCCGGCGGCGCCGTGCGGGCCGTAGGCGCTGCCCGCACAAGGCGGCGTGCGCGTGGCCGTGTGTGCTGAACCGGTCTGCTAGCGCGGGTTGTTGGTGCTTCCCGCGTGGCCTGCCGGTGCGGCGCGCTTGCCCGGTGGTGCCGGGTGGGGTGTGCGTGGCTGTGCTCTGCCGAGCCGGCCTGCTTGTGCGGGTTGTTGGTGCTTCCCGCGTGGCCTGCCGGTGCGGCGCGCTTGCCCGGTGGTGCCGGGTGGGGTGTGCGTGGCTGTGCTCTGCCGAGCCGGC
>NZ_JBVIRY010000005.1:139465-413971 GCF_055575795.1 Kitasatospora sp. NPDC034023
GGCCTGCGTGTGCGCGTCGCTGCTGCTTTCCGCGTGGCCTGCCGGTCCGGCTTGTGTGCCGGGTGGCGCGTGGTTGCGGTCGTGCCGCGTTGAACCGGCTTGCTTGTGCGGGTTGTTGGTGCTTCACGTGTGGCCTGCCGGTCCGGCTTGTGTGCCGGGCGGGGTGTGCGTGGCCGTGTCCTGCTGAACCGGCTTGCCTGTGTGGGTCGTCGGTGCTTCACGTGTGGCCTGCCGGTTCGGCGCGCGTACCGGGTGGTGCCGGTGGGCTGGTGGGTTGGTGGCGGGCCGTTGGGTGCGGTCCGTGCGGTGTGCCTGCCTACCTGCCTACCTACCTGCCTGCCTGCCGGCGGGCCTGTCGGCCCGGGCGGTTGGTGCTGGTGGCGGGTCGGGCTGGTTGTGGGGCTGAGGGTTGTGCTGGTCGTTCCGGCCGGCTGGTGGTGCTGGTGGCCGGGCTGGTTGTTCGTGGTGGTCGGGTTGGTGCTGGTTGGTGGTGTGCCGGTGGGCGTGCGGGTGCGGTGTGTTGTGGGGTCAGGTAAGCGTGTGTCTCGCAAGTGGTGCGCAAGGGGGGTGGGGGTGGGGGGTTGCGGGGCGTTTGCGTGGGTGGGGGTTTCATGCGGTTTCGACAAGGCACGCGGTCTTCGTGGCCGGGTTGCTTCCCTTTCGTCTCGTCTCGTCTCGTTTCGGCGGGCGGGGTGGTGCGTGCTCGGGCCTGTGCCGTTCCTTCTGTTGTGGGGGCGGTCCGCTGGTCCTTCCGGTCCTTCCGGTCCTTCCGGTCCTTCCGGTCCGTCCGGTCCTTCCGGCCTTCCGGTCCTTCCGGCCTTCCGGCCTTCCGGTCCTTCCGGTCCTTCCGGTCCGGTCTATCCGGTCTATCCGGTCTGTTTGTTCTGTTTGTGTCTGGTCCTTGTGGTGCCTGTGTCGGGCGCGTGGTGTGTGAGGGCGGGACGTGGCGGGCGGACCGGCGGGTGGACCGGCGGGTGGTCCGGTGGGTGGTCTGGGGGGTGGTCTGGGGGGTGTGTTGGTCCCTTTCGTGTCTTGTTCGGGTGGCGGGCCTGGTGGGTCGGCTTCCTTGTTTGTTCCCTATTCGACGCGTTGACAGCTGTCCGTTTCCCTGTTGTGTGGGGGCGGGCGAGGAGAGGAAACGATCACTCATGTCGCAGATCCCGACCATCGAGGACCTGGCCCAGCAGTTGCAGGCGGTGTCCGGTGCGCAGGAGATCGACGCGGACGCGGCGTTGCAGCACATCGCGGACGTGGACTCGCTGGATTTGATGGAGTGGCTGTACGGGTTCCAGAACCAGTACCCGCACATTCCGGCGGATGAGTCGTTGTTCGCGGACATCGACGACTCGACGACGTTGCGGGTGGTTCACGAGCGGATCCTGGCGCTTGTGCCGGGTGAGGGTCGTTGAGGCCGCGGGGGGTGGGGAGGAGAGGGGCGGGGTGATGAGTGGTTTCGACGTCACCGGCTGGGGGATGTCGGTGCCCGAGCGGGTGGTGACCAGTGCGGAGCTCGCGGAGCGTTTCGGTGTGGACGAGCACTGGATCGTGTCGCGGTGCGGGATCCGGGAGCGGCGTGCGGTGGGGCCGGGGCAGAGCACGGCGTCGATGGCGGTGGAGGCGGGGCGCCGGGCGTTGGAGCGGGCGGGTCTGACGGGTGCGGATATCGCGCATCTGATCGTGGCGACGGCTACTCCGGAACAGCCTTCGCCGGCGACGTCGGCGTTCGTGCATGACGAGTTGGGGATCGCGGGCAGTGCGCATGATGTGAACTCGGAGTGTGCGGGTTTCGTGTATGCGCTGGTCACGGCGGTGGGTCTGATGCGTATGGATCCGCGGCCGGTCCTGGTGATCGGTTCGGACACGCACACGTTGACGGCGAATCCCGCGGATCGGGATCTGTCGATCCTGGTGGGTGACGGTGCGGGCGCGGTGGTCCTGGTTCCGGGTCCGGTGGAGCGGATCCGGGCGTGGAACCTGGGTGCGGACGGCTCGTGCAAGGACAGTCTGAAGGTCCTGGCGGGTGGTTCGCGGATGCCCACCACCGCGGACACCGTGGCGCAGGGTCTGCACTACGCGCAGATCAACGGCAACGAGATCTATCTCAATGCCGTGCGCTACACGGTCCGTACGATCCGCGAGACCCTGGAGCAGGCGAAGGCCGGCGCGGGGGATGTGGACCATGTGGTTCCGCATCAGGCGAACATTCGCATCATCAACTCGGTGCTCGCCCATACCGGGATTCCCGCCGATCGTCTGGTCACCAATCTCGAGCGGTACGGCAACACGGCTTCGGGGTCGATCCCGATCGCGTTGGCGGAGGCGCTGGACGCGGGGCGGATCAAGGACGGTGACACGGTGTTGCTGGCCGGTTTCGGCGCGGGTATGACGTGGGGCTCGGTCCTGATGACCTGGGGAGGCGTCCGGTGAGCGGCAGGGAGGCTTTCGGGGTGCGTCCGGTGGCGCCGGTGGCGTTGGTCACCGGTGCGTCCGGCGGGCTGGGCAGTGAGCTGGCGGTGGCGCTGGACGCGGCCGGGTGCCGTGTCGCGGTCCACTACAACAGTTCCCGTGCGGGGGCGGAGAAGACCTGCGCGCGGTTGTCCAACGACCATGTCATGGTCACCGGTGACGTCGCGGACTTCGAGCAGGTCGGTGCCATGTACGAGCGGGTCCGGGAGGCGCTGGGGCCGGTGGAGGTGCTCGTCAACAACGGCGCGGTCCGCAAGGACGCGCTGATGGCCATGCAGGACCCGGCGCAGTGGCGGCAGGTGATCGACACCAATCTCGTCGGTTCCTTCCACACGGCGCGGGTGTGTGTGCCGGCGATGCTGCGCGCGCGTTGGGGACGCATCGTCAACATCGTGTCTCCGTCCGCGCTGATCGCGACGGCCGGGCAGACCGCCTACTCGGCGTCCAAGGCGGGGCTGATCGGTCTGACCCGTACTCTGGCGGCGGAGTGCGGGCGCCGGGGGGTGACCGTCAATGCCCTGTCACCCGGCTTCATGATCACCGGTATGACGGACACGCTGCCCGAGCACGTCGTCGCCGGCATGCGTGACAAGGTCCCCGTGCCGCGTTTCGTCACCCCGGGTGAGGTCGCCCGATCGATCACCCTGTTCCTCGACCAGGACTGCATGACCGGCCAGGTCATCAGCATCGACTCCGGCGCCTCCATCACCTGACCCGCCCCCGGCCCGACCCCGGCCCGACCCGCCCCCCGTCCCCGGTTCCTGCCGTCCGGGGGCGGGGGCGTACCCGTCGTCGGGCGGTTCGGGCTCCGGGGCCCGCCGTACCGGTCCCCGGGTCCCGCTCCGCCCCTGTCCCCGTCCCCGGCTCTTAGCGTCCGGGGGCGGGGGCGTACCCGTCGTCGGGCGGTTCGGGCTCCGGGGGCCGGTGTCCGGGGCCTGCCGTACCGGTCCCCGGGTCCCGCTCCGCCCCTGTCCCCGTCCCCGTCCCCGGTTCCTGCCGCTGGCCCCCGCTCGCGCCCGCCTACCGCCTACCGCCTACCGCCTCGGGCTCGTCTCCGACCCCCCGGCCCGAACCCGCCCGAACCCCCGGAGCCCGTACCACCGCAGGCCCCGGCCGGTACAAGCCAGGGGCACGGACGGGCATACGGCTCGGCCCGGCCCCCTCCTGTCCCGCGCCCGTCCTGTCCCGCGCCCGGACACCGGCCCCCGGTACCCCTACCGGCGGGCAACGAGTGCGCCCCCGCCCCCGGGGCCGGGGTGGTGGTGGCCACGCCCCGGCTCTGGAGGAGTGTCCCGTCTGGAGGTTGAGACCATAGGTTGTGCGGGTGTCGGGTCGTCTGAGCGTGGCGGTGTGTCCCGGTCGTGAACTCGCCTACCCGGCGCCTGTGACGCCTCGCGGGAATGGGCGGGGTCCCGCTGGTGTGCGACGAGTGCGGATGTGGCGCCACCCACCGTGTCGTGGTGTCACCCGAGGGCGTCGAGGTTGTCGCTTCAGGAGGCGGTTACCTGCGTGCCAGGTTCGAGTTGCTCGACTGGGCGTGCTCGACGGTGGTTGCCGAGGGCGGTGTCTTCCGCCATTACGTGGTGCCGGGCGCCGACCGGTCGCTGCTGGACGGGTTCCTCGCGCTCCTGGCCGCCCGGGTGCCCGGCACCTGAGCCGTCAGGCTCTGCGCTCGTGGCGCTCGTGGCGCTCGTGGCGCTCGTGGCGCTCGTGGCGCTCGTGGCGCTCGTGGTGCTCGTGGTGCTCGTGGTGCTCGTGGCGCCGGTTGAGCCGGCGGGAGGCGCCCGGCCACGTGATTGTGCGTTCGGCGACCCGGCGGTGGTGTCCCGGGTGCTGGCTTGAGTCCACGCCCGGCCGGGCGATGCGGGCGGTGATGCCGTGCTCGTGCAGGAGACGCCGGGATGAAGGGGCGGTCGTGGGCTGTGTCCGCGTGCGGTTTGGCGGGCTGTCGGCGACGTGGCCCGTGTCGGGAGCGGGTGGGCGGGATCGGGGCCAGGAGCGGTTCGAGGGCCTGGCCGTCGTGGAGGTTCGCTCTGCAGGTGCCGACCGCGAGCGGGGTGGCGTTGCGGTCGCAGATCAGGTGGATCTTGATTCCTTCTCGCCGTGGTCGGTCGGATTCGGTCCGGTCGGTGGCCCCTGGTGAGAGCGTGGATGTTCGCTGGATCGATCGCCGCCCGCGACCGGTCGAGTTCTCCGCCGGCCCCGAGTTCGTCCAGGACGACGTGGTAGAGCTTGGCCCACACGCGTGCGGCGGTCCATGCGGTGAAGCGCCGGTGGGTGCTCTGTCAGGGCGCTCCGGACACGGGCGGGAGCCGGCGCCGACTGCTTCCGGTGCTGGTCACGAACACGATTGCGGCCGGCACCTGGCGGTTGCCGGCCCGCCGTCGGCGCCCGCCCTGTGGCCGTACCGGAGGCTCGGGCACGACGCGCTGGAAGAGGTCCGACAGCTCGTCCGGGACCAACCGTTCACCTGTGTCCACGCGCTACGGAACGACTGGTCCCGAACGAGACACTTTCCGACAGGCGAGGCCGGGGCGGGGGCGGCGTGCCCGCCGGGTGGGGCATCCGTCTCCCGGTCCTGCGGGCCCGGACCGGCCGGGCCCGGACCGGCCGGGGCCGGGGGCGTGCCTGCCCTGCGGGTGGTGCGGGTGCCGGGGTTCGGGCGGGGGCGGTGCCCGGGCTTGGGGCGGGGCGTACGCGCCCTCCGGGCGGGACCCGGGGGGCGGTGTTGTCGGCGGTGGTGCGGGTGTGCGGGGCCGGGGTGTTCTCCGGGAGCGGGGCCGGGGTGGTGGTGGCCGCGTCCCGGCTCCGGCAGGGGCGGGTGGGGGTGTGGGTGGCTTCGTGTCCGGGGGCCGGGCCGTGGGCGGCGGTGCGGGCGGTGGTCGTCGCTGTCGGCCGAAGGGGTGTGTATCCGTCAGGTCCGTGTCCGCGGACGCCGGCCCGGTGCCGGCCGGATGCGGGGGGCTGGTCGTGGTGGTCCCGGGGCGCGGTGGTCTTCTTCTGCGTCTCGGGGCCGTTCGGCTGTTCCGGGGACCGTGGCGGGTTCCTCGTCGCGGACCTGGTGCGGGGGTATGTGCGCGGGCGCGGTGGCGGTGGGCATGGTGGCGGGGGCGCGGGGTGGGCGGGGTTTTGGCCCGGGCGGGTTCTTGGCCGGGTCGGCTGCCCGCGCGAGAAAGGGGCGGGCGGATGCGGGGGCGAGGAGGAGGGGACGGAGGGGCTGAGAGGGGAGAGGCGGAGAGGGGAGAGGCGGAGGGGCGGAGGGGCGGAGGGGGGAAGTGGGGGAACGGGGGCGGCGGCCCGTATCCCCCCTTTGTTCCTGCCCGCTGTAGCGGGTGGGGTGGGGACGCGGGCCGCCGCGTGCACGCGCGCCGGGGCGCGTGGGGTGGGTCAGTTGAGGGCGGCGAGGGCGGCCTCGTAGTTCGGCTCGTCGGCGATCTCGGCGACGAGTTCGGTGTGCAGGACGGTGTCGTTCTCGTCCAGGACGACCACGGCGCGGGCGGTCAGGCCGGCCAGCGGGCCGGAGTTGATGGCCACGCCGTAGGCGTCGTGGAAGTCGCGTCCGCGCAGGGTGGAGAGGGTCTTGACGTTGTCCAGGCCCTCGGCGCCGCAGAACCGGGCCTGCGCGAAGGGCAGGTCGGCGGAGATGCAGAGGACGACGGTGTTGTCCAGCGCGCCGGCCTGGGCGTTGAAGGTGCGCACCGACGTCGCGCAGGTGGGGGTGTCGATGCTGGGGAAGATGTTGAGGACCTTGCGGGCGCCCGCGAAGTCGTTCAGCGAGGTGTCCGCCAGTCCGGTGCCGACCAGCGTGAACGCCGGGGCCTGGCTGCCCGAGGCGGGCAGCGCGCCGCCGACCTCGACCAGGTTCCCCTTCAGCGTGACCTGAGCCATGAAAAGCCTCCTACCAGCGGTGTACGGGTGTGCAACGCCGCCGATCCTACTGCCCGCCCGTGTTCCGTCCGCCGGGCGACCACCGGCTGGACACCCCCGCCCCCACGTGCCTGCCCCGAGGAGGGGCGGGAGGAGGAGCGGGCGCAAGCGAGGGCAGGGGCGGGGGTCCGTGTGGTGGCGCGCCGGGGCTGGGGGTCAGGCGGACCGGAAGGGGGCAGGCGGACCGGAAGGGGCCGCCGTACCGGGGGAGGACGCCGGGGCTGCCGTCGGGGAGGGCGGGTTCGGGGGGCGGGGGTGGCGAAGGGGTCGTGGCCGCGGATGACGGGGACGGGGCGGACGGTGGCCTGGAAGGGCGGTGTTGCCGGCGGCGCCGAACGGCAGGGCGGGGCGGTGGCCGGCCCGGGTGCGGGCGACCACGGCGGGCCGGGTGGGGCGGACGGAGGTGACGGTGTTGGCCGTGGGAGCGTCGGCCGCGTTCGGTGGTGCCGGGTAGGGCGCCGTACTCGGCTTCGCCGACCCTGGCGGTGGTGTGGCGCGCGCGGGTGCCGGCGGCGGTGCCGATGCCGGTAGCGGTGGCGCGGCCGGGGCAGTGTCCGCCGGTTCCGGTTCCGGTGGTGTGTCCGGTGGAGCGGGCCGGGCGTCGCGGTGGCGCGGCGGGGGAGGGGATGGCGGAGACGGCCTTGTCGAGGAGGGTGTCGAGGGCCTGGACGGCCTGGCGGGGGGCGTCTGGGGGCGTGCGGGGGCTTCGGGCTGCGGGGACGGTGCGGTGGCGGGCGGTGGTGCGTGGTTGTCCGGGGAGGAGGGGCGCGGGCCCGGTACGGCTCCGCCCGTGTCCGTGTCCGTGTCCGTGGCCGCGTCGCGGGCCGGGGTGGTCATCGGGGGCTCTGGCGGGTGGCGTGGTCGTACTCTGCCCGGCGGCGGTTGCCGCCGCCGAGGACCACGGCGGCCCCCGAGAAGATTCCCCGTCCCGGTTCCGCAGCCGGGCCCCACGCCCGCAGCCAGGGCCCGCTGTCCACGCCCGCAGTCCACGCCCGCAGTCCGGGCCCGCAGTCCGGGCCCGCAGTCCGGGCCCGCAGTTCGGGCTGTGACGGGGCGTCATCCCGTCTGTGAGAGCATCGCCGGGTGCGTCGACTCACCGTCCTGGGGACCAGTGCCGCCTATCCCGAAACGGGCCGGGCCGCCAGCGGGTTCCTCCTCGAGTACGACGGCTACCGCCTCGTTCTCGACCTCGGCTACGCCACTTTCCCCCGCCTGCTCGAGCACACCGGCGTCACCGGCCTCGACGCCGTCGTCATCACCCACGAACACCCCGACCACTGCGCCGACCTCAGCGCCCTGTGCCGGGCCCGCTACTTCGCCGCTGCCCGCCCGCCCCGCCTGCCCCTGTACTGCCCCCCCGGCGTCGTCACCCGCGTCCAGGCGATGGAACCCACCGAAGACCTCCACGACGTCTTCGACATCCGCCCCCTGCCCGCCACCGCCACCGCCTCCCACCGCCTGGGCCCGCTGCGTCTGGACACCGTGCCGCTGCCTCACCATGTCCCGCACGCGGGCGTGCGCCTGAGTGCCCCGGGTCTCACCCTCGCCTACAGCGGCGACGCGGGTCCCGGCCCGGGCCTGGCCGGCCTGGCCGCCGGCGCCGACCTGTTCGTCGCCGGTGCCACCGTGTGCGGTGACGGCCCCGGCGACCCGTACCTGCTGAGCGCCGCCCAGGCCGGGCAGTGGGCGAAACGGGCCGGCGCGGCCCGGCTCCTGCTCACCCACTTTTGGCCCGGCACCGACCGCACCGTCGCGCTCGCCGAGGCCCGCCGCGCCTTCGGAGGCGACGTCACCGCCGCCGAGGAGGACCTGCAGCTGCCCCTGTGAGCGGCCCCGGCCGTCCGCGGGACCGGCGGCGGTTTCGCAGCGTGTGGGGACGGCCGGGGCGGGTTCCGGCCCCCGGCCCGGCCCGGCCCGGCCCGCCCTGCCCCGCTTCGGCGCCCGGCGCACCGGCCCCAGGGTGCCGCCCCGCCGGCTGCCGCTCGTTCTTGGCGCGCCGCCCCTCGCGCCCCGGCCGGTGGCGGGGCGGGCCGCCGGGCGGTGGCCCGCCCGCGTGACGCCCGGTGCGGGCATGCGCCCGGATCCGTACGCCGTCCACGCCGGAAACCGGATTGTGCACGACCCGCCCGGGGGGTGCTCCTGTGTGTTCGGTCAAGGTCCAAGGCCAGTAGGTTCGTGCGGTCAGGCGGGCCGAGCCGTAGGGGTGTGCATGAGTGATGGCCAGGTGACGATCAAGCTCACGAGTGACGAGGCACTGGTGCTGTCGCACTGGCTGGAGAAGCTCCAGATGACGGACCTCAGCCGCGTTGTCGACGATCCGGCGCTCTGGGCGCCGATCCATCGGATCGCCGGAACGCTCGACAAGGTGCCTCCTGAGCTGTTTGCGCCTGACTATGGCCAGCGGCTTGAGGCGGCTCGTCAGCGGCTTCGGCCGGAGGACTGATCGAGCGGTCCGGGTTCACCCAGCCGCAGCGGGTTGGGGCTCGTAGAAGGTTCCGTCGCGGAGCATCGCGAACAGGACGTCGGCCCGGCGTCTGGCGAGGCAGAGCAGGGCCTGGGTGTGGTGCTCCCTTGGCCGATCTTCTTGTCGTAGTGGGCCCGCGATGCCGGGTCGCCGAGTGCGGCGAACGCGGAGAGGGAGAAGGCCCGTTTGAGCTGCTTGTTTCCCCGCCTGGAGGGCTGTTCGCCGCGGATCGAGGAGTCCGAGCTCCGGGTGGCCGGGGCGAGGCCGGCGTAGAGGTCGGCGATCCGCCGCATCGTCAGCCCGGCAGACGGGCGAGCGGGCAGCCCGTGTCCCGGGCGACCGCCAGAGGCAAGGCGCCGATGGAGGACGGCTGGTCGACCACGACCAGCACCGTTCCGTGCTTGGCCTGGAGTTTCGCGAACAGCTCTCGGAGTTTGGGTTCGGTGTTGGGCAGGCGCTTGTCGAAACACCTTCTTCCCGCCCGGTGTGACGGCGGTGGCGTGATGTTCGCCCTCGCCGACGTCCAGGCCGAGCAAGACGTCGATGTTGCTGGTGTCGATCACGTGCAGGCTCCTCCATCCCGCTTTCGTCCGGCCTTGCCTTCTTGGCACCGAGCTGCCACATCCACGGTACGGAGAGCTCTTCCGGCTCGGGTGAAGCCGGTGCTCAAGCCCCTCATCAGCGGTCCGTCGATGCACGAAATAGGTAACGGGGGGCGGGCGGTAGGAGAGCGGGTGGGGCATGGCGACGCGGCAGAGCACACCGGCGGGAACGACGGCGGCGTGAACGAAGGCGGCGGGAACGGGGGCGGGGCGGCCCGGTGGCCGAAAGCCGGACTGTGAGCGACGCCGCCGACGGCGCGGTCCCGGAAGCCGTGGCGATCAAGGATGCCGTACGACCGGGACGCTACCGGGACGCCCTCGACCGTCAAGGGGCGCCGCCGCGCGGACCTCGCCGGCGGGCAGGCCCGGCCGTCGGGCACCACGTCGAACGTCGGCGCGCGGGTGCCTGTTCCGGTCGTGGGAGGGCCGGGGCCGGTAGGCGGGGGCGGTCAGGCGTAGTGGTCGAACAGGGCTTGCAGGTAGTCCTCCAGACGGGCAATCAGGACGTCCGGGGTCAGGTCGGTGCGGCCCAGTTCGCGCCAGGGGACGGCGACTTTCTCCGCGTCCGGGGCGAAGGCGAGGGCGTCCAGCAGCCGCCAGTACAGGTGGTCGCCGCCCTCGGCGAGGGGGCGGCCGCCGGCGTCGCGGTAGCGCTCGGCGAAGGCCAGGCCGGCCGCGGGGCCGTGGAGCAGGGCCAGCGCGGTGGAGCAGTGGGCGACGTCCAGGTCGGCCGGGCCCCAGGACGTCTCCACCCAGTCGACCACCCCGCTGACCGCCAGCTGCTCCCCGGCGCCGGTGAACAGCACGTTGCCGGGGTGGAAGTCGCGGTGCAGGAAGCACGGGCGGTGCGCGGGCGCCTCGCGGCGGATCGCCTCCACCGCCCGCGCCCACAGCGCGGGGCGCCGCGTGTGCCCGGGGACGCGGACGAGGTCGGGGGCCGTCCACGCCTGCCAGACGCGCGGGCGCCGCTGCTCACCGACCTCGACGGCGTGGACGGCGGCGAGCTGGGCGGCCAGCAGGTCCGCGCGCCGGCCGGTGTCCGCGTCCTGGGCCAGGCGCACACCGCCGGGAAGGTGCGTCATCACCAGCGACGGGTGGTCGCAGGCCGCGCCGTGCTCGTCGAGGGAGAACAGGCGCGCGGCCGGGACGCCGCCGTTCTCCAGCAGGCCCAGCACGCCGGCCTCGCGGGCCAGCAGGGCCGGGGCGTGGCGGCGGTAGAACGGCGTGACGAAGGAGCGCAGCACCAGCGCGTACGGCCCGTCGCCGCCCGGGCGTTCGATGTCCAGGCGGCGCATCCGCGAGGTCCACCCGCCCTTGAGCGCCGTCACCTGCGCGATCCGCTCACCGGGCGCCAGTGCGCCCTGGACCCACCGCAGGGTCGCGGCCCAGCCCTGCCCGTCGTCCCCGGTCCCGGCGTTCCCGATCATGGACGGACAGCCTACGCGCCCCGCTCCGCCCGCCTCCCCGAGGGCCCCGAGAGCCCCGAGGGCCCCGACGCCACGGCCGAGGCCCACCGCCACCCGCCCACCGCCACCCGGAAGCGCCGCCCGCGGACCGGCGCCGGGAACTGGCACCCGGAAACGGCGCCCGCGATCGGCAAGAGTGTTATCACCGGCGGGAGTTGACGGACCATCGGAACCTGTCAGGAGGGTGCGGTGTCCAGGGCCTCCGCGTCGGCGGCGGCCACCACCGCCGACAACAGGCCCGGGAAACGGTCCTCCAGCTCCTCGCTGCGCAACGCGTTCATCTTGGTGGTCCCCACGTAGTACTGGCGCAGCAGTCCCGCCTCGCGCAGCACGCTGAAGTGGTGACTGGAGGTCGAACGCCCGACCGGCAAGTCGAAGGAACCGCAACTCAGATCGGCCCCCGAGTGCGCGAGCGTGCGCACCACCGACCTGCGGGCCGGATCAGCGAGCGCCTCCAGCACCCGCTGGACGCTCACGTCCTCCACACCAGGGTGCTCGATCATCCGCGCCGCCACGCGTGCCCGTCCCACACCCACCACCCCTTCCCAACACTCGACCCCCGTCCGTCCCATGGTCAAAAACCGCGCCGTGCGCGCGACTTCACGCCCCGACGCTACTACGCCCGACCCATCTGCCACGCCCACCGCAACACCTCCGCAACACACCCGAGGGGCGCAAGGGGACCCGCCGGGACGGACGGCGGGCGGTCGCACGGGGAAGCGGACCGGGGGCGCGGGGGGCGGGACGGGGAAGGGGCGGGTGGGTGCGTGGTGGGGACGGGAGGGGCCCACCGGGCCGGGCCGGACGGGAGGACGGTCGCGCGGGGGAGCCGGGCCGGGGGCGCGGGGGAGGGGCGCGTGCCGGGTGTGCCCGGTGGTGGGTGCCGGGCGGTGGGTGCCGGGCGGGTGGGTGCGGGAGGGGCCGGCGGTGCGTGCCCCTCTCCCCGCGCCCCTTGTCGGGGGCGCGGGGAAGGGGACAGACGCGGGGAGAGGAGAGGGAGAGGGGGTGGCCCCGGGGTCAGGCGGCGCGGGCCGGGGTGGGGACGGGGCGGGGCAGGCGGGTGAGGGCGAGGGGTTCGAAGATGCCCATCAGGACCGGGTCCACCGGCCGTACCGCCGACGGGGCGGGGGGCGCGGGGGTGGGGGTGCGCAGCAGGGCGAGGTAGAGCTCCTGGGTCTCGGCGGCCGGGTCGATGCCCAGTTCCTCGGCCAGGACCTGGCGCAGCTGCTGGTAGCAGCGCAGGGCCTCGGCGCGGTTGCCGGAGGCGGCGAGGGCTTCCATGCGGCAGCGGTAGGCGCTTTCGCGGAACGGGGCGCGGCGCACCGCCTCGTCGGCCCAGCGCAGCGCGTGGTGTTCCTCGCCGAGGGCGGAGGCGGCCAGGCTCGCGGTCTCCAGCGCGCTGATGCGCAGTTCCTCGACGTGTTCGCGTACCCCTTGCGCCCAGTCGCCCTCGTGGTCGGGCAGGAACGAGCCGCGCAGGTTGGCCAGCGCGCCGGCGGCCAGCTGCTGGGCCACCGCGTGGCTGCGCGCCGCCAGGGCCTCGCCGGCTTCGCCGACGGCGCAGGCGGCGGCTTCCAGGTCCACCGCCGCGTCGGCCGGCAGGCGCAGCACGTAGCGCCCGCCCTGGGCGATCAGCGGGGTGGCGCCGGGCCCCTGGCCGGGGTCGGTGACGAAGGCCCGTACCCGGCTGACCACGCTGCGCAGGGCCGAGGCCCAGGTGTCGGGCAGGCCGTCGGGCCAGATGGTGTCGGCCAGCTGGTCGCGGCTGGTGCCGCCGGAGCGCTCCAGGACCAGGCGGGCGAACGCCACCTGGGCCTGGGCGCTGGACAGGTGCTGCGGGGCACCGTTCTCGTGCTCGATCGCGACCAGGCCGGTGAGGCGGATCAGCATCGCCGCGCCCCCGATCTGCCGGACGGACTGTCTTCCCTGAAGCCGTTCAACGTAGCTCCAACCCCCTTGAGGCAAAGCGGAAGTGACGGCCCGTGCCGGGCTGTCGGCATGGGAAAGCGGGAAACCCGGAACGGGACGGATGCGCCGCCGACCAGCCGTTCGGTTTCGGCGGATTTTGACCATACATTCGGCGCGAGGCGCGGTGTCAACACCGGCCGCGAAAACATACCCGCCGGCCGGTCGATGCGTCGTGGACGCAATGTTTCCGCACGTCAGATGGTTTCCGCAGGCCAAAGAAGCGGCTATTGCGGACGCCTTGCGCATCCTGCCGTAGAAATGTAGCCATCCTTGAGCAGCCCGCGTGAAGGCTTCGAGAAATCCCGCCCGCAGCCACCGTGAAACGCCCCGCCGGGAAACCTCCGGAAACGAACCGGACGGAAACCGGAAACAAACCGGAACGCCACCCGGAACGCCGCCGAAGAACCGCCCGCGAAAACCCGCGAAAACCCGCGAAAACCCGCGATGCCCGCGAAGCCGTGAGACCCGCGATACCCGCGAAGCCGTGAGACCTGTGAGACCCGTGTAGCCGTGAGACCTGTGAGACCCGTGTAGCCGTGAGACCTGTGAAAGCCCCCGAAGCCGTGACGCCGTGAAGGAGAAACGCCCGTGAACGCCACCGGAGCATGGGACCGCCTGGAGCCGAAGCTCGCCGCAACGAATGCCCGGGTGGCCGCACTGGAGTCCGACCCCTCCCGGCGCAACAGCTTCGTCGCCTACACCATGGAACGCGACAGCGCCTACTGCGACCTCGACGGCGAGCGCCTGCTCATGATGTCCGGCTACAGCTACCTCGGCCTGGCCGGCGACGAGCGCGTGGTCGCCGCCGCCAAGGCCGCCGTCGACGTCTACGGCACCGGCAACCACGGCGTGCGCGCCCTGGCCGGCACCATCCCGCTGCACGAGGAACTGGAAGCCGAGGTCGCCAGCTACGCCCACCGCGAGCGCGCCCTGGTCTTCGGCTCCGGCTACGCCGCCAACGTCGGCACCGTGGGCGCCCTGGTCGGCCAGGGCGACACCGTCCTGATCGACAAGTACGACCACGCCTCCATCGTCGACGGCTGCCGCCTGTCCGGGGCCACCGTGACCCGTTTCCGCCACAACGACGTCGATCACCTCGAGCGCCGCCTCAAGGCCGCCGCCCCCACCGGGGTGCGCCTGGTCATCGTCGACAGCGTCTACTCCATGGACGGCGACATCGCCCCGCTGCCCGAACTGCGCGAGGTCTGCGACCGCTATGACGCCCTGCTCATGGTCGACGAGGCCCACGCCCTCGGCGTCATCGGCGCCACCGGCGGCGGCATCGAGGAACACTTCGGCCACCAGGTGCGCGTCGACGTCAAACTCGGCACCCTCTCCAAGGCCATCCCCTCCATGGGCGGCTGGGTCGCCGGCAGCCACGACCTCATCGGCCACCTGCGCTACGCCGCCCGCCCGTTCCTGTTCTCCGCCGCCCTGGGCCCCGCCCAGACCGGCGCGGCCCTGGAGTCCCTGCGGATCCTGCGCCGCGAACCCGAACGCGTCACCCACACCCAGGTCCAGGCCCAGCGCCTGCGCGAGCGCCTGAACGCGGCCGGCATCTCCACCATGGACTCCACCACCGCCGTGCTGCCCGTCATCGCCGGCACCGACGACGCCGCCTACGACTACGCCACCGCCTGCCGCAAGGCCGGCGTCATCGGCCTGCCCGTGGTCACCCCCGCCGTGCCCAACGACCTGGCCCGGCTGCGCATCGCGGTCACCGCCCGCCACACCGCGGCCGACATCGACTTCGCCGCCGACGCGTTCCTGAGCGCCGCCGCCCAGACCGGCCTGATCTGACCACCCGCCACCACCCGGCCTGGACAGGAGAGGAAGCCATGGCCCCGCCCGCCCGCCCGCCGATCGCCGTCACCGGCCTCGGCGTGGTCAGCCCCGCCGGCCACACCGTCCGGGAGTTCTGGCGAACCGTCGCCTCCGGGCGCTCCACCGCCACCGCACTGGACGACCCGGCCCTGGCCCGCCACAAGGTGCGCCTGGGCTGCCGCGTCACCGGCCTGCCCGCCGCCGGCCCGGTGCCGGCCAAGGACGCCCGCCGCCTCGACCCGTTCGCCCACTACGGCACCCTGGCCGCGCTGGCCGCCCACCGCGACGCCGGAAGCCCCGAACCGCAACCGGGACGCAGCGCGATCGTGGTCGGCAACGCGGTGGGCGGACGCACCACCAGCGACCGCGAATCCGCCCTGTACACCGGGCACGGGCCGCTGCGGGTCTCCCCGCTGATGCCGCTGGTCACCATGCCCAACGCGGCCGCCGCGCAGATCGCGATGCGCCTTTCCTGGAGCGGACCGGCGCTGACGATCGCCACGACCTGCGCCTCCAGCGCGGACGCGATCGGCCACGCCGCGCTGCTGCTGGAGAGCGGACGCGCCGACGTCGTCCTCGCCGGCGGCTGCGAGGCCACCCTCACCCCGGTCACCCTCGCCGCGTTCGGCAACCTCGGCGCGCACTCCCTGCGCAACGACGACCCCGCCCGCGCCTCCCGCCCCTTCGACACCGAACGCGACGGCTTCGTGATGGGCGAAGGCGCCGGCTTCCTCGTCCTGGAACGCCTCGCCGACGCGAACGCCCGCGGCGCCCGCCCCCACGCGCTGCTCGCCGGCTACGGCTCCACCTCGGACGCCTACCACCTGTCCAACCCGCGCCCCGACGGCGCCGGCGCCGTGGCGGCGATGCGCGCCGCCCTGGCCGACGCCGGCCTCACCCCCGCCGACATCGCCCACGTGAACGCCCACGGCACCTCCACCGTGCACAACGACCGCGCCGAAGCCGCCGCCCTGCGCACCGTGTTCGGCCCCCACGGCGTGCCGGTCACCTCCACCAAGGGCGCCATCGGCCACCTGATCGGCGCCGCCGGCGCCGTCGAGCTGATCGCCGCCATCGAGGCCATGAACACCCGCACCGTTCCTCCCACCGCCAACCACGAGAAGACCGAAGAGGGCCTGGACCTCGACGTCGTCCACACCGCCGCGCGCCCCATCCGACTGGGCCCGGTGCTGTCCAACTCGTTCGGCTTCGGCGGCCACAACGCGACCCTGGTGGTGACCCCGCTATGACCACGACCTCCCCGCCCCTGCGGCGCACCCGGCTGACCGTCACCGCACGGGACCTGGACGCCTACCGCGCCGCGGCCCGCACCGGCCTCACCGCCGCGGACCGTGCCGGGGCGTGCCCCGCGCACCCCTTCGTCGCCGCCCATGCCCTGGCCCAGCACACCGTCACCGCCCTGACCGCCGGCGACCCCGGCTTCACCGGCGTGGTCCACCTCGCCCAGGACATCCACACCCACACCCCCCTCACCCCCGGCGGCCTCGACATCGCCGTCGAGGTGAGCGCGGTGCGCCGCGAGGCCCGCGGTACCCGCCTGGCCCTGACCACCCGCCTCACCCGGGCGGACACCGGCACCCCGGTCGCCGACCTCGCCACCTCCGCCCTCCTGCTCGGCGCCACCCGCACCGAGCCGTACGGCACCCTCGCCCCCGCCGCCCACCCCGGCACCACCCCCGACGGCGCACCGCTCACCCTCACCCGCACCCTGACGGCCGCCGACACCGCCGCCTACGCGGCCGCCTCCGGCGACTTCAACCCGATCCACCTCGACGACACCGCCGCCCGCACGGCCGGCTTCCCCGGCATCATCACCCACGGCATGCACCTGGTCGCACTCGCCGCCGAGGAGATCACCGATCGCCACGCCGGCGCCGACCCCGCCCGCGTCACCGCCCTCGGCGCCCGCTTCGCCGCCCCCACCCGCCCCGGTACCGCACTGCGCCTGACCCTGCAGCCCTACGACGGCGCCACGGTGGTGCGGTTCACGATCGCCACCGACGCGGGGACCGCCGTCAAGGCCGGCTGGGCGCGGATCGCCCCGGCGGGGGAGTGAACCCGATGACCGCCCACATCGCCGGGACCGCCCACATCGCCGGGACCGCCCACATCGCCGGGACCGCCCACATCGCCGGGACCGCCCACATCGCCGGGACCGCCCACACCGCCGGGACCGCCCACACTGCCGGGACCGCCCACACTGCCGGGACCGCCCACACTGCCGGGACCGCCCACACTGCCGGGACCGCCCACACTGCCGGGACCGCCCACACCCCCGGGACCGCCCACACTGCCGGGACCGCCCACACCGCCGGGACCCCCCAGGCTGCCCCGGCGCCGCTGCCGCTGCCCGACGCGTTCACCGCCCACGCCCGGGCCCGCCCCCACGCGCCCGCCCTGCTCTGGCACGACCAGGCCACCAGCTACGGCGAACTCGCCGCCCTCGCCGAGGCCGAGCGCCGGCGCCTGAGCGCCCTGCGGCTGGCGCCGGGGGAGCCGGTGGGCCTGCTCGCCGTCAAGTCGCCCGCGGCGATCGCCCTGGTCCTGGCCTGTCTGATGGAACGCCGCCCCTTCCTGCTGCCCTCCCCGCAGCTCGCCCCCGCGCTGCTGGCCGCCCTCTTCGCCCAGGCCGGCGCCCGCCGCCTGCTCGCCCCCCTCGGCCAGGACACCCCCGCCCTGCCCGTCCTGGCCCAGGTCGCACCCGTGCCCACCCTCGCGGCCGGCACCTCCTTCATGCTCACCACCTCCGGCTCCACCGACCTGCCCAAGATCGTCCCCCTCGCGCAGAGCGCCGTCGACCGCTTCACCGCCTGGGCCCACGACACCTTCGACCTCGGCCCCGGCCGTACCGTCGCCAACTACGCGCCGCTGAACTTCGACCTCGCCCTGCTCGACGTGTGGGCCACCCTCGCCGCCGGCGGCACCTGCCTGCTCATCGACCCCGCCCACGCCCTCAGCGGCCGCCACCTGCTCACCCAGCTGACCCGCCACCGCCCGCACGTCCTGCAGGCCGTCCCCCTGGCCTACGCCCTGCTCGTCCAGGCCGCCGGCCACGCCCCCGGCCAGGCCCCCGGGCAGGGCGCCGGGCAGGGCGCCGGGCAGGGCGCGGGCGCCACGGTGCTGGACAGCGTCGAGCACGCCGTGTTCACCGGCGACGCCATCGACGCCCGCACCCTCGCCGTCCTGCCCGCCCTGCTCCCGGGCGCCGGCCTCTACAACATCTACGGCTGCACCGAGACCAACGACAGCTTCTGGCACCGCCTGGACCGCCTGGACGCCGCCGCCGCCCTGCCCGTGCCCATCGGATCCCCGCTGCCCGGGGTCCGCACCCTCATCGCCGCCCCCGACGGCACCCCCGTCAACGGCGCGGGCAGCGGCGAACTGTACGTCTCCACCCCCTTCCAGGCGGCCGGCTACCTGGACCGCTCCCGCGACACGGGCCGCTTCACCACCCAGCCCGAAGGCGCCGGCCCCGGACGGCGGTGGTTCCGCACCGGGGACCTCGTCACCCGCGACGACCAGGGCCGCGTCCACCTCACCGGCCGCGCCGACTTCCAGGTCAAGGTCCGCGGCGTCGCCGTCAACACCGCCGAGGTCGAACGCGTCCTGCTCACCCACCCCGAGGTCCTGGAAGCCGCCGTCGCCGCCGCCCCCGACCCGCTGACCGGCAAACGCCTGCACGCCGCCGTCCAGCGCACCCCCGGCTCCGCCCTCAACACCCTCACCCTGCGCGAACACCTGGCCCGCAACCTGCCACGCGCCGCCGTCCCCGAGAAACTCGCCATCCACGACGAGCCCCTCGCCAAGACCGCCACCGGCAAGGTCGACCGCAAAGCCGTCCTGCCCACCCCCTGACCACCACCCCTGTCCCATTTCCGTTACCACGCAAGGGAGTTGCCACCATGAGTAACATCGACCGGATCAAGCGGTTCCTGATCGAGGAATTCCTGCCCGACGTCACCCCCGACCAGCTCGCCGACGACCACGACCTGCTCTCCGACGGCGTCATCGACAGCCTCGGCGTCCTCAAACTCATCGCCTGGGTCGAAGACCACTTCGCCCTGCCCGTCGACGACACCGACCTGGACCCCAACAACTTCCGCTCCGTCACCGCCATCGACGCCTTCATCACCCAGCGCCGCACCGCGGCCACCGCCACGGCCGGCCGCTGACCCATGCACCCGGCCCTCACCGCACTCCTCGCCGGCCGCCCCGTCCCCCTGGACGCCTGGCGCTCGTGGTGGGACCAGCTGGAACACCGCACCCTGGGCCCGGCCCGCGACAGCGACCGGGCCCAGGCGGCGGCCCTGCTGGCCAGCCTCACCACCCGCCTGCCCGACCCGGCCACCCTCACCGCCCTCACCACCTCCCTCACCGAACGCGCCCCCCACCCCGGCCCCACCCACCCCGCCAGCGTCAACATCGTCGGCACCGGCGGCGGCCCCGCCACCTTCAACCTCTCCACCGCCGCCGCCCTCACCGCCGCCGCCATGGGCATCCCCGTCGTCAAAACCGGCTCCCGCGCCTACACCAGCGCCACCGGCTCCGTCGACCTCCTCGAACGCCTCGGCATCACCCTCACCTCCAGCCACACCGCCACCGCCGACCACCTCGCCCACCACGGCATCGCCTTCGCCGGCCCCCACGTCTACCCGCCCGCCCTCACCCGCCTCGCCCGCACCCTCTACCCCCTCACCCTCAAACCCTTCGGCCACGCCCTCAACACCCTCGGCCCCCTCATCGCCACCGTCCCCGTCACCGCCCAGCTCACCGGCGCCGGCGCCACCGCCCCCCTCGACACGCTGCGCCACCTCGCCGGCCACGTCACCGGCCGCACCCTGTGGCTGGCCCACAACAACGCCGGCGCCGACGAACTCCTGCCCTTCGCCGACAACACCCTCCACACCCCCGACGGCGCCATCCACCTGCCCGCCGGCTCCGTCGCCCCCGCCACCGGCACCCTCGCCGACCTCGCACCCCACCCCGACGACCTCACCGGCCACTTCCTGCGCGCCCTCGCCGCCCAGGCCGGCCCCACCGCGACCCACACGATCGCCCTCAACGCCGCCGCCCTCGCCCTCGCCTCCGGCCGCCACACCCACTGGGCCACCGCGTACACCGCCGCCCTGGACGCCCTCGCCGACGGCGCCCCCCGCGCCCTGGCCGAACGCCTGCGCGCCCGCCCCGGAACCCGCCCCGGAACCCCACCCGGCGCCGCCTCCGGCGCCCGCCGCCAGGAGGCAGCCGGTGTCTGAACCCCTCTTCCCCCCGGGCGAGTTGGGCCTGGCCGTCTTCCTCAACGCCGGCGACCCCGCCGCCCCCCTGGCCGACCTCGCCCTCATGCTCGACACCCACGGCGTGGACGTCCTCGAACTCGCCGTCCCCTTCCCCAACTCGCCCACCGACGGCCCCGTCATCCGCCGCTCCGCCGCCCGCGCCCTCCAGGCCGGCACCACCCTGGACACCGTCCTGGCCGAACTCGCCGACCTCACCCCGCGGTTGACCCGCCTCAAGGTCGCCCTGCTCGCCGACTGGAGCCACAGCCTGCGCCACCGCGACCCCGCCACCACCACCTCGGCCATCGCCCAGGCCGGAGCCCGCGCCCTGCTCGTCCACGCCCTGCCCCCACGCGTGCGCCCCGCCTGGCAGCACGCGATGCGCGCAACCGGCCTGCCCCAGGTCACCACCTGCTACCCCGCCTCCACCCCCCAGGTCCTCGCCGACGCCGCCCACGGCGCCACCGGCGCCTACGTCTACCTCGTCGCCCACTACGGCCGCTCCGGCACCACCCCCGCCACCGGCCACCACACGCTCGCCGACACCGTCACCGCGCTGCGCCGCGCCGCCCCCGACACCGCCGTCGCCGTCGGCTTCGGCGTCAAGACCGCCGCCGACCTGGCCGCCGTCGCCGACAGCGGCGCGGATGCGGCGATCGTCGGCTCCGCCGCCGTCGCCCGCCTGGAGCACGCCCACACCCACGGCCTCGACGCCGTGGGGGAGTTGGGCGCCTTCCTCACCGACCTCCGCCCCACCCGTCCCCCACACCCGGACGCACCCGGCGGACGCACCACCAGCACCGGCACCAGCACCGGCACCAGCACCACCACCGGCACCACCACTGGCACCACCACCGGTACCGCCCTCACACCCGCCGGCACCACCACCCGAGAGGAACACCCCGCATGCTGATCCGCGACATCGCCGACGTGAAGACCGTCGAATGGGGCAACGGCCTGTCCCGCCGCTTCCTGGTGGCCGGCGACGGCCTCGGCTACAGCCTCACCGACACCATCGTCAACGCCGGCACCAAGTCCCGCCTCGAATACCGCAACCACCTCGAGGCCTGCTACTGCATCGCCGGCTCCGGCGAGGTCGTCGACATGGACGGCAACACCCACCCCATCACCCCCGGCCGCCTCTACGCCCTCGACGAGCACGACGCCCACTACCTGATCGCCAGCCCCCACGAGGACCTGCGCCTGGTCTGCGTCTTCTCCCCGGCCCTGCGCGGCGACGAGGTCCACCAGCTCGACGCCCACTCCTCCTCCGCCTACTAGGGCCCGCCCACAGGCCCCAGGCGAGACCTTCCGTCCGCGAGGACCTCTGTTCAGACGAGCGCCGGCGCCCGACGCCGGCCTGCCACCCCGGGCCCGGTCACGGGCCCGGGAGGAAGGCGGCAACACCGTGATCCGCTGGAACGCCGACCAGAAGGCCCTGCGCGAGGGCCTGGCCCGCTTCGGCGACGACCTGAGCGCCGGCCACATCGAAGGCGACGAACAGGCCGCCTTCTCCCACGACAAGTGGCGCCTGATCCAGAAGACCGGCATCCTCGCCCTGCCCTTCGACGAACGCTACGGCGGCCTGGGCCAATCCCTGCTCACCACCATGTACGTCCTCGAAGGCCTCGGCCACGCCTGCCGCGACGGCGGCCTCAACTTCTCCGTCACCACCTCCCTCGCCTCCACCGGCGTCCCCCTGCAGGCCTTCGGCTCACCCGCCCTCAAAGAGGCCTACCTGCCGCGCATCGCCTCCGGCGAAGCCATCGGCGCCCACGCCATCACCGAATCCGACAGCGGCTCCGACGCCATGCAGATGCGCACCCGCGCCGTGCGCGACGGCGACCACTTCGTCCTCACCGGCGCCAAGACCTTCGTCTCCAACGGCCCCGTCGCCGACGTCATCGTCGTCTACGCCCGCACCCACCCCCAGGGCGGGGCGCTCGGCGTCACCGCCTTCCTCCTCGACGCCGACACCCCCGGCCTGACCTGCGGCAACCCCATCAAGAAGATGGGCCTGCGCACCTCCCCGCTGTCCGAACTCTTCCTCGACGACGTACGCGTGCCCAAGGACCGCGTCCTGGGCCGGGTCGGCGGCGGCTTCATGGTCCTGGACCACGTCATGAAACGCGAGATCCTCTACTCCTTCATCGTCAACACCGGCGAGATGCAGCACCGCCTCGCCCGCTGCCTCGACTACGCCAAGACCCGCATGTCCTTCGGCAAGCCCATCGGCTCCTACCAGTCCGTCGCCAACAAGATCGTCGACACCAAGATCCGCCTCGAGACCGCCCGCAAATGGCTCTACGACACCGCCCAGCGCCTCGAAGCCGGCGACAACGTCACCGTCGACATGGCCATCGCCAAACTCCTCACCAGCGAATCCAACCTCGCCACCTCGCTCGCCGCCGTCCAGGTCTTCGGCGGCAACGGCTACATGTCCGAGTACGGACTGGAGAAGGACGTCCGCAACGCCGTCGCCGGCACCATCTACTCCGGCAGCAACGAGATCCAGTACAACCGCATCGCCGCCATGCTCGGACTCGGCAAATGACCGCCCCCGCCGCACCACCCGCCCCCGCCGCACCGGCCGTGCCGCCCGCCGCCGCCGCGCCGGCGCCCGGGCTCACGCTGCGCCCCGGCCACCTCAAGGTGTGCGGCGCCCGCACCCGCGCCGACCTCGCCCTGCTCGCCGACACCGGCCCCACCCTGGTCGGCCTGTGGCACGGCATCCCCGGCGGCCCCGCCGACCTCACCACCGACGACCTCGCCGACCTCGCCGCCACCGCCATCCGCCTGGGCCTGGAACCCGTCCTCGTCACCTTCCTCGACGACGCCGACCACCTCGCCCGCCTCGCCCGCGCCACCGGCATCCGCTGGATCCAGCTCCACGCCTACCAGAGCCCCGCCCTCGTCGCCGACCTGCGCGAACGACTGCCCTACGCCGTCCTCGTCAAAGTCCTCCACCTCGCCAGAGGACGCTGCCTCGAACGGGCCTTCACCCCCGCCTTCGAACGCGCCGGATGCGACCTGTTCCTGCTCGACACCGTCACCGACGACGGCCGCATCGGCTCCACCGGCCAGAGCCTGGACCCCCACCACATCCACGCCCTGCTACCCCGCCTGAACACCCCCTTCCTCCTCGCCGGCGGCCTCGACACCACCAACCGCGACACCTACCGCACCGTCACCGACCACCCCCTCTACGCCGGCGCCGACATCGACACCGCCGCCCGCGACCGCACCGGCCGCCTCACCCGCGACGCCGTCACCGCCCTCACCCGCGCCTGGCACCCCCGCCTCCAGGAGGCCACCGCATGAGCCACCCCACCGGCTTCCTCGACGCCCTCCTCACCGCCGAGCGCCCCCTCATCATGGAAGTCAAACTCCGCGACCCCCACGGCACCGACCTCCTCGGCCCACGCACCGTCACCGACCTCGTCACCCGCTACGAACAGGCCGGCGCCCCCTGCCTGTCCGTCGTCACCGGCCGCTGGTTCGGCGGCACCACCCGCCTGCTGCGCGAGGTCACCGCCGCCACCACCCTGCCCGTCCTGCAAAAAGACTTCCTCACCCGCCCCGCCCAACTCGAAGCCGCCCACGCCATGGGCGCCTCCGCCGTCCTGCTCACCGCAGCCCTGCTGCCCGCCACCTCCCTACGCCGCCTCGTCACCTGCGCCCTCGGCCTGGGCCTGACCCCCTTCGTCGAGATCACCCACGACCACGAACTCGACCACCTGCCCCACACCGACCAGTGCGTCATCGCCGTCAACAACAAGGACATCCGCACCCGCGAACGCGACCCCGGCGACCTCGAGCGCAGCCTGCGCCTGCTACCCGCCGTCCGCGCCGCCGGCTGCCGCGCCCCCGTCTCCGCCTCCGCCATCACCGACCCCGACACCGCCGCCCGCCTCCTCGACGCCGGCTACGCCGCACTCCTGGTCGGCACCGCCCTGCTGCGCACCGACGACATCGACACCTGGCTCACCACCCTCGACGCCGCCCGCGCCGGGGCCGCCGCATGAGCACCCACCCGCCGCGCACCCGCACCCGCACCCGCTCCCTCGTCCTGGACGCCGACGGCATCCCCCTGTCCGCCCTGGTCGCCGAACCCGAACACGGCGAACCCAAAGCCGTCATCCTCGCCATCCACGGCCGCGGCATGCGCGCCGCCTACTTCGCCGGCCCCGCCCACCCCGACACCAGCCTGCTCACCCTCGCCGCCGACCTCGGCTACACCGTCCTGGCCCTCGACCGCCCCGGCCACGGCGCCTCCGCCCACCGCCTCCCGCACGGCCAGCTCATCGCCGACCAGGCCGCCACCCTCCACGCCGCCCTCACCGACTACGCCCGCGCCCACCCCACCGGCGCCGGCGTCCAACTCCTCGCCCACTCCTTCGGCGGCAAGATCGCCCTGACCCTCGCCGCCCACTGGCCCCACCACCCCCGCCTGCCCCTGCTCGGCGCCGACCTCAACGGCCTCGCCCAGCACTACACCCCCGGCGCGTGGGAGCGCCCCGACGACCTCGCCGGCGGCGGCCGCCTCAACTGGGGCCCCCTGGGCCTCTACCCGCCCGGCACCTTCCACGCCGCCCGCACCCTGCTCACCCCCGTCCCCGCCCTCGAATCCCGCGAACTCGCCGACTGGCCCGCCCGCTACAGCGCCCTCGCCGCCCGCGTCCGGGTCCCGGTGCGCCTGACCCTGGCCGAACACGAGCACTGGTGGCGCCTGGATCCGGCCGCCCGCACCGCACTGACCGCCGCCTTCCCCCACGGCCTGGCCCGCCTGGTCACCGCCCACGGCGCCGGCCACAACCTCTCCCTCGGCCACGCCGCCCGCCCCTACCACCTGCGCGCCCTCGCCTTCACCGACGACTGCCGCACCCGCCCCGCCCCGGCCCCCGCCCTCGCCCTCGCCGCCGTCTGACCGGCCGCCGGGAACGGCCGGCGCGGCCACAAGGTTCACCCCAACGCCCGCCAACTCCCGCACAGGACAAGAAAAACGCCTTCCCGGACACGGCCGGTCCGCACACGGACCGCCTGCGGCACCAGAAGTTGATCAAGCATCAGCCCTGCGCAAGGATGGGCACCCAAGGCCCGTGCGGACGACCGCCGGCCCTACGCCACGGCCGTCCCCTGCCCTGGCCCTGCCCTGCCCGTCCCACCCCGCCGGAGGCCTCCGTGAACAAGACCGCAACCGCGCTCGCCACCCTCGCCCTGCTCGCCACCACCGCACTGGCCGCCACCCCCGCGCAGGCCGGCGACCTCCCCCAGGTCTGCACCAGCAAACTCGGCTTCGACAACGGCAGCTTCTACTGCGGCGGCGCCTACGGCGACGGCGAGAGCCCCTGGCTGCTGCGCACCGGCGAGTGGGTGGACTTCGTGATCGGCCTCGACCACGCCGTCTGGTTCCGCACCACCCACAGCGACTGGAACTCGCTGGGCGGCTACTTCACCGGCAAGGTGACGTTCAGCAAGAAGCTCGACGACCTCGACTTCACCATCAACGCCCTGGGTTCCGACGGCGTGACGACGTGGTCCCGCGACCGCACCAAGAAGGGCTTCATCACCCCCTGGTACGTCAAGAACTGAGGCCCCTTCGGCCGGGAGGCCCCCGACCGGCGCCCGCCCGCCCGGCCCCGCCCCGGCGGGGCAGCGGGCACCCCCGCCCACCCGCACCGTCAGAAGGAGCCGTCACCTCCGATCCGTGGACCGATCGCTCTGCGCCAGACCATGGACGAGCCGCGGCTGCGCGGCGCGCGCGGGCAGCGTCCGCCCAGGGCGCGCAGGACGCCGAGGGCGCCCAGGACGCCGAGGGCCCCGACGCCCCGGGTGGCGGGGCGGCGGGGCTTCGTGGGGGTCCGGCCGGCGCTCCGCGGTGACAGTGCCGTCCGTGTGTCCGTGCGGCCGGCGGTCAGGCCTTCCGGATGGAGTAGGCGACGCCGCTGCCGTAGCAGTTGCTGCTGGGGTAGTAGCTGCTGACGACCCACCCGGCGGGGAGCGGGGAGAAGGAGCACACGACGGCGGAGGTCTGTGTGGTGATCTTGAAGAGGGTGTAGGCGACGCCGGTGCCGACGCAGTTGCCGCTGCTGTACGAGCTGGTGACGACCCACCCGGCCGGGACCGGGGTCATGGAGCACGCGCCGGCGCTGGTGTCGTTGGCCGTGTTGTGGAGGGTGTAGGCGACGCCGGTGCCGGCGCAGTTGCCGCTGCTGTACGAGCTGCTGATCACCCACCCGGTCGGGATCGGCGACATGGAGCACACGCCGACGTTGGTGTCGTTGGCCACGTTGTGGAAGCCGTAGGCGATGCCGCTGCCCGCGCAGTTGCCGGTGCTGTACGAGCTGGTCACCACCCACCCGGCCGGCTTGGGGGAGAAGGAGCAGATGGCGAGGTTGGTCTGCCCGGCCGTGTCGGTGATCGTGTACGAGACGCCGGAGCCGGGACAGCCCCAGCTGCTGTACGAACTGGTGACGACCCACCCGGCCGGGACGGGGGAGAAGGAGCAGATGGTCGTGCTGCCGGCGAGCCGCTGCGGGGCCGCCTGCGCCTGCGCGCTCGCGGCGGTCATCATGCCCAGGAGCAGCAGCACGACCGTCACCAGGTGCGAGGTGTGGGTCCGTAAGGTCTTCATGGCAGGCCTCGTATCTCTCGACAACGCTCTACGACCGGTTTTGTGCGGGCAACGTGAACGATTGGCACACGTTTCGTTCACGCCGGCTGAGATGTTGTCAGAGATCCTCCGGCGGCGCCAGAGTGCCCCGGGCGGCACTTCCGCCCCGGCCGCCGAAGGCCCCGCCGCCCCGGGCGGCGGGGGCGGCGCGAAACCCGCCGGACCGTCCCCCCGCAGAAGACGAGCAGCCCGCTCGGCGCCCGCTTCGTCCCCGTCCGCGGCATCCCCGACGTCATGGCACCCGCAGGCCGCCCGCGTCCTCGAAGCGCTCGCGGGCCGCGCGCGCCCGGGTCCCCCGTGCGCCCTCGACGGATAGCTCTCACTGAGAGCTAAAATGAGGGTATGACCGCGACGCAGCTCGCACCGCTCGATGTCGCGCCGGCCGACGAGCTGTCCGCCCTCCTCGTCGGGATCCAGCGCATGGTCCGCCGGCGCCTGCGCGCCACGATGGAACAGCCGCGGCTGCGCGGGGCGCAGGTGGAACTGCTGCACCTGGTGACGGACAGCCCCGGACTGCGGGTCTCGGACGCCGCCGAGGAGCTGTGCCTGGCCGGGAACTCCGTGTCCACCCTGGTCAACCAGCTCGCCGCGCAGGGCCTGCTGCGCCGGGAGGTGGACCCCGCCGACCGCCGGGCCGCGCTGCTGTACGTCACGGACGCGGCCGTGGAGCGGATCGAGGCCTGGCGCCGGCGCCGGCGCGCGCTGATGGAGGAGGCCGTGGCCGGCCTGCCCGCCGACCGGCAGCAGGCCCTGGCCGAGGCGCTGCCCGCGCTGCGGCAGGTCGCGCAGGCCCTGCGCGACCTGCCGGGGGAGCAGGGGCGATGAGCGAGCAGGCGCAGGCGGTGGTGTGCCGGGGACTGGAGTACGTCTTCCGGCACGGGCACGGCAAGGGCCACGAGACCCGGGCCGTGGACGGCATCGACCTCACCGTCCGCACCGGCGAAGTGTTCGGCCTGCTCGGACCCAACGGCGCGGGCAAGACCACCACCATCCGCGCGATCACCACCCTGCTGCCCGTCGGCGCCGGCATGGTGCGCGTCTTCGGCCACGACGCCACCCGCCGCCCCATGGAGGTACGGCGCCTGCTCGGCTACGTTCCCCAGCAGCTGTCCGCCGAGTCCGGGCTGACCGGGCGGGAGAACGTCGCCCTGTTCGCCCGCGTCTTCGACGTCCCGCGCGCCGAACGCGCCGAACGCGTCGCCCAGGCACTGGCGGCCGTCGACCTCACCGAGGCCGCCGACCGGATGGCCGCCACCTACTCCGGCGGCATGGTGCGCCGCCTCGAACTCGCCCAGGCCCTGGTCAGCGCCCCGCGCCTGCTGGTGATGGACGAACCCACCATCGGCCTGGACCCGATCGCCCGCACCGGCGTGTGGGAACGCGTGGACACCGTCCGCAAGGCCACCGGCATGACCGTCCTGGTCACCACCCACTACATGGACGAGGCCGACCGCCACTGCGACCGCATCGCCCTCATGGACCGCGGCCGCATCCGGGCACTGGGCACCCCCGCCGAACTCAAGGACCGGGTCCGCCGCGAGGACCCCGGCCCGCACACGCCGGGCCACGACGCCCCCACCCTCGACGACGTGTTCCGCCACTTCGCCGGCCGCGACCTGGCCGACGCCACGGAAGGAGACTTCGGCGATGTCCGCCGTACCCGCCGCACCGCAGGCCGCGTCGGCTGAACCCCCCGCCGCCGGCCCCGACCTCTCCCTGCTGCTGGTACCCCCGCGCGCCCGCACCGGCTGGCGCCTGGTACCCGCCCGCATCACCGCGATGTGCGCGGTCGAACTGCAGAAACTGCGCCACGACCGCACCGAGCTGTACACCCGGGCGATCCAACCCGCCCTGTGGCTGCTGGTCTTCGGCCAGACCTTCACCCGCCTCAAGGCCATCCCCACCGGCGGCATCCCCTACCTGGACTACCTCGCCCCCGGCATCATCGCCCAGTCCGCGATGTTCATCGCGATCTTCTACGGCATCATGATCATCTGGGAGCGGGACTCCGGCGTCCTCACCAAACTGCTGGTCACCCCCACCCCGCGCGCCGCCCTGGTGACCGGCAAGGCCTTCGCCGCCGGCGTCAAGGCCGTCCTGCAGGCCGTCGTCGTCGTGCTGATCGCCGCCGCCCTCGGCGTCGCCATGACCTGGAACCCGCTGCGCCTGCTGGGGGTGGTGGCGGCGGTGCTGCTCGGCTCTGCGTTCTTCTCCTGCCTGTCGATGGCGATCGCCGGGATCGTGCTCACCCGCGACCGGCTGATGGGCATCGGCCAGGCCATCACCATGCCGCTGTTCTTCGCTTCCAACGCCCTCTACCCGGTGGCCCTGATGCCGGGCTGGCTGCAGGCCGTCAGCAAGGCCAACCCGCTCAGCTACCAGGTCGACGCCCTGCGCGGCCTGCTCATCGGCACCCCCTCCCACCTGCCGCTGGACTTCGCCGTCCTCACCGCCGCCACCCTGGCGGGCATCGCCGCCGCCTCCGCGCTGCTGGGCCGCCTGGCCCGCTAGGTACGGAGGGTGCCGGGCGCGGGAAGCCGGACCACCCGACTCCCCGCACCCGGCCCCCCGCGGCCCGTCAGAGCCTGGACTGGCCGCCGTTGAGTTCGACGAAGCCGAGGGCGGCCACCAGCTCGGTCAGCGTCCACACGATGTGGCCCAGGACCGTGATCTGCCGACTCTCGCCCCGCACCCCCACCGCGTTCGCGAAGTCCGAGATCCGGCCCCACTGGTTCTCCAGGTCGGCGTTGGCGCCGCCCAGCGGGTGGTGGGTCCAGTCCCGGATGTTGGTGCGGATGTTGTCGAAGATCGGGGCGAACCGCGAGGCCTCGGAGAAGAGCTGGATCGCGATCAGCAGGGCCCGCCCGACGTTGTCGTTGTACTCCGTCGCCCGGTGGAGCGTCTGCATGGCGTTGTAGATCGTCTCGGGTTCGAGGACCAGGTTCTCCCGGTTGTTGCCGCCGGGCAGCGCGGTGTAGTTCCCGGTGTTCGGCATGATGCGCGCGTTGCGGATTTCGAGCGCGTCCTGGAACTGCTGCGTACGGCCGTCGGCGAACACGAAGTGCTGGTTGGCGACCGGGGAGTAGAAGCCGGCCACGTACAGGTTGTCCGACCACAGGTAGACGGAGGCGAGCTGGTCGTTGCCGTCCATCACCCGGACCTGGATCAGGTGCCGCTCGGTGGTGGTCTGCCGCAGCCGCGGGACGCTGGTGTCATTCCCGTAGCTGTTGCGGTGGATGAAGTCGATGACGTTCCAGTAGTTCTGGGCGTGCTGCGCACCCCGGCTGGTGATGTTCGAGACGTTCCAGTCGGTCACCTTGTAGTCGGTGGCGTGCGCCGGGGAGCCCAGCGCGGCGACCAGGCCCGCGGCCATGGCCGTCGACAGCAGCGCGGACCAGATTTTCTTCAGCAATTGCTTTCCAGTTCCTGAACGGCCGCCAGTTCTCCTCCGGCGGTGGTGTTCAGGACGCTACGGCGAACGCCTGCGCCCGGTTTTCCGTTCCGCGCACCGGCCGTGGCCGCTGCGCGTACCGGGCGGCCGCCCCGGCAGGCCGGGCGCCTACCGGGGGCGCAGGCCCTGCACGGTGAGGTCGAGCAGGCGGCGCCACGGGCCGCTGCCGGTGCGCACGGTGGCCGAGATCGCGCCGACCAGGAGGTGGACGTCGGCGACGGTGGCGTCGGCGCGGATCGTGCCTCCGCGGCGGGCGCGATCGATCAACACCGCGACGGCTTCCTCGAGTTCGGCGCGGGTACGGCCCAGCGGCGCGGAGCCGGGGGTGCCGCGCAGCGCCTCGACGGCGGCGGACAGGCCGCGGTCGCTCTCCAGGACCTCGCCGACGTGGTGCAGGTAGCCAAGGACGGGGTCGGGGCCGCCGTCGTCGGCCAGGGCGCGGGCGAAGGCGAGGATCCCCGCGAAGCGGTCCTCGGCCGCGGCCTCGACGAGGGCCTCCCGGGTGGGGAAGTGGCGGTAGACGGTCCCCATGCCGACCCCGGCCGCCCGTGCCACGTCCGGTAGTTGCACCTGGTCGCCGCGTTCGGTGAACAGCGCGCGTGCCGCGGCGAGCAGCCGGGCCCGGTTGCGGGCCACATCGGCGCGCGGGCGCCGCTCACCGCCGCCGCTGGTCCCGCCGTCGGTCGGCGCCCCGGCCGCCCCGCCTTCGCCGCCGGCTTCGCTCCCGTCGGCCGATCGCGTTGACACCGTACGCGCTCCTTCCTAGCATCGAAACGGAACCGGAATCCGCTTCCGGATCAGTATAGGGGGTGGGTGCGCCATGCGCCCAGCCCGCGATGCGCCGCGCCCGGCCACACACGCGGCCCACACCCGAGGGGGAGTCAACTCCATGAACAGCGAACGATTCTTCGTCCTCCAGCCCACCGAGAACCGGCAGGTCGGCGTCCCACTGCCGCCCGGTTTCGGCATCAAGGCCACCACCGCCGACACCGAGGGCCGGGCCGCCGTCCTGGTCAACCAGCTGGACATCGACGTCCCGCTCCACGTGCACGAGCGGATGGACGAGTTCGTCTACGTGCTCGAGGGCGCCATGGAGATCGACTACGACGGCCGCACCCACCGTCTGGAGACCGGCATGTGCGCCCTGCTGCCGCACGGCGTCCCGCACGCCATGCGCAACGCCTCCCAGCCCCCCGCCCGCTGCCTGCAGGTCTCCACCCCCGGCGGCTGGGACCAGTACCTCGCCGACGTCTTCGCCGCCGGCCCCGCCCTGCGCACCCCCGACGGCCGCATGGACCTGGCCAAGGTCAACGGGATCGGCGCGCAGTACGGCATGCGCTACGTCCCCGCGACCATGGCGATGCCCGACCGGGAAGGCCGGGAAGACCACGAAGGCCAGGAAGGCCGGGAGGGCCGGGAAGGCCGGGAAGACTAGGAGCCCGTCTCGAACGGGCCCGGCACCCCCGGCGAAAGGCCGAAACAGGGGCGCGCGCGGAGCCGGGCGCCGACCGGCTCCGCGCGCGCGGGGGAGGGGGCGGGTCAGGCGGCGGCCCGCTGGTGGGCACGGACGCTGGTGACCAGCTGGTCACGGATCCGGGCCGGGACCTCGGGCGCGAAACGGGCCAGGTAGTGGTTCAGATGGGCCTCGTCACCGGTCAGGAACGGCAGGTCGAAGACCAGCAGCTTGCGCACCGCCAGCAGCGGCACCGGCGCGCGCAGCGGCCGGAACGACCGGTTCCACAGGCCCGGCTCCTCACACCCCGGGTGGAACTGCCCGATCATCAGGCCCTGTTCGACGAACTCGTCCTTGGCCTTGCGCTGCGCCTCGTCCAGCACGCAGGAGGCCCGGTCCAGGCCGGGCAGCACCAGCAGCACGGTCAGCAGCTCGCGGTCCGACTCCTCGCTCAGCTCGGCGAGCAACTCCTCGTAGCGGGCGCGCAGTTCACCCACCAGCGCCGGCAGGTCGCCGCCGCTGTCGCCGTCGCCGCCGTCGCTGCCGTCGGGGACGGCGATGTGGAACAGGCCGCGGCGCAGCGAGGGCTGGGTGTAGGGGCAGACGGGGCCGCTGCGGCCGAGGTCGGGGTGGGCGGTGGTGAGGAAGCGGCGGGCCCAGGCGAGGACCTCGACGGCCTCGGGGTGGGCCGCGGCCCCTCCCGCGTCGATGCGCTCGGCGCTGAACAGGCGCAGGGCGCCGGCGGTGGCGGTGGCGGGCGCGGTCACCGGGGCCCCCGCCACATCGGGGCCAGGCGGGGCCCGCCGCCGGGCAGGGCGATGGCCTCGCCGAAGCGGGTGAAGCCGTGGGTGGCGCACAGGTGGGCGCCGCCCACGGAGCTGGTCTCGGCGTAGGCGGCCTGGCCGTCGGCGTCGACCTGAGCCAGGACGGCGTTCAGCATCGCCTCGGCGGCGCCGGCGGTGCGGGCGTCGGGGCGCACCCCGACGAACGCGAGGTAGTGGTGGGGGCGGTGGCGCGGGTGGCGGCGCGTCTGCAGGTGGGTGATGGCGGCCAGGCGCCGGGCGGACTCGCCGTGGTGCCCGGCGTCGATGGCCTCGGTCAGGGCGCGGGTGGCGGCGCCGTCGGCGCGGCCCGGGTCCTCCCACACGCCCGGGGGCAGGAACAGCAGCGCCCCCAGCAGCCGCCCGTACGCGGTGTCCTCGTGGGCGACCACGACGCCGTCGTGGGCCAGGCACTGCTCCAGGTGGACGCGGAAGAAGGCGGGCAGCACCCGCGCGCGGTGGTCGGGGTCGGGGAAGGCCCAGAGCATCAGCGCGTCGTCGGCGAAGGCGTCGGCGAGCAGCCGGGCCAGGGCGGTCGCCTCGTCGGGGCGGGCCCGGCGTACGGCGGCGCGGACGGCGGGCCGCCGGGCGGTGGCGGTGGCGGTGGCGGTGGTCAACGGACACTCTCCTCGGGCGAGGCGACGGACGAGGGGGCGGGTGTGGGGGCGGGTGTGGGGGCGGACGGGCGGGCAGGCGGTTCTGCGTACGAGGGGGCGGGCGGTTCGACGGCTTCGGCGGCGGCTTCGGCGGCCAGCGCGGCGACGCGCGCGTGCAGGCGCGGCAGCCACGCCTCCGCCTCGGGCTTGATCAGCACGCTGCGCAGCACCCGGGCGCTCTCGGCGTCGGCGGTGACGTCCGGGTGGCGGCGGGTGAAGTCGGCGGCGTCCACGCGCAGCACGCTCAGGTACACGGGGTCGTGCTCGTCGGCCGTGCCCCGGCGCAGGACGCGCTCGCTCGCGGCGTCGATCGCGGACAGCGCGGGCGGGGCGGGCGGCGCGGGCGGGGCGTTCGGGGTGGGGAAGTAGGTGACGATGTCCAGCTGCGGCCGCTGGTGCAGCGTCAGTTCGCCACTGGCCTCGATCAGGTCGGCCCAGGCCAGGGCGGTGCGCCGGCCCGCGGCCAGTCCGGCGCCCAGTCCGTCCGGGGTGAGCGGCAGCAGTTGCAGGGTCAGCCACAGGGCGGCGGCCGAGGCGCCGGCGCGCGAGCACTCCAGGCTGATCTCGCCCAGGTGCAGTTCGGCGTCGGTGAAGTAGGTGTACGGGGAGTCGTGGGCGAAGTGCCGGCCGATGGCGGGGTCGGCGAACAGCACCGCGCCGCAGCCGTAGGGCTGCAGGCCGTGCTTGTGCGGGTCGACGGTCACCGAGTCGCAGCCGGCGATCGCCCGCCACGGCGCCGGGTCGATGCGAAGCTCCGCCGCCCGCGCGTCGTCGGCGGCCAGCACCGCGAAGAACCCGCCGTAGGCGGCGTCCACGTGCACCCGCGCCCCGTACCGGCGCGCCAGCGCCAGCACCTCGTGCACCGGGTCGACCGCGCCGAGCCCGGTGGTGCCGCAGGTGACGACGACCGTGCCCACCCGCCCGGTGCGCAGCAGCTCCTCCAGCGCGCCCGCGTCCATGCGCCCCTGGGCGTCGGCGGCGACCGCGTACCCGTCGACGCCCAGCACGTGGCACATCCGGCTGTGCGTGTAGTGCGCCTGCGCGCTGTAGGCGACGCCCCGGCCGGGGTGGCTCTGGCGCGCCACGTACAGCGCCTCCAGGTTGGCGATGGTGCCGCTGCTGGTCAGGTGGCCCACGTGCGCGGGCAGGCCGAACATCGCGGCGAGCTGGGCCACGCACTCGCGTTCCATGTCGTTGGTGGCCGGCCCGCCCTCGTAGGCGTGGTTGTTGGGGTTGAAGCGCATCGCCGTCAGGTAGCCGACCAGCGCCGCCGGGTGCGGGGGCTTGACCATCTGCCCGGCGTAACGCGGGTGGAAGAACGGGTAGTTGTGCTCCAGGCGCTTGGCGAAGCGCTCGAACGCGACGGCGAAGTCCGCCTCGTCCACCAGGTGCGAGGGGTGCGCGGCGAAAGGCCCGAACCGCTCCCCCCACCGTTCGGCCACCTCGGCCGCCCTCGGCAGCCAGTACCGCAGGTCCACGCTGGGGCCCTTCCCTTCGAGTCCTTCGAGTCCTCCGCGAGCCGAGTGCTGCGCGAGCCGAGTGCTCCGTGAGCCGAGTGCTCCGTGAGTGCTTGCCGAGTGCTCCGCGAGCCGAGTGCTCCGAGTGCGAGCCGAGCGTGCCGCGAGCCCACCGGGCCCGGGGCTGCCCCGCCTCGCGAGCGTTCCTCGAGTGCGTCCCGAGCCACGGTCGTGGCGCCGCGCAAGCCGCCCGCAACACCCGCAGCTCACCGCCGCCGCACCCCGAAACCACCCCCGGCCACCGCGGCGCCACGCCCGCCCGCACCGCCTTGCCGCGCACTCCCGCACCGCCCGCCCGCCCCAGCCGGACCCCAGCCGCGCGCAAGGCGGCGCTGCTGCAATCACCCCCGGACCAGGCCGCCCCGGCACCCGCCGGGCGCGCGGGGGAGCAGCATGCGGGAGGAACGCGCGATGGTGACCAGACGCAGGATGATCGGCGCCGCCCTGGCGACCGGGGGAGGGGTCCTGCTCGTGCGCACCGCGGTACGCCCGGCCGCCTCCGCCGCCCCCGCCGCGTCCGCGCAGGACGCCGCCGCCGGCCAGGACACCGCCGCCGCGCAGGCCGCGGCCGGCCACACCCACCCCGCGGGCACCGACGCCCCCGACCCGGGCCCGGACACCGGCCCCGCCCTGGCCCCGAAGTTCACCACCACGCTGCCGCTGCCCCCGGTGCTCAGCCCCGTCTCCACCGACGGCGGCGCCGACACCTACACCGTCACCATGCTCCGCTCCTTCGCCCGCATCCTGCCCGGGCACCGCACCGAGGTCCTCACCTACAACGGCGCCTTCCCCGGCCCCGTCATCCGCGCCCGCTCCGGACGGCCCGTGGTCGTGCGCCAGACCAACCTGCTGGACGACGCCGTCTCGGTCCACCTGCACGGCTCCAAGGTGCCCGTCGCCAGCGACGGCGGCCCGATGAACCTGCTCGGCGCCGGCGCCAGCCGCACCTACACCTACCCCAACGACCAGCCCCACGCGAGCCTGTGGTTCCACGACCACGCCCACCACACGGAATCCGAACACGTCTACCGGGGCCTGGCCGGCACCTACCTGCTCACCGACGCCACCGAAACCGCCCTGCCGCTGCCCGCCGGCCGCTACGACCTGCCCATCGCCCTGCGCGACGCCCGCTTCGACGCCTCCGGCCACCTCGTCTACCGCATGGACGACCCCTTCAACCGCACCACCATCCTCGCCAACGGCCGCCCCTGGCCCAAGGCCGAGGTCGCCGCCCGCCGCTACCGGCTGCGCCTGCTCAACTCCTCCAACCTGCGCTTCTTCTCCCTGCGCCTGGCCGACGGCGGCCCGATCACCCAGATCGGCTCCGACGGCGGCCTGCTGGAACGCCCCCACACCACCGACACGATCGACCTCTCACCCGGGGAGCGCGCCGACGTCGTCATCGACTTCTCCCGCTACCCCATCGGCTCCTCCGTGGTCCTCACCAACTCCATGCCGCCGGGCCCCGCCGAACACGTCGGCCAGGTCATGCGCTTCGACATCGTGCGCTCCGCCCCCGACCCCAGCAGCGTCCCCGACCGGCTGCGCACCCTGCCCGCCCTCGGCGCGGCGGCCCGCGAACGCACCGTCGTGCTCAAGGTCGACGAGACCCCGGGCGCCGCGCGCGGCCTGATCGACGGCAAGGTGTACGACCCGGCGCGCGTGGACGCGGCGGTGGCCTTCGGCACCTCGGAGATCTGGACCGTCGTCAACGCCAACACCGACGTCCCGCACAACTTCCACCTGCACCTGGTGCAGTTCCGCGTCCTCGAGCGCAACGGCACGGCACCCGGCCCCGAAGAGGCCGGCCTCAAGGACACCGTGCGCCTGCTGCCCGGCGAGAGCGTGCGCCTGCACGCCACCTTCGACTCCTACCGCGGCCGCTACCCGTACCACTGCCACCTGCTGGACCACTCGGCGATGGGGATGATGGCGCAGATGGAGATCAGCTGACGCACACCGGCTGACACACACCCGGCTGACGCACACCGGCCCGCCGTACCGCCCGGGCCCCGGGCCCCGGGCGGTACGGCGGGCCGGATCGACGGCCCGTCAGGACGCGTGGATGCCCTGCCCGGGGGCCAGGATCCCCGCCGGGTCGAAACGGCGCTTGGCCCGCACCACCCGCTCCCACAGCCCCCCGTAGTGACGCCGCCAGTCCGCCCCCGTCATCCCCGGCACCGCCCCGATCAGGTACCGCTTGCCGCCCAGCTCGACCGCCCGGTCGTACAGCCGCCGGTTGCGCTCCAGCATCGCCGCCGTGTCCGCCCCCGGCCCCGGGAACGCCAGCAGGTCGAAGTGCCAGCCCACCGCCTCCTGCGGCAGCACCGCCAGCGGCGCCCGCACCCGCTCCCGCGCGTACGGGTAGAACAGCAGCAGCCCCGCCCCCAGATCCGCCGCCGTCAGCACCTCGGCCGCCTCCGCCATGAACACCCGCGCCGTCGACGCGGGCAGGAACACGCTCAGCCACGGCTTCGCCAGCCCCCACAGCCCCGCCGCCCGCAGGTACCCCGCGAACGCGTCCACCCGGAACGCGTACTCGCGCCAGCCCTGCTCCACCACCGACACCCCGCCCGCCGCCGGCGACAGCCCCGCCAGCAGCGCCTCCCGGTCCACCGCCTGCCCCGCGTCCGCGAACGCCACCAGCTCCGCCTTGTACCGCCACCGCGACCCGTCCGCGCTGCGCTCCACGTCGCCGACCTGCAGGTCGAACCGGCCCTGGGCCAGCACCTTCTCCTGGTCGGCCAGGTAGGTGTCCAGGTCGTCGTAGAACAGCTGGAACACGTGGGCGCGCTCGCGCACCGGCACCAGCGCCAGCGTCGCCCGCACGATGATCCCGGCCTGCCCGCCGCCGGCCAGCACCGCCTCGAACAGTTCCCGCTCGCGCGCGGGCGACGCCGTCACCAGCTCCCCGGTGCCGGTCACCACCTCCACCTCCAGCACCCGGTCCGCCTGCAGGCCGTAGTGCTGCACCGCGCCGCCGATCCCGCCCACGCTCAGCGTCCCGCCCACCGACAGGTGCAGATAGTCCGTCAGGCACGGCGGCACCCAGCCCTGCGCCAGCCCCGCCTCGACCACCTGCGCCCAGGTCGCCCCGGCCTCCACCACCGCACGCCCCGGCCGCACCGAGACGACCTTCGACAGGCCGCGCGCGTCGATCGCGATCCCGCCGCGGGGGTTGGCCTGCCCGTAGCTGGAGTGCGACTCCAGCCCCGCCTCGCCGACCTGCGCCACGTCCCCGCTCTGCCCGTTGACCGCCACCGGGATCCGGTGCCGGGCGGCGAACGCCACCACCCGCTGCACATCGCGCACCGAGCCGGGCCGCAGCACCGCCCGCGGCGCCGCGGACACCAGGTGCCCGAAATCGGAGGAGAACCGCTCCAGATCCGCCCCCTGCAGCGTCACCACCCCGTCCAGGGCGGGAAGTCGCGCGACACCGGCGCCCGGCTCGGCGGCCCACGCCCGCGCCGAGGTGTCCCAGCCGACGACGGCGCCGCCCGCACCCGCGGCGGCACCGGCGAGAAGCGCACGCCGCGACAGCCCTGACCTGCTCATATAAGAATCTCTCCGATCAGTCGTCACAAAGGGATTGTCGTACCGCAACCATCCCGCGGCCACCTACCGCCCCGCACGCCCCGCCTGCTGCTCCGTCAGCCGAAGGTCCGTCACCGTGTGCTCCCACATCCGCACCTGGTACGCCGGCGCGCCGGCCGGGATGCTCGCCGCCGCCGCCCGGGCCTGCGCCAGCAGCGCCTCCCGCGCCTCGGGCAGGTGCGCCACCCGCGGGCCCTCGGCCGCCTCCCGCAGCACCAGGGCCAGCTTGAAGGCGTACACGTGCGGGCTCACCGCGAACAGCGTCCGGTACACCCACAGCCCCTCCTCGCCGTGCAGCACCCGCTCGTTGTGGCTCAGCAGCCGCACGCGCGCCTTCAACACCAGGTCCCCGTGCACGTTCGTCCCGCTCATGGGTGTGTCCCCCTTCGTCGCTTCGCTCGCTCCCCGCCCCCTCCTCACGCGGCCCGCGGGCACGACGGCGCCACGCACCGGCCGCCCGCAGCGGGGCGACGGCACGTCAGGCCGTGGAGAGGGGGAGGGGATGTCGCACGAGTCTGCGGGCCGCGCCCACCGCGCGGCAAGACGAAAACGGGGTGCGCTGCGTCCTACCGAAACCTTGCCTGACCTGGCAGGATTGGGGTCGGCACCCTCCCGGGGCCCGGGGAAGGGGCCGCCGGCGGGAAGCCCTGGCGGCGGCCGGACTAGCCTGGGCGCATGTTCATTCTCGAGCTGAGCTACACCGCACCGCTGGAGCAGATCGACGCCGCGCTGGCGCAGCACGTCGCGTGGCTGGAGGCGCACTACGCGGCGGGCACCTTCCTCGCCTCGGGGCGCAAGGTTCCGCGCGAGGGCGGGATCATCCTGGCGGTGGGGGAGGACCGGGCCGCGATCGAGGCGCTGGTGGCCACCGACCCGTTCGTGGTCGCCGGGCTGACCGCGTACACGGTGACGGAGTTCCTCGCCACCACCACCGCGCCCGTCCTGGACGACTACCGCCAGCAGCTGCCCGGCTGATCCCGCGGGAAAGAGTTGTGCCGCCGTGCCCCGGACCGCCTGCCGCGGTTCGGGGCACCGTCGCGTTCTGGCTACGATCGGTGAGCACGGGCAAGGACGGGTACGGCACACAAGTCGCAAATCGGCGGGAGTAGACGGATGGCACACGCACGGGCCGGGCAGCCGGCGCAGCCCGGTGACCTGGTGGACGTGGCGCGGCTGGTGACGGCGTACTACGCGCTGCACCCGGATCCGCAGGAGCCCGGGCAGCGGGTGGCGTTCGGGACCTCGGGGCACCGGGGCTCGTCGCTGGACGCGGCGTTCAACGAGGACCACATCGCCGCGACCACGCAGGCGATCTGCGAGTACCGCGCCGAACAGGGCGTCGGCGGGCCGCTGTTCCTGGGCGCGGACACCCACGCCCTCTCGGAGCCGGCCAAGGTCACCGCCCTGGAGGTGCTGGCCGCCAACGGCGTGCACGTGCTGATCGACGCCGCCGACGGCTACACCCCCACCCCGGCGGTCTCCCACGCGATCCTCGCCCACAACCGGCGCAGCCCCCGCGCGCTGGCCGACGGCATCGTGGTCACCCCCTCGCACAACCCGCCGCGCGACGGCGGCTTCAAGTACAACCCGCCCAGCGGGGGCCCGGCCGGATCCGAGGCCACCGGGCGGATCCAGGACCGCGCCAACGAGCTGATCCGCGAGGGCCTGCGCGGGGTGAGGAAGGTCCCCTACGCGCGGGCCCTGAACGCGGCCACCACCGCCCGCCACGACTACCTGGGCACCTACGTCCAGGACCTGCCCTCCGTCCTGGACCTGGACGCGGTGCGGGCGGCGGGCCTGCGCATCGGCGCGGACCCGCTGGGCGGCGCGTCGGTGGCCTACTGGGCGCGCATCGCCGAGACCCACCGCCTGGACCTGACCGTCGTCAACCCGCTCACCGACCCGACCTGGCGGTTCATGACCCTGGACTGGGACGGCAAGATCCGCATGGACTGCTCCTCGCCGTCCGCGATGGCCTCCCTCATCACCCGCCGCGACCAGTACGCCATCGCCACCGGCAACGACGCCGACGCCGACCGGCACGGCATCGTCACCCCCGACGGCGGCCTGATGAACCCCAACCACTACCTCGCGGTGGCCGTCGACTACCTCTACCGCCACCGCGCCGACTGGCCCGCCGACGCCGGCATCGGCAAGACCCTGGTCTCCTCCTCGATGCTCGACCGCGTCGCCGCCGACCTCGGCCGCACCCTGGTCGAAGTCCCGGTCGGCTTCAAGTGGTTCGTCGACGGCCTGCTGGAGGGCTCGATCGGCTTCGGCGGCGAGGAGAGCGCCGGCGCCTCCTTCCTGCGCCGCGACGGCGGGGTGTGGACCACCGACAAGGACGGCATCCTGCTGGCCCTGCTCGCCTCCGAGATCACCGCCGTCACCGGCACCACCCCCAGCGCCCGCTACCGCGAACTGACCAAGCGCCACGGCGCCCCCGCCTACGCCCGCGTCGACGCCCCCGCCGACCGCGAGCAGAAGGCCCGCCTGGCCCGCCTGTCCCCCGAACGGGTCGGCGCCGGCGAACTCGCCGGGGAGAAGATCACCGCCGTCCTCGCCAACGCCCCCGGCAACGGCGCCGCCATCGGCGGCATCAAGGTCTGCACCGACAACGCCTGGTTCGCCGCCCGCCCCTCCGGCACCGAGGACGTCTACAAGATCTACGCCGAGTCCTTCCACGGCCCCGACCACCTCGCCCGGGTCCAGGACGAGGCCCGCGCCCTGGTCGGCGAGGTCCTCGGGAACTGAACCCGCCCCAGCCCCGGGCCGGCCGACACCGGCCCGGGGCACCGCACGACCGCCCGGCACCGCACCCGGCCGCTCAGCCGTACCCGGCCGCTCAGGGCCGTACCGGCACCGCCGCCACCACGGGCCCGGCCCGGCGCTCGTCGCGCGTGGTCGCCGCCGCCACCACGCACGCCGCCACCGCCAGCACCGCCGCCGCCAGCGGGAACCACCGCCCGCCCAGCACCGCGACCGCCGCCGACCCCACCGCACCCCCGGCCGCCGTCCCCAGGTACAGCGCACTGCTGTTCAGCGAGATCAGCAGCGGCGCGCTCGCCGGATCGATCGACGCCAACCGGTGCGGCAGCGCCACCGACACCGCCCACCCCGCCAGCGGCACCACCATCGCGTACACCAGCGCCCCCGGCATGCTGCGCCCCAGCCACGGCAGTGCGGCGAACGCGCCCGCCGCCACGGCCGAGCCGGCCAGCAGTACCCGCCGCACCCCCGCCCGGTCCACCAGGCGCCCGCCCAGCCAGCTGCCGGCCACCGACATCACGCCGCAGGTCAGCAGGACGAGGCTCAGCCGGTTGGCGTCGCCGCCGGTGGCACCCGAGACGGCGGTGGCCAGGTAGATGTAGACGCTCTGGAAGGCGAGGAAGAACACCAGCGTGGTGGCGGCCGCGCCCAGCACCCGGCGCTGGGCCAGCGGCGCCAGGCGGGCGGCGAGGGTGGGGGCGGCGGCGGGGGCGGGCAGGTCGCGCAGCAGCACCGCCAGGCCGGCCAGCGCGGCCACGCCCAGGGCGGTGACCAGCCACATCGTCAGCCGCCAGTCGGCGCGCCCCACCCAGGTGCCCAGCGGCACGCCGAGGGCGGTGGCCACCGTCATCCCGCCGAGCACGGTCGCCAGCGCCCGTCCGCGCCGTTCGGGGGCGACCAGGGTGGTGGCCACCGCGTTGGCGGTCGGCGTGTAGAGGGCGGCGCCGGCGGCCGCCAGCACCCGGGTGGCCAGCAGCAGGCCGTAGGTGGGGGCGAGCGCGCTGAGCGCGTTGGCCGCGCTGAACACCGCGAGCGCGCTCAGCAGCAGGCGCCGGCGCGGCCAGCGGGCGGTGAGCGCGGCCAGGACCGGGGCCAGCAGCGCGTAGCCGAGCGCGAAGACGGTGACCAGCTGGCCGGCGGCCGGCACCGACACCCCCAGGTCGGCGGAGATCGGGCCGAGGATGCCGGCGACGACCATCGAGTCGGTGCCCATGGCGAAGGTGCCGAGGGCGAGCAGGAGCAGACGTACGGGCACGGGTGAGCCCCCCCGATGACAGATTGTTGGATGGACGTGCAACAGTTTGAAGCTCGTCAAACACTCGAGGATGGGTGGATGATTGTCAAACCATTCATTCCCCGTCATTCCCAGCGGCCCGGAGGCTGAGCGCCATGAGCGTCACGAGTGCCACGACTGTCACGAGCGCCGCGAGTGTCACGGGCGGGGACGAGCGGCTTCCCCAGCCCGCCACCGCCGACATCGACCTCGTCACCGTCCTGCACGCCCTCGGCGACCCGGTCCGCCTCACCCTGCTGCTCAGCTACGCCGACGACGCCGAGCACTCCTGCGACCCCCGCGGCCTCGGCCTGGAACACCTGCACAAGTCGACCGTCTCCCACCACATGCGCGTCCTGCGCGAAGCCGGCGTCACCACCACCCGCGTCGCCGGCCGCAACCGCTTCGTGCGCCTGCGCCGCGCCGACCTCGACACCCGCTTCCCCGGCCTGCTCGACGCCCTCCTCGCGGCGGCCGCGACTCCCGCCTGAGCAGCCGGAATCGCACCCTGGCGCGCCGGAGGAGGCGCCGGATGAGGCGCCGGGGGGCCGCCCGGGCGCACGCGCAACTCCAGTGCGCGGCAACCCCGCTGCCGGGGCCGTGGCCCGGCTCATGGCGCCTGGTTCCGCGACGAGGCCGGGCGCGCGCCCGGCGTCGTCATCGCCGTCCTGCGGGCCGTGCCGGGCGTGGCTGTCGTCCGAAGGCGCGTTGCCGGAGGGCGGGTTGCCGGAGGGCGGGTTACCGGAAGGCCGGGGCGAGGGTGCGGGCGAGGGCCGCCACCGGGGGGAGGAAGCGGGCTGCGGCCTCGCCCAGCAGATGGGTGTGCAGGGCGCGCTGGTGGGCGGCGCCGACGAGCAGGAGGGCCGCGGCCGACGGGTCGAGCGCGGCGGGGAGCCGGCCGGCGCCCTGGCGGGCGCGGACGGCGCCGGCGACCGCCCCGAGGGCGAGGTGCGGGCCGAGTTCGCCGTCGCGCTCGGCGAGCAGCCCGCGCAGCCCGGCGTCGGACTGGACAGCGCCGAGGATCGGCATGATCCGGCGGTAGAACTGTTCGAGGCGGGTGAGCAGGGCGGCGAGGTCGGCCTCCAGGTCGGCTTCGGGAGCGTCGGCCTCGGGTTCGGCCTCCGGTGTGCCGAGGATGGCCGTCGCGTCGGCGAAGGCCGGCAGGTGCAGCCCGATGACGGCCTGGAGCAGGCCCAGCCGGTCGCCGAAGTGGTAGAAGATGCTCGACTCCGCGACGCCCGCCCGGCGCGCGATCTCCTTGGTGGACAGCGCCAGTCCGGCCTCCCCGAGCACCTCCTCGGTCGCCTTGAGCACCGCCTCCCGTACCCCGGTCGAGGGCCGACCGCTTCGCGCCTGGGCCATGCCCGGCCTCCGTTTCTCCATGCCGTCCCGACTACTTGAGTAATCGCTCAGTAAGAGGTTAACTTACTGATGGATCGCTCAGTAAGTCGCTCGGCGATCCGCTTGCCACCGCATGTGGCAATCCGTTTCGGCAATCCGTTTCAGCAGTCCGTTTCGGCAATTCGCCTGGCAGTTCGCCTGGCATCCGCCTCGGGAGGGGACCCCCATGACCACCGTCGAGTACCGCAAGAACGCCGTCCGCCGCCTCTACAAGGCACTTGAGGCCGGGGACGTGGACGTCGCCGACGAGCTGTTCACCGCCGACTTCGTCACCAGCGAGGGCCTGCACCAGAACGTCCGCGGCCCGCAGGGCTTCAAGGACGCCATCCGCGAGGTGCACGCCACCCACAGCGACCCGTCGTTCGAGATCCTCGACCTGCTCGGCGAGGGCGAGGACGTCGTCGTGCGCTGGCGGATGACGGCCACCCACACCGGCCCGCTGATGGGCCTGCCGGCCACCGGCAAGCGCGTCAGCACGGAGGCCTTCGCCCTGTTCCGCTTCGTCGGCGACCGCATCAGCGAGCGGCACGCCGTCATCGACCGGCTCGGCCTGGTGCAGCAGCTCAAGGGCGAGTGACCCGGGGCCGGGCGCCCCGGCTGCCGCCCAGGGCCCGGCGCCCGGACCTCGCGTAGGGTACGGCTCCGTACGGCTCCGGGCGCACCCGGGGCGCCGGGGGACAGCGGGAAGGACGGATCGTGCCGATCAGGGGCGTGCTCTTCGACGTCGACGACACCTTGTTCGACTACTCGGGGTCGGAGGAGACCGGCATCCTCGCCCACCTGCGGGACCTGGGCCTGCTGGGCCGCTTCCCGGCGCCCGCGGCGGCGGTGGCGCTGTGGCGCGGCGTCATGGAGGAGCAGTACGCGCGGTTCCTGGCCGGCGAGCTGACCTTCGCGGGCCAGCAGTACGAGCGCACCCGGCAGTTCCTCGCCCGCCTGGGCGAGGACGACGCCGAGCACCTGTCCGACGAGCGGGCCGCCGCCTGGTTCGCCGGGTACGCGGCGCACCGCGACGCGGCCTGGGCCGCGTTCCCGGACGCCGCGCCGGTGCTGGCCGCGCTCGCGCCCGCCTACCGGCTCGGGATCGTCTCCAACTCCTCGGCCGGCCACCAGCGCGGCAAGCTGCGGGCCGTCGGCCTGCTGGGCCACTTCGACGACGCCGTGCTGGTCTGCTCCGACGAGCACGGCGAGGCCAAGCCCGCCCCGGGCATCTTCCGGGCCGGCTGCGCGCGCCTGGGCCTGGCCCCGCACGAGGTCGCCTACGTGGGGGACAAGTACGACCTCGACGCGCTCGGCGCCCGCGACGCGGGCCTGCACGCCTTCTGGCTCGACCGGTCCGCCGACGGCGCCCCGGTGGCGGACGGCGTGCACGTCCTGCACTCCCTCGAGGCCCTGCCCGCCGCCCTGGGCGCGGCCCCGAGCGGGGGCTGACGGTCCCGTTCCGCCGTCCGCCGTCCGCCGTCCGCCGTCCGCCGTCCGCCGTCCGCCGTCCGCCGTCCGCCGGGCGTCCGTTCGCCGGGGCCGCACCCGCCCGGCCCCGGGGCTTCCCCGGGGCCGGGGGAGCGAGCTGCCCCGGGCAGGCCCCCACGCGTCCGTGACCTACAGTCAGATCATGCGCGCACACAGCGATCACGGCAGGTCCGGGGGACATCTGCCCACCCTCACCGCCCTGCGCTTCGCCGCCGCCCTCGCCGTCTTCCTCTTCCACGCCTTCCTCACCGCCGACCCGCTGCGCCCGCAGGCACCCCTCACCTTCTTCGCCGACCGGCCCCTCGCCGGCGCGCTCGCCCACGCCACCTCCAAGGCCGGGTACGCCGGAGTGTCCTTCTTCTTCGTCCTCAGCGGCTTCGTCCTGACCCGGTCGGCCCGGGAGGGGGAGAAGCCGGGCGCCTTCTGGCGCCGGCGCCTGGCCCGGATCTACCCCACCCACCTGGTGATGTGGGCGGCCGCGCTCCTGCTGTTCGCCCAGACCGCACCGGTGCGCACCTGGCTGCCCAACCTCCTGCTCGTGCACGCCGATCACCCGACCCCAACATCAACTCGGGTATGAACATGCCCAGTTGGTCGCTCTGCTGCGAGCTGCTGTTCTACCTGCTCTTCCCGCTCCTGCACCGCGCGCTGCGCCGCCTGCCCGACCGGGGCCTGCGGCCGGCCATCGCCCTGGCCCTGACGGCCGCCGCGGCCGTGGCCGCCGCCGACGACGCCCTGCTGCCCGACCGGCCCCGGATCCCCCAACTGCCGGTATCCCTCGACCAGTTGTGGTTCGGCTACCTCTTCCCGCCGGCCCGCCTGCCGGAGTTCGTCCTCGGCATGCTCCTCGCCCGGGCCGTCGCCGCCGGCCTCGCCCCACGCCCCGGCCTCACCCCCGCCGCCCTCCTCGTCGCGCCCGCCTACGCGCTCACCCTCGCGGTCCCCGCCCCGTACGACTTCACCCTGCCCATGCTGGTACCGCTGGCCCTGCTCGTCTGCGCCGCCGCCCACCGCGACCTCCACCACCCCGCCCCCGCCCGCCCGTTCGCGCAGTGGCTCGGGGGCGTCTCCTTCGGCTTCTACCTCTGCCAGGGCGTCGTCCTCTTCCACGGCCGCCCGCTGCTCCTGGGCGAGCGCACCTACCCCGCCCCGGTCGCGGCCGCTCTCACGCTGGCGGCGTTCGCGGTGACGCTGGGGGCGGGGGCGCTGACGTACACGGTGGTGGAACGGCCCGCGGTGCGGCACCTGGCACGGCCGGGCACGGCGGCGCGGGGGAGGGAATGGGCGGGCTGAGCGGCGCCCGAACCGGCCCGGACGCCCCCCGGCGGAGCGCACGTCGGGCCCCGGCCGCGGCGCCCGTGCGGGCCGGGGCGGCGCCGGGCCGCCGGGCCGGTGCGCCTACCGCGTGACCACCGCCCCGTCGTAGACGTTGTCCGGCGTGACGATCCCGGTGATCGCCCGGGCCAGGAGCGTGGACGGCTCCTGGCCCTGGACCGTGGAGTCGGTGTTGATCTCGACGACCAGCGTGGCCTGCTGCGCGGGCAGGTAGACGGTGACGGTCTCGTACCCCGGGATGGAGCCGTTGTGCCCGATCCACCCGTTGGCGTCGAAGATGCCCAGGCCGTAGCTCGTCCCGGGGAAGCCGGTGGGCAGGGTGGTGAGGCGCTGCGCCTGGGTCCCGGGGCTGAGCAGCCGCCCGGTGGCGAGGACCTCGGCCCAGTGCCGCAGGTCGTGCAGGTCGGAGATCATCGCCCCGGCCGCCCAGGCCCAGCTGGGGTTCCAGTCGGTGGCGTCGGCGGTGGCGCCGCTGAGCGTCTGGTCGGTGTAGCCGCGCGGGTGCGGCTGCGGGAACTCGGGGCCCTGCGGCAGCAGGGTGCGGTGCAGCCGGGAGGGGCGCAGCACCCGCTCGCGCAGGAACTCGGCGAGCGGGCGCCCGCCGGCCTTCTCGACCACCAGGCCGAGCAGGACGAGGTTGGTGTTGGAGTACTGGAACTCCTGGCCCGGGTCGAAGGTGTTGTCGTGCCTGAAGCCGTAGGCGAGCGCCTGCTGCGGGGTGAAGGAGCGCTGCGGGTCGCTCAGCAGGTCGTGGATGAAGTCCGGGTCGGAGGTGTACGGGAACAGGCCGCTGCGCATCTCGGCGAGCTGGCGCAGCGTGATGCAGTCGCCGTTCGGCACGCCGTCGACGTAGGCGGAGATCGGGTCGTCCAGGCCGACGCGGTGTTCGTCGACGAGTTCGAGCAGCGCGGTGACGGTGAAGGTCTTGGTCTCGCTGCCGATGCGGACGTAGGAGTCGGTGCGCATCGGCGCGCCGGTGGCGGTGTCGGCGACGCCGGTGGCGCGCACGTAGCACCCCCGGCCGGGCATCCACAGGCCGACGACGACGCCGGGGATGGCGGCCTGGCGGCGCACGGACTCGATGGCGGTGTCCAGGCGGGCGGTCAGGTCGGGGTCGAGCCCGTCGGGCGGGCAGTCGTCCCCGCCGTGGCGGGTGTCGTACCGGTGGTTGCCCGTGGGGTGGACTCCCGCGGGGCGGGCGGTCGCGGTGGCGGGGGCCGCCGTGATCGGGGCCAGCACGGATGCCACGACCAGGGCGGCGGCGAACAGTCTGCGGTGGTGGGTGCGTCGCACGTCGGGGCGCCTTTTCGGGTCGGGGGAGCGGACCCACGCCAGCATCACCAGCCCGACCGGCCGGGTACGCCCCCGCGCGGGACGCGTCCTGGCGAATCCACCCGTACGGAGCCCGCGCCTGGCCCATGCGGCCCCGTGCCGCCACGCGGTCGGTCCCGGTGCGGGCGTGCCGTCGGTTCCCCGGGCGGGCGGCGGTCGGGTTCGGGGGCTCAGAGGCTGCGGGCGGTGATGTCGCCGTGCGGGGTGGTGGCGCGGATGTCCAGGACGGCAGTGATCGCGGCGGGGGTGTCGAACTTCTGCACGGTGTTCTCCGGTGTCTCGGCCGGCGGTGTCTCGGCCGGCCGGTGCTTCGGCCGGCCGGTCGGGCGATCTTTCTGACACCGGAAACGCTACGTTGCTTTCCAGGTAGCGACAACATGTTCGTTGCGTCAGACGGCCATATCTGCAGGTGGGATGCGGGAAAGTGTTGCAACGGTTCTGTCAGTAGCGCAACGGCATGAGACTTGTTCATTGCAATGGATGAGAGGTGAACGCTATCGTGGGGATCAAGGACCACCACGAGGCACCACCGAGGAGACCGCGATGCCGGGAGGCCGACTCACCCAGCAGGAACGCCAGCAGATCGCGCTGGGACTGGCCGACAGCCTCCCCTACGCCGAGATCGCCCGGCGCCTGGAACGCCCCACCTCCACCGTCACCCGCGAGGTGATGCGCAACGGAGGCCCCACCGCCTACCGCGCCGACCTGGCCCACCGTGCCACCGAACGCCGCGCCCACCGGCGCGGACCCGCCGCCGCCCGCGGGCCGCAGCCGGCCCCCCACGCCCACGGCCGCGACGCCGAGGCCGTGGCCGACTACGAGGAGACGCTCACCACCGTCATGATGGGCACGGGCCTGTCCAAGATGACGGCCCGGGTGCTGACCTGCCTGTTCGTCACCGACGCGGGCAGCCTCACCGCCTCCGACCTCGCCCACCGCCTCCAGGTCAGCCCGGCCTCCATCTCCAAGGCGATCGCCTTCCTGGAGAGCCAGAGCCTGGTGCGCCGCGAACGCGACGAACGCCGCCGCGACCGCTACATCGTCGACGACGAACTCTTCTACCAGGCGACCATCGCCAGCGCCCGCGCCAACGACCAACTCGTCGCCACCGCCCGCGAAGGCGTCGCCGTCCTCGGCGCCGGCACCCCCGCCGCCCACCGCCTGGAGAACGTCGCCCGCTTCCTCGACTTCATCAGCGAGAGCATCCTGCGCGCCGCCGAACAGGCCCGCGAGGTCCTGCACACCAAGCCCGCCGCGCCCGGCGGCACGTCCTCGCCGTCCTGAGACCCCGTCCGGGCGTGTACGCCCACTCAGGCGTCAGGCGTCAGGCGTCAGGCGTCAGGCGTCGGGTGCCGGGTGCCGGGCGTCAGGCGGCCGCCGGGGGCAGGTGGCGGGCCGCCACGAGATCGGCCATGGTGTGCAGCCGGGTGAAGTAGGCGGCGCAGTACTCCTCGTCGAGCACGGGCACGGCCCTGCCGAGGCCGGCGATGCACGCCCACAGGACGGCGACGCCGTCGGCGTCGAGTCCGCCGCCCAGCTCCCGCCGGACGAGGCCGGCCACGTCGGCGTCCAGTTGGATCAGGTCCGCGCCGTCGATGTCCACGCCGCGAAAGCTCTCCGGGAACGGGGCCTGCCGGTGCTCCTCCCACAGACGGGCCAGGCGCTCCTGCGGCTCGCCCGGACCGGGCTCCCCAGCAGCCGGCCCCGCCTGCGACGGCGGGCCCAGCAGCAGGGCGACCGTGTCGAACACGGCGCGCAGCAGGTCGACGGCCCTGAGCGGGTTCACGACGCCGCTGCTCACGGCACCCTGCGCGATCCGCTCACGCAGCCGCACCGCGCGCTCCAACTCCCCGGCCAGGTACGCCGGGACGAGCCCCGCGTCGCCGGCCCGCCGGACCAGCTCCCGCAACGGGGCGTCCTCGTCGGCCAGCCGCCCCGCCAGGACCTGCTCCAGGGCCGACAGGGAGTGGGTGACGGCCACGGTGGCGAACTCGTACCGGTAGAAGGAATGCCGGATCAGCTCGCGGGAGGTCTCCAGCGCGCTCATGACGGACATCGACGCGCCCTCGGGCAGCACCAGCTCGGCGACCAGGGGATGCATGCCCGCGTAGTCGGGCACGACGCTGCGCACGCGCAGGTCCGGAACAGGAGTCTCCATCCCCGCAGTCTCCCCGCCCACGAGCCGCCGATGCCACCGGATTCGCACCCCGGCCCACGGGACGTACCCGCCGACTCCCCACCTGGCACAGTGTCAGGCCACTGATATAACGTAAAGCCCGAACAGCCTAGGACCGGGGAGCGGCCAGGGATGCGATCACCATGACCGACACCGACACCGACACCGACACCGGCACCAGCAGCGGCACCGACGGCCCGGCCCAGGCCCCGCCCGACCTCCACGACCGCCTGGGCCACGCCATCAAACGGGCCGAACAGGCACTCATCGGCGAGAAGACCCGCGTGCTGCGCACCGTCGACCTGACGGTCCCCCAGTACGTCGCCCTGCTCGTCCTGCAGCAGTCCACCACCGGCCTGTCCGGCGCCCAGCTCGCCCGCGCGTGCATGGTCACGCCGCAGACCATGACGACGGTCCTCGCCAACCTGGAACACAAGGGCCTCATCACCCGCGAGACCTCCAGCGTCCACCGGAAGGTCCTCGTGGCCACGCTCACCCGCTCCGGCCGCACCCTGACCAGGAAGGCCGACACCCTGGCCCGCGCCGTCGAACAGCGCCTCGCCGACGCCCTCGACACCACCGAACAGGCCCAGCTGCGCGACCTCCTGGAACGCTCCACCGCCGCCCTGCGCGACACCGACCCAACCCCGGCCCGCGCCGCCCGCCACCCCGAGGAACCCCGATGACCGACACCCCCGACAGCCCCGCCGCCCTCGCCCCCGGCACCGTCCTGGTCCTGGTCGACCTCCAGCACTGGATCGTCAACCGCCCATCCGCCCCACTGACCGGCACCGCCGTGGTCCGCTCCGCCGCCCGCCTGAAAACCGCCTTCGAAACGGCCGGCCTGCCCGTCGTCCTGGTCCGCTACGCCCGCATCGACGGCAGCGACGGCGGCCCCGACTCCCACGCCAACCGCTTCGCGCCCGAGGTGGACGCCCGCCCCGGCAACGAGGTCGTCACCAAGTACGGCATCGACGCCTTCGAGGGCACCGACCTCGCCGACCGCCTGCGCCGCCTCGGCGCCACCGCCCTCGTCGTCGCGGGCATCACCACCGAGTACGGCGTCGGCGAGACCGTCCGCACCGCCGTCACCCTCGGCTACCCCACCACCGTCGCCGAGGACGCCGTCACCGCCCTGTCCGCCCCCGCCCACACCGCCGCCCTCCACACCTTCCGCGACCTGGGCGCCACCGTCACCGCCACCGACACCCTCCTCGCCACGCAGGCCTGACGAGACACCGAGGGCGCGGACCCCCGCCGGCTCCGCTCACCCGCGCACGGACAGCTGCGCGCGCACCCACTCCACCGGGGGATTGGTGTGCGCCCGCCCCGCCACGAAGACCGTCGGCACCGTCTCGTTGCCCTCGTTCACCGCCCGCGCGGCCGCCGCCCCCTCGGGATCGCGCCAGATGTCCACCCAGTGCACCCGGCGCGCATCGCGGCCCAGCCGCAACCGCAACCGCAGGCAGTACCTGCAGCCCGGCCGCCACAGGACCACCGGCCGCCCGTCGGCCGCGCTGCGCCGCTGCGCCTGCGCCACGCTCACCGAACGCGGGAAGACCAGCGGCGAGTTCACGAGCGCGCACAGCACGAACACCAGCAGGAAGGCCGCCGCCGGCCCGAGGCTGCCCCGGGAGGCCAGCCCGGCCGCGACGACCGAGCCGCACAGCAGGAGCAGTACCGGCATGATCCAAGGGCGCGTCATCGGATGTCTCCGGGGATACCCCCGGCTTCAGCCGGGGGAGGAAACGGACCGCCCGCGTAGCGGGGCAGGGGACGGCGGGTCGTCGTAGAGACGGACCGCCGGTTACCAACCGCCAGCAAATGGTCACAATCTGATGATGTATCGTGTGATTCGTGCGGACCGCTTCCGTGAAGCGGGCGTTCAAGTTCCGTTTCTATCCGACCGATGCGCAGGCGGCTGAGCTGTCGCGCACGTTCGGGTGCGTGCGGAAGGTCTACAACCTGGCGCTGCAGGCGCGTACGGACGCGTGGCAGCAGCGGCAGGAGCGCGTCAACTACAACGCCACCAGTGCGATGCTGACGGCATGGAAGAAGACCGAGGAACTGGCCTACCTCTGCGAGGTTTCCTCCGTTCCATTGCAGCAGGCGCTGCGGCACTTGCAGGGTGCGTTCGTCAACTTCTGGGGGAAACGGGGGAAGTACCCGCGTTTCAAGTCCCGGAAGAAGTCCTGCAAGTCCGCCGAGTACACGTCCTCCGCGTTTCGGTGGCGGGACGGTCGGCTGACGCTGGCGAAGATGGCCGAGCCTCTGCGCATCGTGTGGTCCCGGCCTCTGCCCGAGGGCAGTACACCGACCATGGTCACCGTGTCGCAGGACTCGGCCGGACGCTGGTTCGTGTCGGTGCTGTGCGACGACCGCCCGGCGCCGATGCCGGTGACGAACGCCGCTGTCGGTATCGATGCGGGCATAGCGTCGCTGCTCGTCCTGTCCAGACCGATCGAAGGTCTGACGGACGGGCGCGGGAAGATCCGCAACCCGAGGCATGAGCGGAATGACCGGCAGCGCCTCGCGAAGGCTCAGCGGGATCTTGCGCGCAAGGCCAAGGGATCGAAGAACCGGGACAAGGCCCGGTTGAAGGTCGGCCGGGCGCATGTCCGGATCGCCGACCGTCGCAGGGACTTCCTACACACGGTCACCACCGCTCTCGTGCGTGAGAACCAAACGCTCGTGATCGAGGACCTGACCGTGCGGAACATGCTGAGGAACCGTACTCTGGCTCGCGCGATCGCCGATGCGTCGTGGTCGGAACTGCGGAGCATGCTGGAGTACAAAGCGGTCTGGTACGGGCGGGAGCTCGTGGTGATCGACCGCTGGTTTCCCTCCTCCAAGCTGTGCAGTGCCTGCGGTATCTTGCGAGGCAGGATGCCGCTCAACGTCCGTGAGTGGACGTGTGACTGCGGGACGACCCACGACCGGGACGTGAACGCGGCGAAGAACATCCTGGCCGCCGGGCTGGCGGTTGCCGCCTGTGGAGACGCTGTAAGACCTCAACGGAGCACTCCGGGCGGGCGGTCGTCGGTGAAGCAGGAAGTCGTCCCACCGCAGCGCACACTCGCAGCGGCTCAGCCGCGAGGCTGAGGGGAATCCCCCTCGTTCACGAGGGGGAGGAAGTCAAGAGTGCGCAGGCTACTGGACGTGGCCGTGCGGCGCCGGCCCCGCACCGGGCCCTCGCCTGCGCTGACCGGCCATCAGGGGGAATCCGCGCTGCAGGAAGCCGACCACTAGCGTCACCGCGCGCACCGCCGCCGCCCCCGTCGCCGTCCGGCGGGGTGTCGTGACCGGGCAGGACGCCGTGTGGGTGACCGTCACGCGACAGTGAAGGGAGCTGGTGGGGCCCGGGGCGCGGCTCGCCCGCCAACCCGGGGAACCCCACCGGAAATTGAGCGGAAGAGCCCCCGAACCCCCCTGTTAGGGTGACCCGATGTCATCGGTCAAGCAACTCCAGGTCACCTTCGACTGCGCGGACCCCGAACGCGTCGCCCGTTTCTGGTGCGAGGTGTTGGGCTACGTAGCACCGACGCCGCCGGACGGGTTTGCCACCTGGGACGATTTCAACCTCTCACTGCCGCCGGAGAAGCGGGGTGCGTGGTTCGCGTGCAGTGACCCCACGGGGGTGGGCCCGCGCATGTACTTCCAGCGCGTTCCCGAAGGCAAGGTCGTCAAGAACCGGGTGCACCTCGACGTACGGGTCGGCACCGGACTCGTGGGCGAGGAGCGCGTGGCCGTACTCGAGGCCGAATGCGCCCGACTGGTCGCACTCGGCGCGGTACGCGTGCAACTGCTGACCGCCGATGACGAGAACGAGTCGTGCCTGGTGATGCAGGACGTCGAGGGCAACGAGTTCTGCCTCGACTGAGCCGCCTTCCCTGCCGCAGCCGCCACGCCGCCACACCGCCGCCCCGGTCGGGGGTGGCGGCGTGCGAGCACCCTCAGCTTCCCGGTGCCGATTCCCCGGTGCCGAACTCCCGGGTGTCGAACTCCCCGGTGCGGACGGCGGTGACGAAGGAGTGCCGGGCGGGGGAGGGGGAGACGAGGGCCGGGCCTGCGATCGTCAGGATCCCTTGGCGTCCTCGGCCGGGCGGCGATCGTTCAACTGGGCGAGGGAGCCGACGTACTTGAGCATCAGGCGGGCGAACTCCAGGCGGTCGTGCTCGGCCCAGTCGGCGGTGATGTACTCGAACGCCGCACGCTGGTGGCGCCGGAAGCGCGCCATGAGGTCGGCGCCTTCGGGGCTGAGCAGGAGGACGGTGCGGCGGCCGTCCTGCTGGGAGGCGGCACGGGTCAGGTAGCCGGCCTTGATGTTGTCGGTGACCATCCGGCTGGCGACCGAGGGGTCGACGCCGAGGAGTTCGGCCACCGCTCCGACGGTGATCTCCTTGTCGGAGTCCCGGGTGTGCTCCAGGACGATGTTCAGGACCAGGGTGCGGCTCAGGTCCTTGGCCGAGACGGGGTTCTCGACCTCCAGCAGCGAGGTGCGGCGCAGTTTGGAGAACGCGGGGCCCACGGCGTTCAGCAGTTCCTCGGCCGTCTGCGGCTCGTTCGTCGTCATGCACCCATCGTAATGTCCGTGAGCTTTGGAAGGCATGTGTTGACGTGAAATTACGTGCATGCAATCATGCATATGTCTTCGAGCAAGCTTCGTGAGCCTCCGGGAGTTTTCATGACCATCCTCATCACCGGCGCCCGTGGCAAGGTCGGCCAGGCCGTCATCAACCGCCTGCACACCGCCGGCCTTCCTGTCCGCGCCGCCAGCGCCAAGCCCGCCGAGCTGGCCGTCCCGACCGGCGTCGAGGTCGCCGAAGTCGACCTCAGCCGGCCCGAGACCTTCCCGGCCGCGCTCGACGGCGTGCGCCAGGTCTTCCTCTACCCCCAGCCCGAGGGCATCGACGCCTTCGCCGAGACCGCACGGGCCGCCGGCGTCGAGCACGTCGTACTGCTGTCCTCCTCCTCGGTTCTGGCCCCCGACGCCGAGACCGACCCGCTGGCCTCGCACAGCCTCCTCGTCGAGCGCGCCCTGACCGCCAGCGGCCTGCCGTGCACCTTCCTGCGCCCGGACGCCTTCGCCAGCAACGCCCTCGGCTGGTCCCACTTCATCGGGCACGGCCTGCCGATCCAGCTCGCCTACCCCGAGGCGCACATCGCGCCCATCCACCCCGAGGACATCGCCGACATCGCCGTCGCAGCCCTGACCGACACCGCCCGCCGCGGGCGCGCGCTCACCCTCACCGGCGGCGAATCCCTCACCTTCCGCGAGCAGATCGCCGTCCTGGCCGAGGTCCTCGGCCGCGACATCCGCGTCGACACGATCACCCACGAGCAGGCCGAGCAGCAGATGAGCCGCTTCATGCCGGCCCCGATGGTCTCCTCCCTGCTCGCCCTGTGGGCTGCCGCGTCCGCAGGCCCCGCCCCCATCGCCGACACCACCCGAACCCTGCTCGGCACGCCCGCGCGCACCTTCCGGCAATGGGCGACCGACAACGCCGCCGCGTTCACCACGCGCTGACCGCCGCCGCTCCCGCGCCCCGCCCCGCCCCGGCCCGCCCCGCGCGATCCCGACCTCACTGAAGGACCATCACCGTGAAGCCCATCGGCTACTGGCTCAATCGCACCGACAAGGCCCTCACCCGCTCCATGAACGGCATGCTCGACGAGTTCGGCCTCACCCGGACCGCCTGGCAGGTCCTCAACGTCATCCGCGACACGCCCGACGCCGCCGACACCGACGTCCACACGGCCCTCGCACCCAACGCCGACCTCCCCACCCTGACCGCCGCCATCGACACCGCTCTCACCGACGACTGGGCCACCCGCCCCGCACCCGGCCGGCTGGTGCTCACCGAGAACGGCCGCCGGCGCCTCGCCGCCGTCGAGGACCGGATCAGCGCCTTCCGCGAACTGTCCATGACCGGCATCACCGCGCAGGAGTACCACACCGCCGTCAGCGTCCTCGAACGCATGACGCACAACCTCGAAACCCGCTGATCACGATCGTCGACCGGGCGTCAACGGCCAGCGTGCGGAACCGCCACCAAAACCGGGGGGACGGGTGCGCCCTGGTGCCGGCCCGCACCCCCGCTGCCCCCGAAGGGGCGGCCGCTTTCCTCCCGTGCCCCTCGCCTCCGCCGTGCCCGTCAAGCTGACCGCCGCCGAGCGCCAACCAGCGGACGAAGACGGCCTCCGGCCACAGGACCCCGCATCAGACCCGGCAGCGAGCAACCATCGTGCCGCCGGCCCCCGGGGGCGCTCCAACACCCGGACAGCCGCGCAGACGTGGCCACCCGTGGACACCGTGCGCACCGGCTGGGGCGGCGGCGTGCGAGCACCGTCAGCCGGTACCGAATTCGCCGGTGCGGATGGCGGTGACGAAGGAGTGCCAGGCGGGGGAGGGGAAGACGAGGGCCGGGCCGCCCGGGTCCTTGGAGTCACGGACCGGGACGATGCCGGTGAAGCCGTCTGCCACCTCCACACACTGGCCGCCGCTGCCGCTGTGGGTGCTCTTGCGCCAGGTGGTGATGTGGGCGGGGTCCATGGCGGGCCTCCTGGTCAGGCTGTGCGAACGGAGTGGGAAGTCGATGGGGACGACTTCCCACTCCGGAGTGAAGTAGGCCTGTCAGGCGCCGAATTCGCCAGCGCGGACAGCGGTGACGAAGGACTGCCAGGCGGTGGCGGAGAAGAGCAGGGCCGGGCCGTTGGGGTCCTTGGAGTCGCGCACGGGCATGGCGCCAGGGAAGCCGTCAGCGACCTCTACACAGCCGTTCGACCCGCCGCTGTAAGTGCTCTTTCGCCAGCCAGCGTTGGTCAGGTCAACGTGCATCCTCATAGTCCTTCCGTACCGCTCGGATCATCTCCATCGATGCGGCCTGGTTCAGTGCCTCGATCTGCAGCCGATCGTAGCCCCTGGCAAGCGGAAGGACAGTGTTGATATCGCGGTCGAGGTACCCGCGCAGCTCGGTTTCTGTGTATCCGAGTACTTTGCGGTCGGGCATGGTCAGGAGAATCACGGGAAGGGTGAACGGGCGGTCCTCGCCCAGGGAGAACGGGGCTACCTGGAGAAGGACGTTCGGAGACATGGCGAACTGCTCAAGGTGCAGCAGCTGCTCGATCATGACCTCGGTCCCGCCAACGGGCCTACGTAGACAGCTCTCGTCGAGAACTGCGTGAAGCAGCGGCGCCGGTGTGCGGGCCATAAGCTGCTGGCGAGTCATGAGGAAGTTGACCCGCTCCTCCGCCTGTTCGGAGGTTGCGGTTCCGCGCCTGACGTTGGCGGCTTCCCAGGCGCCGGCGTAGGCCTGGGTTTGCAGTAGTCCGGACACGATGTCGATTGAGAACAGTCGCACCTCTGCGGCCCGGTTCTCGTAGTTGGCGTACTCGGGGAAGCCTGGCACCAAGGCTGTGTGCTTGTGCTGCCACCACATCAGCATCAAAGTCCCGCCCGTTTCCAGGACTTCATCGGCCTTGGTAGCAAACTTTTCACTCGGGGGTCGACGTGCAAGTTCAACGAACGAGACGTACGAGGCGCTGACTCCGCACTTGCGGGCGAGCTGGAACTGCTTGAGGCCCTTCGCCCTGCGTGAGTTGCGGAGTTGGACCGCGAAAGGGGCCCAGGGGCCGGACGCCGGGTCGATTTCCTTGATGTTCACCATGGCTGCTCCAAAACAACGCGCCCACGAGGTCAAGTCGTTTGCCGCTTCCGATGCTAGGTGACGCCGGGCCACCATGTGCACAGAACGTGAAACGCCGATCGCGGAGGGTTCTTCCATGGCTCAAGATCAGGTTCCCCGCACCCACGGGTACGGGGTGCGCTTTGACCCCGAGGTGCAGCGCTACCGGGTCCGTAACGAGATCACGGGGGAGTGGCTGCGCCAGGACTCCGGTGAGTTGGCGTCCTTCACCTTCTTCGGTGACGCCTACAGTGCCTGGCAGGTCTTCGAGGTGCACAAGCGGCCGGGGGAGAGGTGATGCCTTCCCCGCTCGCCCGTGTGACCGCCGAGCAGCGGCGGCAGGTCGCGTCCGTCGTCGAAGACCTCGTGTCCGTGCTTGCCCTGGGCGGGGTGAAGTTGCCGTCCATCGCCGTGGACTGGGAGTACGGGCGCAGGACGGGCAACTACCTCGTCCGGCTCGGTTCGGCCCGTCCGCTGGAACTCCTGCGCATCCTCGACCTGCTGCGCAAGGGGCTGCGCTACGAGCGCCTCACGTATGACGACTGAACTCCTGGCCCGTCTGCTGTGGTGTGCGGGCTTCTCTCTCGTCCTCTTCGCCGCCGTCAGAAAGTGAACTGTCCCATGCGTGACCCCCGCCTCCTCGCCAAGCCGCCGGTGTGCCGGCTCGGCTGCCTCGTTCTCGTCCGTAACCGGCGCGGCGAGGTCCTGCTCGTCGACCCGGACTACCTGGACGGCATGATCCTGCCCGGTGGCTCCGCGAAGCCGAACGAGCCGCCGAACGTGGCGGCCGCCCGGCACCTGCATGCCGAGACCGGTCTGCACCTGCGCCTGAGCGACCTCGTCGCTGTCGACTTCACCCCGGCCGACCGCCACCTGGAGCGCCTCAACCTGGTGTTCGACGGCGGCACGGTCCGCGACGACACCCGCCTGACCGTCCCGCCGCAACATCGCAGCGGCCTGCTCGGCGCCCGCTTCGTCCCCGTCCGGGAGCTGCCCAGCCGCATGGCGCCCTCGCAATGCGCCCGTGTCATGGAGGCGTTGGCCAACCGCACGCTGCCCGTCCTCCTCCACGGCCAACGCGCCGCCTGAGGTCAGGGCGCCAGCACCAGCCGCCCCCGCAGCCCGCCCGCCGCCAGGCGCTCGTGCGCCTGCCCGGCCCGCTCCAGCGGCAGCGTGTCCGCCACTCGCAGGGTCAGGCGGCCCTCGCCCGCGAGCGCGGCGAGCCGGCCCAGGGCGGGCCCGTCGGCGGTGATCCACACGTTCGCGACCCGGATCCCGCGTAGCCCCACCGGTGCGCTGGCGCCCGCGACCGCGACGAACGCGCCGCGTCCGCGTACCGCGCCCAGCGCCCGTACGCCCAGCAGTGCCGCGTCGATCGCGCCGTCGACCCCGCCGGGAACCAACTCCCGTACGGCCGCCGCCACATCGCCTGCCGTGCGCGGCACGAACCACTGCGCGCCCAGTCCGCGTACCAGTGATTCGTCCCCCGCCCCGGCCTGCGCCACCACCCGCAGGCCCCGCAGCGCGGCCAGTTCGACGGCGAAGCCGCCGACGGCGCCCGCCGCGCCCGTGACCAGCAGCGTCGACCCGGCGGGCAGGTCCAGCAGGTCGAGGGCCTGCAGCGCGGTGAGGCCGTTGAGCGGCAGTGTCGCCGCCTGCTCGAACGTGACGTTCGCCGGGATGGCGGCGAGGGCGTCGGCGTCCAGGACGGCGTGGTCGGCGTAGGCGCCGAGGTCCACGTCCAGGCGGTCGCGCAGCCCCGCCACCCGCTGCCCGGGCGCGAAGCCGGCGACGTCCGGCCCGACCGCGTCGACCGTCCCCGCCAGGTCCCAGCCGATGCCCGTCACCGCGCGGGGCGCCATCAGCCCGGCCTCGGCGAGGACGCCGGCGCGGGTGACCGCGTCCACCGGGTTGACCCCGGCCGCCGCGACCCGCACCCGCACCTGCCCGCGCCCCGGCTGCGGCAGCGCCACCTCGACCAGCTCCAGCGCCCCGGGGCCGCCGAACTCCCGTACCACCACGGCACGCACCACACCACACTCCTCGAGATCAGGGGGGAACACCGCCCCATGCCGTCCAACACCGCCCAACCTAAGGAGAGCTACTCTCCACGGGGAAGCACGCACCCCGAGGTGCGTACCGCACGGCAAGGAGAGAGCCCGTGTCGCCCACCATGACCGCCGCCCAGCGCCGCGCCGCCGCAGCGGCCGGCTTCGACGCCTACCTCGCCCAGTGCCCGGCCCGCCAACTCCTCGACCGGATCGGGGACAAGTGGACCAGCCTGGCCGTCAACGCCCTCGCCGGCGGCCCGCAGCGCTACAGCGACCTGCGCCGGCGCCTGGCCGGGGTGAGCGAGAAGATGCTCACCCAGACCCTGCGCGCGCTGGAACGCGACGGCCTGCTCACCCGCACCGTCGCCGGCGGCGTCCCGGCCCGCGTCGACTACGAACTCACCTCGCTCGGCCGGGACTTGCTTCCGCTGATGCAGTCGATCAAGACGTGGGCGGAGTCCCACATGCCGCAGGTGCTGCAGGCCCGCGCCGCGTACGACGACGGGCGCGGCACGCCGGTGTGAGCCGCGGTGCCCGTGACGGCTTCTTTCGGGTGATCGACGGGCGCGATGCCCGCCTGTGGACGGAGGTGTGTGGCACGTTGGCGAACGGTACTCCCGCACATGAGGAAAGGCACAGGTGGGCTCGTGGTGACTCGGACGGAGCGCGACCGCTTCCAGGCGATGTTCAGGAAGGTCGACGTCGACGGTGACGGTGTGATCGAGCAGGTCGACATCGACCAGTTGACCCAGGGCGTGCTGGCGCGGGCCGGCGCCGTCCCGGGGTCCGCGACCTGGCGTCGGGTGACCGGCTTGAGCAACAGGATGTGGCAGACGCTGCGAAGCGGTGCCGACGCGGACGGGGACGGGAGGGTCACCGCCCGCGAGTTCGTCGCCGCCTACCGCCGTCCGGAGTTCCTCGACCAGGTCGCCATCCCGTTCGAGCTCGCCGTCCTGGAGGCGGCCGATGCCGACGGCGACGGCAGGATCTCGCTGGCGGAGTGGCTGTCCTGGCAGGGCGACAAGGGCCTCTCCCAGGTCGAAGCCCTCCAGGAGTTCCAGCAGATCGACGCCGACGGCGACGGTTTCCTCACCCGCGATGAGTGCGCCCAGCACGTCAAGGAGTCCTACACCGCCCCGTAGGGCAGCCCCGTAGGACACCCGGGCCGCCCTGCGGGACGGCGCGTCAGCTGCCCTGGTCTGCTCGCGGCCGCGCCTCCGTGACGGAGAGGGTTCGCATGGATACGGTGGGTGGTGATTCGTGCACCTCGAGGCTTGGGAGCCCATCATGACCACTGAGGAACTTGCCAAGTTCTACGCCCTGCTGACCATCCTGGAGCCGCAGACGCAGACCTGTATCCAGGCTGCCCGCCTCGCCGAGGTGGGCACGGCGGGTGGCGGCGACACCGACACCACGGTGGTGAAGCAGCTGAAGATGCACGCCGACAAGATCACCGCCGAACTGGCCTCGGTGAGCCCCGAGAAGCTGCAGCGCAAGGCGGAGACGATCGCCAAGTTCCTGGTCTAGTCCGCACGTTGTTCCCGTTGGCCCGCCGGCTTCCTGTGCCGGCGGGCCAACGCACGTGCGGGGCGGGCGCTCCGACTTGGCCCTGCCGCAGGTGCTGCAGGCCCGGGCGGGCCGGTCAGGTCAGGGCGGCGGCCAGGCGTTCGGGCAGGGTGGCGTACGGGCGGCAGTCGACCACGGGCAGGGCGTGGGCGGCGGCCCGGTCGGCGAGCCAGGCGGAGTAGCGGGCGCTGACGGCGGCGCGCTCGCGTTGCGGGCCGCAACCGGGCTCGCGCTCGGCGTAGTTGGCGGCGATGCGCTGCGGGTCGCCCTCGTGGAGGAAGACCGCCCGTACCCGCCGTCCCTGCCCGGCGGCCTCGGCGGCGGCGCGGGCGGCGGCGTCCGGGGTGAGGTAGTCGCCCTCGACGATGGCGGGCACGTCGACGGTGAGCCGGTTGCGCACGACGCCGAGCAGGGCGTCGTCCAGGGCGTGGGCGGTGGCGATCTGCAACTGGAGGACGCGCTCGGCGCTCCTGGCCTCGTCGGGGGTCGAGAAGTCGGGGGCGGAGAAGTGGTGCAGGCCGGGGTGGGTGGCCGGGGTGGTGGCGGCCTGCAGGGCGGCGACGATGTCGTCGAACTCCACCGTGAACGCCCCGTGCCGGGCGGCGAGTCGGGCGGCGGCGCGGCTCTTGCCGATCCCGGATGCGCCGCCGATCAGCAGGACGTCCCACGGGCTTTCGTCGGTGTGCATACGGGCACGGTAAGCGGTTCGGGGTGGGGTGGGCTCGGTGGGGTGGGGGAGGCGGCCGGGGCGCGCCTTCCCGGCCCGGCCCCCGGCGCCCGACAGCCGGCCCATGGCCCGGTCCGTGGTCCGCCGCCCGCACCCCGTCGTGCGGGCGGCGGAAGCGGCGGCGGAAACGGGCGGCGGAAGCGGGTGGCGAGCGGACGCCGGAAGCGGGCAGCGGAGGCGGCGGCCGGCGCGGTCAGGCGCGGTCAGGCGCGGTCGTGGGTGGTGGCGCGGCGTACGGCCCAGGGCAGGACGAACCACAGGGTGGCGAAGATCAGCGCGATGACGCAGGTGATCGGCACGGCCACCGCCGCGCCGAGGATGACGTCGAGGACGAGCAGGACGGCGCCGGTCAGTGCGCAGGCGAGCAGCAGCAGGCCGGCCTGGGCGATGCGGGCGGAGACGGTGACGATCCGTTCCTTGCCGGGGTGGCGGTACAGGCCGCGGTGCAGGGCGACGGGGGTGGCGAGGACGGCCGCGGCGACGACGGCCAGCAGCAGGGTGGCGACGTAGATGTCCTGCTGGGCGTCGGTGAGTTCGGCGAAGCGCGGGGTGAAGGCGACGCCGAGGAGGAAGGCGAAGACGATCTGCACGCCGGTCTGCAGCACCCGCAGTTCCTGCAGCAGTTCCACCAGGCGCCGGTCGGCCCGGACGGCGGGGTTCTCCCAGCCGGGCGGGGGAGGGGCGGAGGGCGAAGGGGAGTCCGGCGGGGGCGGCGTGCTGGTCATGGACCACATTGTCGACGGAGGTAGCGGCCGGTCGCGGGAGGCCGGGGGGTGGCCGGTGGCGGTGGCGGTGGCGGTGGCGGGCGCGCGGGCCCGGCGCGGTCACCGGTCGTGGGCCGCCTGCCCGGTGCCGTCCAGGCGGGCCTGCCAGGCGGTGAGCAGGGTCTGCAGGGCGGCGGCCTCCTCGGGGTCCAGGTGGGCGAGCAGGCGGTGCTCGTTGCGCATGTGGGCGGTGAACGCCTCGTCGATCAGGCGCCGGCCGGCGTCGGTGAGGGCGACGACGCGTCCGCGCCGGTCGTCCTCGGCGGGGCGGCGGGTGACCAGTCCGGCGCGTTCCAGGCGGTCGATGCGCTTGGTCATCGCGCCGGTGGTCACCATCGTGTGGGCGGCGAGTTCGCCGGGGGCCCGTTCGTACGGGGCGCCGACGCGGCGCAGTGCGGCGAGCACGTCGAACTCGCCCTCGCCGAGGCCGTAGCGCTGGTAGACGAGGGCGAGCTCGGCGGTCAGGCGGGCGGCGAGGCGGTGCAGGCGGCCGATGACGGCCTGCGGGGAGACGTCGAGGTCGGGGCGTTCGCGCCGCCACTCGGCCTGGATCTGCGCGACGTGGTCGCCGGGGTCGCGGGGGGCGGCGTGGTCGGTCTCCATGGCAGCCAGTGTAGCGCGGATAGCTTCCCGGGAAGCTATATTGTCTTCCATGGAAGCCAATGTGCGGTGGGTGCTGCCGACCGCCCTCGCCCCCCTCACCTGGGGCGCCAACTACTACGTCACCCACGCCTACCTGCCCGCCGACCGCCCACTGTGGGGCGCCGTCCTGCGCGCCCTGCCCGCCGGCCTGCTCCTGCTCGCCCTCGCCCGCCGCCGCCCGCACGGCCCGTGGTGGTGGCGCAGCGCCCTGCTCGGACTGCTCAACACCGCCGTCTTCTTCGTCCTGCTCTACCTCGCCTCCCAACTGCTGCCCACCAGCGCCGCCGCCACCGTCATGGCCGCCTCCCCGTTGGCGATGCTGCTCACCGCCTGGGCGCTGGCCGGCCAGCGCCCGCGCCGCGCCCACCTGGCGGGCGCCGTGGTGGGCCTGGCCGGAGTCGCGCTGGCCCTGTTCGGGGGACTCGGCACCGGCGGCGCCATCGGCTGGACCGGGCTGGCCGCCTCGGCGGCGGCCATGCTCGTCTCCTCCGTCGGCTACGTGCTCGCCGCCCGCTGGCGCGAGGGCGCCGACCCGCTGGCCGCCACCTCCTGGCAGCTGACCGCCGGCGGCCTGATGCTGCTGCCGCTGGCCGCCGCCACCGAGGGCGCGCCCCCGGCGATGGACACCCCCACCCTGCTCGCCTTCGCCTACACCACCCTGATCGCCACCGCCCTCGCCTTCACCTGCTGGTTCGCCGGACTGCGCCACCTGCCGGCCGGGACGGTGGGGCTGCTCGGGCTGCTCAACCCGCTGGCCGGGGTGCTGCTGGGCACCGCGCTGGACGGGGACCCGTTCGGGGTGCGGCAGGGGGCGGGGCTGGCGCTGGTGGCGGCCGGGATCCTCCTCGGACGGCCGCGCGGGCGGTCGGCGCAGCCCTCGCCGGCCGAGGCCGCCGCCGAGCCTTCCGCCGGCGCGCGCTTGCCCGATGATCGGGTCGCGTGATCTGCTGGCGCCAGCATCGCGTGCCGGTGACGGACTGCGTCAGGCATGGAGGTGCGGAACCGAAGGGACCGCCACCCGTGGCCTCCCCCGCCGGCGGCCGTACGGCCGCCCTCAGTCTTCAACTCTCCCGCGCGCACCAGGACTTGCGCCGCCGCCTCGCCGACGTCCGCTCGAACCTCGGCCGGCCCCGCCCGGACGGCGACACGCTCCTCACCCACTGCCTGGCCTTCTGTACCGCCCTGACCAACCACCACCAGGGCGAGGACAGCGGCCTCTTCACCCAACTCCTGCACGAACGCCCAGACTTGGCGCCGACCGTCGCCAAACTCGTCGAGGACCACGGGTTCATCTCCGCCATCCTCGCCCGCGTCCGCGACCTCGCCGAACAGGCCGCCCACCTGTCCGATGCCGACCCGGCCCACCTGGAAGCGATCGGACGCGAACTCGACGGCCTGGCCGCCATCATGGACTCCCACTTCGGCTACGAGGAACGCGCCATCGGTGCCGCCCTCGACGCCGGGGTGCCCGACGACGGCTGGTCCGAGCCGGTGCTGCGCTTCGCGGCCCCGCAGAACCCGCCGCCGCAGAACCCGCCGTCGTAAATCCCCGCTGCCGGAAAACCGCTGCCGGGAAAACCGTTGCCGGTAAACCGCCGTCGTAAAACCCGTCGCCCCACCCGGCCCGCCTTCCCTACACTCGCCACGCAGCCGCGCCGCGCCACGCCGTGCGGCCGACCGTGCCGACGGACGAGACGAGAGAGGGGGCGAGCGGCCGTGCCGAAGCAGAGCGCCGCCGCCCCCTCTCCCGCGTCGCGGTACGAGGTGATCCTGGTGTCCCCGTCCTCCCGGTGCCCGCTGCGCGGCCGGCACCGGAGCAGTGCCGCCACCGTCTGAGCCCCGGCATCCACGGCCCGCACGGGCCGGCCAGGAAAACGCACCTGACGTGTCGTCAGCACTGCCGAATCGCGCGCCCACCCGCAGGAAAACGCCTCGAAAGGCACCCGGGCCATGCGCACCGACACCACCGCCTCCGCCATTGCCGCCGTCCGCAACCTCGGCATCCTCGCCCACGTCGACGCCGGCAAGACCACCGTCACCGAGCGGATCCTCTACCTCACCGGCACCACCCACAAGCGCGGCGAAGTCCACGACGGCACCACCGTCACCGACTTCGACCCCCAGGAACGCGACCGCGGCATCACCATCTTCGCCGCCGCCGTCAGCTGCGCCTGGGCCGGACACCGGATCAACCTCATCGACACCCCCGGCCACGTCGACTTCGCCGACGAGGTCGAACGCTCGCTGCGCGTCCTGGACGGCGCGGTGGCGGTGTTCGACGCGGTCGCCGGCGTCGAGCCGCAGAGCGAGTCCGTCTGGCGCCAGGCCGAACGCCACGGCGTGCCCCGCATCGCCTTCGTCAACAAACTCGACCGCGCCGGCGCCGACCTGGACACCGCCGTCGCCTCCATCCGCGAACGCCTGCACCCGCGCCCGCTCGCCGTCCAACTGCCCATCGGCACCGAGGAGTCGTTCACCGGTGTCGTCGACCTGCTGCACCTGCGCGCCCACACCTGGCACGACGACGGCACCCCGGCCGCCGAGGGCCCGGTGCCCGCCCACCTCGCCGACCAGGCCGCCCAACGGCGCCGCGCCCTGGAGGAGGCCGTCGCCGAACTGAACCCCGAAGCCCTGGAGGAGTTCTGCGCCCACGGCGCCGTCACCGCCGCCACCCTCGCCACCGCCCTGCGCGAACTCACCCGCACCGGCGAGGCCGTGGTCGTGCTGTGCGGCTCCGCCTACCGCAACCGCGGCATCGAACCCCTCCTGGACGCCGCCGTCGCCTACCTGCCCTCCCCGCTCGACGTCCCGCCCGTCCGCTCGGCCGACGGCGCGCAGCAGCGCACCGCCGACCCCGAACAGCCCCTGACCGCCCTGGCGTTCAAGGTCGTCGCGGCCCCCACGGGCCGCCTCACCTACCTGCGCCTGTACGCCGGCACCCTGCACAAGGGAGCGACCGTGCTCGACACCGCCACCGGACGCCGCGAACGCGTCGCCCGCATCCTGCGCGTCATGGCCGACCGCCACACCGAGACCGACCACGCCCGCGCCGGCGACATCGTCGCCGTCATCGGCCCCAAGACCGCCCGCGTCGGCGCCACCCTGTGTGACCCCGACCACCCCGTCCTCCTGGAGGCACCCGTGAGCGCCGAACCGGTCGTCACCGTCGCCGTCGAGGCCCGCCGCGCCACCGACACCGACAAACTCGCCGCCGCCCTGGCCCGCCTGGCCGAGGAGGACCCCTCGCTGCGCCTGGCCACCGACCCCGAGACCGGGCAGCGCACCCTGTCGGGGCTGGGCGAGCTGCACCTGGAGGTGGCGGTGGAGAAGGTGCGGCGCGACAGCGGCATCGAGGCGGTCACCGGACGGCCGACGGTCGCGCTGCGCGAGGCCCTGGTCGAGGGCGTGCGCGGCTTCGTGTACCGGCACGCCAAGCAGGACGGCGGCGCGGGCCAGTTCGCGCACCTCGTCCTCGACGTCCACCCGCTCGAGGGCGAGGGGGAGTTCGGGTTCGCCTCCACCGTCACCGGCGGGCGCGTGCCGCGCGAGTACGTGCAGGCCGTCGAGGCCGGCTGCCGCGACGCCCTCGCCGAGGGCCCGCTCGGCGGCCACCCGGTCACCGGCGTCGCCGTCACCCTCACCGACGGGGCCACCCACCCCAAGGACTCCTCCGAGCTCGCCTTCCGCACCGCCGCCCGCCTCGGACTGCGCGAGGCGCTGCGGGCCTCGCGGATGCGGCTGCTGGAGCCGGTCGCGGAGGTGACGGTCACCGTGCCCGAGGACGCGCTGGGCACCGTCCTCGGCGACCTCGCCGCCCGGCGCGGCCACGTCCGGGCCACCACGGCCGGACGCGGCGTCACCGCGCAGGTGAGCGCGCTGGTGCCGCTGGCCGAACTGTTCGGCTACGCGAGCCGCCTGCGCGGGCGCACCCAGGGCCGCGGCACCTTCACCACCCGCCCGGCCGGCTACGCGCCCGCGCCGTCGCCCTCGCCCGTGAGCGCCGGCTGAGCCCGGTGCCCGGCCCTCCCCTCCCCGGGAGGGCCGGGCACCGGCCCGCACCCGACCGACGGGTCCGGACCCCGGCCCCTACAGCGCCCCGGCCTCGGCCGCCGCCCACGCCGACGGGTACAGCGGCCGCCAGCCCAGGTCCCGGCGCGCCGCGGCCGTCGACACCTGGCCCTCCCACGGGTCGAACGGCGCATCCGGCGAACCGCCCGGGTGTGTCAGGCCGTTGAGCGCGTGCAGGTCCCAGGCCGTCAGCGGCGCGTCGTCGCACACGTTGTACGTACGCCCCTCGATCCCGGGCACGGACACCGCCCGCCACAGCGCCTGCGCCACGTCCGCGTGGTGCACCACCGCCAGGCGCTGGTGCGCGGGCCAGTCGGCGGCCCACTGCAGCGACTGCGCCAGATGCGGATCGCCCTCCCCGTACACGAACGCCAACCGCGCCACCACCAGCGGAAGTTCGTCGCCCAGTGCGCGCAGCCCGGCCTCCGCCTGCGCCTTGGACGCCGCGTACACCCCCCACGCCGGATCCGGCGCCGGCCGGTCGTCCTCCACCGCGGGGCGTCCCAGCCCCCGCCCGTACACCAGGTTCGTACTGGTGTGGACGAACCGCGCCACCCCCGCCTTCGCCGCCTCCCGGCCCAGCGCCACCGCCGCGTCCCGGTTGACCGCCCACGCCGTCTCCTCCGGCACCCCGCGCAGCGCCGCCGCGACGTTCAGCACCACCTCGGCCCCGTCCAGTGCCCGCGCCCGGTCCGCCTCCTCGCACAGGTCGCCGACCACCACCTCCACGCCCGGCCCCGCCAGTACGGCCGCCTTCGCCGCGTCGCGTACCAGCACCCGCACCGCCGAGCCGTCCGCCCCGGCCCACCGCACCAGCCGCGGCACCAGCCGGCTCCCGACCGAACCGGTCGCGCCCGTCACCAGGATTGTCGCCATCGCCCGTCTCCTCCAGGGAATTTGCCGTCCTCCGACACCCACCACCCTGTCCGCGGCGCGGCAGGCCCGCCAGAGACCTCCCGATCCAGGGACCGCCGATCCCTGGCTGGGGCCCGGGCGATCGGGCCTGAGTGGTCAGCCAGCCGCCATCCACTCCTCCATCCCTGATCTTGCGCGAGTATCCCCGGATTCAGCTGGGGAGGGGAGCGAGTTCATTGCCGGGGGCGCGGAGAGCCGGAATTCTGCGTGTTGTCAGTGGGGCGAGTTATGTTGATGGCACCGACCGAAGGGGGTGGGCCGAATGATTCGTGCGTACAAGTTCCTCCTGCGGCCCACCGTGCGCCAGGCGCAGGCGCTCGGCGAGATGCTGCGGGATCACTGCTCGCTGTACAACGGGGCGTTGCAGGAACGTCGCGGCGCCTACCGGCACCCGTCGAAGGCAAGCGTCACGTACGGGATGCAGTCCGTGCAGCTCAAGGAGATCCGGGCGTTCGACGCGGAGCGGCAGGGCCGCTGGTCGTTCTCTTCGCAGCAGGCGACGCTCCGCCGCCTGGACAGGGCGTTCGCCGCGTTCTTCCGCCGGGTCAAGTCTGGTGACACACCCGGCTACCCGCGCTTTCGGGGTGTGAGCTGGTTCGACACTGTGGAGTTTCCCAAGGACGGCGACGGCTGCTGGTGGGACTCCACCCCATGCGACCCCGTGACCCGGGTCCGGTTCCAGGGCGTGGGGCACGTCAGGGTGAACCGGCACCGTCCGGTAGTCGGCAGGGTCAAGACCGTCAGCGTCAAGCGCGAGGGCAAGCGTTGGTATGTGGTGCTGACAGCCGAGCAGGCCGCGCCCGAGCCGCTGCCGGCGACGGGCAGCGCGGTCGGCATCGACATGGGCATAGCAAACTTCCTCGCCGACTCCAATGGCGGGTTCGTACCCAACCCCCGCCATGGCCGGAAGGCCGCTTCGAAGCTCGAAGCCGCGCAGCATGCCCTGTCCCGGTGCAAGCAGCGGAGCAACCGCCGCCGCAAGGCCGTTCAGCGCGTCGCCGACCTGCACCGCAAGGTCCGCCGTCAACGGCTTGACCACGCCCACAAGGCCGCCCTCGGCCTGGTCCGTGCGCACGACTTCATCGCGCACGAAGACCTCAAGGTCCGCAACATGGTGCGCACCCCCGCGCCAAGGCCCGACCCCGACCGGCCGGGCGGCTTCCTGCCCAACGGTGCGACGGCGAAGGCCGGGCTGAACAAGTCGATCAACGATGCCGGATGGGGGGTGTTCCTGACGATCCTCACCGCCAAGGCTGAAAGCGCCGGACGGGAAGTGATCGCCGTGAACCCCCGCAACACCTCCCGGACTTGTCCCACATGCGGGCACATCACAGTGGAGAACCGGCCCACCCAGGAGACCTTCCACTGTGTCGCCTGCGGCCACAAGGCCCACGCCGACACAGTGGGAGCCACCAACGTTCTACGGGCCGGGCTGGCCCGTCGCGAAGCCGTACCGGTATAGCGAGAAGCCCCCGGCTCCCGCCGGAGGAGGAGTCACCTGCCGGAAGACCTCTTGGTGGGTCGCGCGGGCCGTGGCGACCAGCGGGTCCTGCGGGCCGCGTCTGAAGGCCGAGGCGGCCCGGTCGACCCGGGCGAGGTACTCGTCGCGGGTGATCGTGCCGTCGCCGTCGCTGTCCAGCATCGTGAAGATGCGCCGCTTCGCCTCGTCCGACATATCGTCACCATCCGTTCGTAGCAGGGAGTTTTACGACCGGAACGCTATCGGTGGGGCGAGTCGGCGTAGGGGAGGCGCGGCCCGGCGGGCCAGGGATCGGCGGTCCCTGGATACATACCGCCCGGCGCGCCATGCTGGGGGCATGATCGATCGCGCGGCGCTGGCCGACTTCCTCACCCGGACCCGGGCCCGGCTCGCCCCCGCCGACCTGGGGCTGCCGCCCGGGGCGCGGCGCCGCACGCCCGGGTTGCGGCGCGAGGAGGTCGCGCAGGTGGCGGGCCTGTCGGTGGACTACTACGCGCGCCTGGAGCAGCGGCGCGGGCCGCAGCCCTCGCCGCAGCTGCTGGCCGCCCTGGCGCGGGCGCTGCGTCTCAGCGAGGACGAACGCGACCACCTGTTCCGCCTCGCCGGGCACGAGCCGCCGCGCCGGCACGGGCCGCTCGGGCACGTGCGGCCGGGGCTGCTGCTGATCCTGGACCGGCTGCACGACACGCCCGCCCAGGTGGTCTCTGACCTCGGCGACGTCCTCGCGCAGAACGCGATGGCCGCCGCCGTCTTCGGCGACACCGGCGCCCTGCCGCCCGGGCAGCGCAACCTGCTGCTGCGCTGGTTCACCGAACCGCACACCCGGGCACTGTTCCCGCCCGAGGACCACGAGGACCTGGCCCGCGCCCACGTCGCCGCCCTGCGCGCCGCCCGCACCGCCCGCCCCGGGGACCGGCGCGCCGCCGAACTGCTGGAGCAACTCCTCGCCACCGGCGACGAGTTCACCTCCCACTGGGAGCGCCACGAGGTCGCCCGGCGGCGCAGCGGCCGCAAACGGGTGCTGCACCCGGTGGTGGGGGAGCTGGACCTGGAGTGCGAGGTGCTGGCCGCCGGCGGCGAGGACCAACTGCTGCTCGTGCACACCGCCGCCCCCGGCAGCGACTGCGCCTCCCGCCTGGACCTGCTGCGCGTCGTCGGCGCCCCCGCCCCCGCCTGAGGCCCTGACCGGTTCCCATGGCGACGCCGCCACCGGTGAGGGTCGTCCGGCAGGGGCGGCACCACGCTCCGGCTGTCCGCACCGAAGACCGCAGGCTCATCGCGGCGACCGAAGACCCGCAGGCTCATCGCGGCGAAGGTGCGCTGAGACGAGGGCGCACGGGGACGATGGCCGGCCTCGCGGTCCGCTGCGCCCCGGTCAGACGGATCCCCAGACGGCGCCCGCCCGTTCGGCAGCCTCGCCGCCCTGGCGCACGCCCTCCCGGTAGGCGCCGACCCAGGTGTCCCAGTCCGGCCGTTCGGAGTCCAGCACCGCCCGCGCCCCGGCGTCGGGGGCGAGCGCCACGGCCGACGGCCAGGGCGTGAGGTCGGTGGGCGGGTGGCGGTGCGCCAGCGGCTCGACCACGACCAGCGCGCGGGCCCCGGCGGCGAGGTCGGCGTTGGTGCCCGCGCGCAGCGCGCCGTCCATGCCGTGGCGGCCGCCGGGCAGGGTGACGGGCACCTCCACCCCCGGGAACGCGCTGGAGGCGGCGACCGCGCGCAGCAGCGGCACACCGTCGGCACCCGTCCACACCAGCTCCTCGCCGCTGTCCGCGTCCACGGCGGTGATCAGCAGGCGCCGTCGGCGAGGCCAGTCGGGCGCGCCGATCAGGGCCTCGCGGCGGGCCAGCAGGTCGCTTTCGGCCTCGGCGCCGGCGCTCGCCAGCGCGATCCGCCCGACCTGGCGGCGCGCCTCGGCCGGATCCAGGCCCCGGCCGAGCACGGCGAACACCTCGCCCGTGACGGCCGGATCGGGCCGGCGGGCCGGGCCCTGGGACCGGTGCTGCGGGTCCACGATGCGGCCCGGGTCCTGTCCGGTGGCCAGCAGCGCGGCCACGATCGCCCCGGCCGAGGTGCCGACCGTCAGCTCCGCCGCGCCCAGGTCCACTCCGGCCTCGCGCAGCCCGTTCACCAGCCCGGCCGTCCACGCCATGCCCAGCCGGCCCCCGGGCCCGAGCACCAGCGCCCGCCCGAGGCCGTGACCGTCCGTCACAGCGACCCCGTTCCCCATGGCTTCCCCCTTCGTCACGGCGACCCCCGCCGTTCTTGAAACAGTCGTACCATAAACTCGTCCAGCAGTGCCCACCCGGTGCCGACCAGCCGTCACCGGGCCCCGGAGAAAGGACCGACCGCCGTGGGACGACCCGCCGACCCCGCCCGCCGCGAGCGCACCCTGGCCGGGGCGACCGACCACGTCCTGGCCCACGGGCTGGCCGGACTGAGCCTGCGCCCCTTGGCCGCCGCCCTCGACACCAGCCCGCGCATGCTGCTCTACGACTTCGGCAGCAAGCAGGAACTGGTGGCCGCCGTCCTCGCCGAGGCCCGCCGCCGTGGCGCGGCGCGCCTGGCCGGATGCCCCCCGTTGGGGGCGGGCACGCCCGCGCAGCGGCTGCGCGGCATCTGGGCGTGGCTCAGCGCGCCCGAACGCGCCCCGTTGGTCCGGCTGTTCTTCGAAGTCCACGCCGACGGGCTGGCCCACCCCGAGCACTACCCGGACCGCGCCCGGGCCGTCACCGACTGGTTCGACACCCTGGGCGCCGCCTTTCGCGACGTCGCCGACGGCGAGGGCGACACCGCCACCCCCACCCTGGTCATGGCGGTCCTGCGGGGCCTGCTGTTCGACCTCACCACCACCGGGGACCGCGAGCGCGCCGACCGGGCCCTGGAACGCTTCGCCGACCTGCTGGGGTCGTGACCCGCCCATCGCGCGGGTGCCATGCGGCGTCCGTCCCGCCCGGCGTCCCGCCGGAGACGCACGTGCCGGAGACGCACGTGCCGGGCCCCGCCGCCTCGGTGGGGCGGCGGGGCCCGGCACGCGGCGCGGCCGGCTGACCTACCTTCGGGTGGTGGCGCGGGTGCGGCGGGTGAGGGAGTCGAGGACGACGGCGGCGAGCAGGACGGCGCCGGTGATCATGTACTGGATGGCCTGGGCGGCGTGGACCATGTCCAGTCCGGTGGTGATGGACTGGATGACCAGGATGCCCAGCAGCGCCGACCAGGTCTTGCCGCGGCCGCCGAAGAGGCTGGTGCCGCCGATGACGGCGGCCGCGATGGCGCTCATCAGCACGTTGCCGCTGCCGAGTTGCTTGTCGGCGGAGCCCTGCTGGGAGGCGTAGAAGAGGCCGCCGAGGCCGGCCAGGAACGCGGAGAGCACGAACACCGAGATCCGTACCCGGGCGACGTCGACGCCGGCGCGCCGGGCCGCCTCGACGCCGCCGCCGACCGCGAAGACCTGCCGCCCGTAGCGGGTGCGGCGCAGTACGAAGTCGGTGGCGAGGACGGTGCCGAGCAGTACGACCAGGGACAGCGGCAGGCCGCGGTCCTGGTTGAGGGCGTAGGCGGTGGCCAGGGTGAGGACGGTGAGCGCTCCGGCGCGTACAGCGGTGTCGGCGCCGGTGCGGGCGGTGAGGCCGGCGGCGCGGCGGCGGCGCGCGGTGTACAGGTGGGCGAGCAGGTAGAGGGCGGGGGCGAGGACGGCCAGGGCCCAGGCGTAGGCGATGTCGCCGTCGCCGAGGAAGGTGGTGTCCAGGCTCGCGATGACGCCGTCGTGGCGGTTGTTGGCGGTGCCGCCGTCGCCGAGGACGTACTCCTGCAGGCCGCTCCAGGCGAGCATGCCGGCCAGGGTGACGACGAAGGCGGGCACGCCGACGCGGGCGAAGAAGAGGCCGTGCAGCAGGCCCATGACGCAGGCCGCGGCCAGGGCGAGGAGGATCGCGACCCATTCGTTGAGGCCCTGGCGTACGGTCAGCACCGCCGCCATCGCGGCGCTCGCGCCGGCGACGGAGCCGAGTGACAGGTCGATCTCGCCGAGGATGAGGACGAACACGACGCCCACCGCGATCAGGCCGGGGCCGGCGATGAAGCGGCTGATGTTGGTGAGGTTGTCGGCCTGCAGGAAGTGGTGGGTGACGGACTGGAAGACCACGGCGATCACGACGAGGCCGACCACGACGGGCAGTGAGCCGAGTTCGCCGGTGGCCAGGCGGCGCCGGACGGCCTCCAGGTGCCCGGCCCATCCCTGCGCGGGCGCGTGCAGCCGCGGGTCGGGCGCGCCCGGCGCGGGGGAAGCCGTGGGCGCGGGGGAGGCGGTGGTGGGGACGGGTGCTTCGGGGGTGGTCATGCGGCGTCGGCCTCCTCGCTGCGGCGGGCCTTGCGGCGGGCGTGGGCGTTGTCGCTCGCGCCGGTGATGGCGGCGACGATCTGTTCCTGGGTGGTGTCGGCGACGGGGAAGACGCCGTTGTTGCGGCCCAGGCGCAGTACGGCGACGGTGTCGGCGACGGCCCGCACGTCGGCCATGTTGTGGCTGACCAGCACGACGGCCAGGCCGCGCTCGCGCAGCCGTTCCACCAGGTCGAGGACCTGGGCGGTCTGCTCGACGCCGAGGGCGGCGGTGGGCTCGTCCAGGATGACCAGGGACGGCTCGCCGACCAGGGCGCGGGCGATGGCGACGACCTGGCGCTGCCCGCCGGACAGGGCGGCCACGGGGGTGCGCACGTCGGGGATGCGGATGGCGAGGGTGTCCAGGAGGCGGCGGGCGTGCTGCTCCATGTCGACTTCGTCGAGCAGGCCGCGGCGGCGTTTCTCGCGGCCCAGGAACAGGTTGGCGATGACGTCGAGGTTGTCGCACAGCGCGAGGTCCTGGTAGACGGTCGCGATGCCGAGGGCGGCGGCGTCCTGCGGGCGGGCCAGGCGTACGGGCTCGCCGTGCCAGGTGACGGTGCCCCCGTCGACGGGGTGGACGCCGGCGATGGTCTTGACGAGGGTGGACTTGCCGGCGCCGTTGTCGCCGACGAGGGCGAGGACCTCGCCGGCGTGGACGGTGAGGTCGACGTCGGTGAGGGCCTGGACGGCACCGAAGCGCTTGGAGACCGAGCGCAGCTGGAGGACGGGTGCGCCTGTCACGTGTGAACCACCTTGGAGTGGGCTGGGGCAGGGGCTGCTCGGGTTCCCGAGGAGGCGTTCCCGAGAAGGCGTCCCCGAGGAGGCGTTCCCGAGGAGGCGTTCCCGAGGAGGCGTCCCTGAGAAGGCGTTCCCGAGGAGGCGTTCCTGAAGGGGCCGGGGCTACTTGAGGCCCGCGGCGGCGCAGGCGGCGGCGTAGTCGGCGGTGCAGATGTCGGAGGCCTTGTAGAGGCCGTCGGCCAGCACGGTGGCGGCGATGTTGTCCTTGGTGACGACCTTGGGGTCCAGCAGCTTGGCCGGGATGTTCTTGGCGGTGGCGCTGTCGACGCTCGCGGTGGCGACGGTCTTGACGTCCTTGCCCTGCAGGAGGTCGACGGCCAGTTCGGCGGCGGTCTCGGCGAGCGGCTTGTAGGCCTTGTAGATGGTGTAGGCCTGGTCGCCGTTGACGAGGCGCTGGACGGCGTCGAGGCCGGCGTCCTGGCCGCCGACGGGGACCTTGATGCCGGCGCCCTTGAGCTGGGTGATGATGGCGCCGGCCATGCCGTCGTTGGCGGAGTAGACGGCCTGGAAGCCGTTCTTGCCGAGCTCGGTGACGGCGGCGGAGATCTTCTGGCCGGCGACGGTGGGGCTCCACTGGCCGGACTGCTCGTAGACGACCTTCTTGACCTTGCCGTCGAGGACCTTGTGGGCGCCGGACTTGAACTGGGCGGAGTTGGGGTCGGCCTCGTCGCCGTCGATCATGACGATGTTGGCGTCGGCGGCCTGCGCGCCCAGCGCGTCGAGCAGGGCCTGGCCCTGGAGTTCGCCGACCTTCTCGTTGTCGAAGGAGGTGTAGGCGGCGATCGGTCCGCCGGCGAGGCGGTCGTAGGCGAGGACCTTGACGCCCTTGGCGGCGGCCTCCTGGACCCAGCCCTCGGTGGACTTGGCGTCGTAGGGGTCGAGGATGATCACCTTGACGCCCTGGGTGAGCAGGGTGTCGAACTGCTGCTTCTGCTTGGCCGCGCTGCCCTCGGCGTTGTTGTAGAGCACCTTGCACTGCCCGCACAGGGACTTGACCTTGGCCTCGATGAAGGGCTTGTCGAAGGACTCGTAGCGGACGGAGGAGGCGTTCTCGGGCAGCAGCAGGCCGATGGTGCCGGAGTCGCCGGCGGAGGTGGCGTCGCTCTTGGTGCCACCGGCCTTCCCGCAGGCGGAGGTCATGGACAGGGCCAGCGCGAGGCCGGTGGTGGAGACGAGGACGCGACGCAGTACGACATTCATACGGGTGCCTCTCCCTGGGCCGCCGCGGCTCTGCGGCGGGGTGGGGGGAGTTAACCTGAGCGTGTACATGGCGTCAATAAGTAGAACCAGACTGCCCGGAATCCACCTCGACTCGTCATCTTCATGAACACGCCCCGGTGAAGACCCGGGAAAATGGGGGTGCCCGCCGCTCCCCTGTGCGGCGGGCACCCCCGGCTTGCGGTGACGCTCGGATGACCGCCCGTCAGGGGCGGTCGAGGGTGATCGAGTTGATCGGACCCAGGTCGTAGTAGACGCCCCGCTGGGCCGCGATGTCGTAGACGCAGTCCCCGCCGCCCGAACCGCGGCACAGGTGCGCGTGCGCGCCGCCGGTCTGGTTGTTCAGCACCCAGTGGTTGCCGTACTGGTTGCTCAGGTTGTGGGCGCCGTAGCTCCAGTACACGTCGGTGGGGGAGACGGCCGGGTCCTGGTTCTGCGGGTAGACGCAGACCGCGCCGGACGGGCAGTTCGCCCAGGAGCCGTCCGCGGCGCCGGCGCTGCCGGTGCCCATCGCGGTCAGGGCGGCGGTGGCGAGACCGAGGGCGGCCAGGGCGTGGGTGATCCTGCGCATGGGGTGGTTCTCCCTTGGCTGGTGCGGGGCCCGGCGATCGACCGGACCGGTGCCCGTCAGCCTAGGAACGCACCGGCCGCGGCGGTCCCTGACATCTGACAGGGGCGCGCCGCCTTGCCACACGCCCCTGACCGGCGTACTCGGCGACGCCTGCACAGCGCGAGGTGCGTCAGCGCGGGGTACGTCAGCGCGGGGTGCGTCAGTGCGGGTGGCCCAGGTACGGGAACGCGGGCAGCAGGTCGGTGTGCGGGCCGATGTGATCGGTGGGCACCGTGCCGTCGGTGAGCATCGACAGCCGCGCCGAGGTGACGTCGTCGCTCAGCGTGCGCCCGTTCGGATAGCCGGCCGCACGGGTGCGGTCGTAGCGCAGGATGTCCGGCAGCACGAGCCGCAGCTGCGCCTCGGCCGCCTCCGTGGTGTACCCGCCGAAGTGCTGCAGCTTGGCCGTCCACGGCGCACGGTAGGTCTGCCAGTCCTCGGCGGGCTCACCCGCGTTGTACGCGTCCTTGACGTCCTCCTCGTTGAAGTACGCCGTCAGCGACGGGTGCGCCCCCCGGTCCACCGACACCAGCCGCCCGTCCTTGCGCACGCTCACCCGCGCCCACACCCCGATCTGCGGCGCGTCGCCGAACTCCGCCTCGGGCGCCTCCAGCACGATCCCGAACACGTTCTTGTCCGCGCCCCAGTCCACCCCCGTCCACCGGAACTCGTGCACGATGCCGTCCAGGTCCGCGAAGAACGGGTCGCTGCGCAGCCCCGCGCTCACCCGGTACGGGCCCGCCTCCACCACCGCCGGGGTGTCCGTGAAGCTCACCGGCGCACCCGACACCAGTGGCTCGCCCGTCGCCTCGTGCCCGCGCGCCCCCTCGCCGGTGGCGCGCCGCACCGTCATGGTCTGCGCACCGCCGACCGGTTCGGAGAAGGTGAAGCTGAAGGCGAGATCGGCCCGGTTGTCGCCGTCGGTGTCGATGTTGATCCGGTACACCGCCTCCGGGTGGAAGGCCTGCCCGCCGGTCGGCGCGACCGGGTTGACGTTCATGATCAGCACGGTCCGGCCCGCCTGCGGCGAGGCGAAGGCGAACAGGTCGGTCAGGTCCAGGCGCGCGTCGCCGTCGGGCGAGCGCAGGTTCGGTCCGCTGAGATGGTGCGACAAGACGGGTCTCCCGCTTCGAGTGCGCACGTGCGCGTGAACGCGTGCGCGTGCGTGCTGGCGTGTGCGTGCTGGCGTGTGTACGTGCGTGCGTCGGGTGCTTCGTACGGATGGCCCCACCCCTGCGGCCATTGCTAACACGCCCGCCCGCCCCCGGCCCGCCCGCTGCTCCGCGCGGACTAGCGCAGCCCCGGACGGCCGCTCCGGACGGCCGCTCCGGAGGGCCGTTCTAGAGGGCCGGCAGTGCCTGCTCGCCGAGCAGGACCGGCAGGGCGTGGTGCCCGTTGGAGATCATCGACTCGACGGGCCGCAGCTCGGTGCCCGGCGCGAGGGCGAGGTCGGGGAAGCGTTCGAAGAGCTTGCGCAGCGCGGTCTGCCCCTCCACGCGGGCCAGCGGGGCGCCGATGCAGAAGTGCGGGCCGTGGCCGAAGGCGAGGTGGTCCTTGGCCGGGCGGGTGACGTCGAAGTCCGCGCCGCTGTCGCCGTAGCGGGCGGGGTGGCGTCCGGCGGCGGCGTAGGAGGCGAGGATCGCCTCGCCCCGGGGGATGGTCGTCCCGCCGGGCAGCTCGATGTCCTCCACGGCGTAGCGCAGCGGCAGGTGCGCCACGGGGGCGTCGCGGCGCAGCGCCTCCTCGACGACGTCGCCCCAGCCGGCCTTGCCCGCGCGGACCAGGGCGAGCTGCTCGGGGTGGGTGAGCAGGGCGGCGATGCCGTTGTCGATGAGGTTGACGGTGGTCTCGTAGCCGGCCGAGACGACCAGCAGCAGGGTGTCGCGCAGTTCCTCCTCGGTCAGGGCACTGCCGTCGCCCTCGCCGCCCTCGCCGCCGCTCTCGCCGTTCCCGCTGTCGCCGTTCTCGCTGTCGGTGTCGCGGGCGGCGATCAGCAGGGAGGTCATGTCCTCGCCCGGCTCGCGGCGCTTGGCGGCGATCAGCTCGTCCAGCATGGTGTAGAACGCCACCGTGTTGGCCCCGGACTCCTCGGGAGTGAGGGTGGTGTCGAAGACCCGGTCGACGGTGGTGCGGAACCGGTCCTTCAAGTCGTCGGGCAGGCCGAGGAGTTCGGCGATGACCCGGATGGGCAGCGGGTAGGCGAGGCGTTCGCGCAGGTCCACCACGGTGTCCGGGCCGGCCGTCGCAAGGTCGTCCAGCAGGGCGTCCGTCAGCTGCCCGACGCGTGCGGTCATGGCGCTGATCCGGCGGGCGGTGAACGCGGTGCCCACCAGGCGGCGCAGGCGGCGGTGGTCCGCGCCGTGCGCGGTGAACATGTTGCGGGCGCTCACCCACAGCGCCAGCGGCCAGGTGGGGACCACCTCGGCGAAGGCCGGCCAGTGCAGCAGGGGGTCCTTGGAGACCCGGGGGTCCTTGAGCAGCTCCTCCAGCAGGGCCGGGTCGGCCACCGCCCAGGCCCGCACCCCCAGGATGTCGACGGGCGTGGCCGGACCGCGCGCGTGCAGCTCGGCGGTCTCGGCGTCGCGGTCACGGCCGGTCGGGTCCAGGACGAGACGGTCCACGGGGGGCTCCTCCACGGGTGCGGTGACGGGTGCGGTGACGGGTGCGGTGACGACGCGTGGCCGCGCGGCCGCGCCCCCGGACGAGGATGCGGCCCCGGGCGCGCCCGCGTCGAGAGGGCCTGCGCGACGCGAGAGGTGACGCAGGCCCAGGGCGGCAGCGGCCGCCGGCCCGGCGTACCGTGCACGAATGGACAGCCGCACCGACGCCCCCGCCGACAGCCGTACCGACAGCCGTGCCGCGACGCCCACCTGGCGGGTCGTCGAGAGCGCGGGCCTGGAGACCGCCTGGGTCGACCTCGGCCCCACCGCCCTGACCGCCCGCGGGCGCGTCGCCGCCGCCGAGCCCGCGCCGTACTGGCTCACCTACGAACTCGAGACCGGCGAGGACTTCACCACCCGCCGCATGCACGTCACCGCCCACACGTCCGGCGCCGTGCGCACCCTCGACCTGCGCCGCGAGGAGGCCACCGGCCGCTGGAGCGTCGACGGGCGCCAACGCCCCGACCTCGCCGGCGCCCTCGACTGCGACCTGGGCCTGTCCCCGCTCACCAACACCCCGCCCGTCCTGCGCCACGCCCTCCACCGGGGCCCGGGCGAGCAGAGCCTCCTGATGGCCTGGATCCGCGTACCGGACCTCGCGGTCCTCCCCTCCCACCAGACCTACACCCACCTGCGCCGCCACGAGGACGGTGGCGCCACCGTCCGCTACACGTCAGGCGACTACCACGCCGACCTGCTGCTGGACCCGGACGGCCTCGTCGTCGACTACCCGGGCCTGGCCCACCGCATCGCCTGACGCCGGCCGCCCCCACCGGACGCGGGAAGTCGGCCCGGCCGACTTCCCACTCCCCGCACCTGCGCCCCCTCCGCCCCCGCGCCTGCGCCTGCGCCCCAAGCGCCCGGGCCGTCAGGCCGACGGCAGCGCCCCCAGGGCGTGCAGGCCGGTGCGGCTGCCCCGGAAGACCGCCGAACCGGCCGCGGCCAGGAACACCCTGGTGTACTCGGTGTCCCCCTTGAGCCGCTCCGGCTCGTCCCGCCAGCGCGGCCGCCCCGTCGCGAGGTCGAACGCGAACAGCCGGTCGTCGTTCGTCCCCACGTAGGCGGTGCCGTCGGCGGCGGTCATCGAACTCATCCCGCGCCCCAGGCCCACGGGCACGCCGGCCGTCCAGCGGGTGTCGCCGGTGTCCGCGTCCAGCACCGTCAGCCGGTTCCCGCCGAGCAGGCAGACCGTCCGGTCGGCGACCGACAGCGGGCCCGCCACGGGCAGCCGCCCGCGCTGCCACCGCACCTGACCGGTCGCCGCGTCCAGCGCGAAGACGGCCGCGGAATTCTGCGCCGGACCGTTCTGCTTGACGTAGACGGCGCCCCGGTCGACGACCGGACGGTCACCTAGGCCACCGACCGCGTCCTGCGCCCAGCGCCGCTCACCGGTGCCCGCGTCGAACGCGAGCAGCCCGCCGTACCGGCCCGCCGCGTACACGGTGTCCCCGGCCAGCGCCAGGACCCCCGACGCGCCCGGGTCACTGCTCCAGCGCACCGCGCCGGTGGCCGCGTCGTAGCAGCGCAGCGAGGACCCGTGGGCCGCGAACACCCGGCCGCCGCCGACCACCGGATCCTGGTCCCACGCGTCCTCGGCCCAGTCCGGCAGCGCCGCCTCCCAGCGCAACTCGCCCGACGCCGCGTCGAGCACGTGCACACCGCTCGTGGAGACCACGCACACCACGCCGTCCCCCGCGGCCAGCCGCCACCCGCCCGAGGTGTCCAACTGCCAGACGCCCAAGTGGTCGACGGGCGCGGCCGCCCCGACCACCCGGCTCCAGCGCACCGCGCCGGTCCGCGGATCGAGCGAGCGCACACTGCCGTCGTACCCCGAGGCGAACAGCCCCTGCTGCTCCCCGGCGGGCAGCACGACCCGCCCGCCCATGCCGGGCGAGCTCCACAGCCGCGGGCCGCGCGCGTCGTCCCGGCGCGCCCACCAGCCGATCCCGCCGGCGACGGCGAGCGCGCCGAGGCCTCCGGCGGCGCTGAGCAGCAGCCTCCTGCGGTCGATCCGGGGAGGAGTCGCGGACGGGGACGGTTCGTTCTGCATGGCGTCGGTCTTCACATCGATCATGACTTCGGGTACGGACCTGCGGTTCCCGCAGGCCGGGCGGCCGGGCGGTCGGTCGGTTGTGCGGAGGGGCGACTAGGAGGCGGTCCAGTCGTTGCGGTCGGGGGTGCCGAGGGTCCGGACGTGCTCGCCGTCGGCGTCGTCGAAGGAGTCGGTGGCGATCTTGAACTCGTGGCCGTTCGGGCGGATCCCGAACAGCGTCACCTTCTCGTTGCTCTGGAGGCGCTGGTGGTGGCGGCGGTGAGGCCGACGGCGGAGATCAGGCCGGCGGCCAGCAGCAGGCCGGTCGCCCGGACGGAACGGGGGCAGCGGACACGGGATCCTCCGGAGGTCGTGGAACGGCAGGGGACGCGACGCGCACCCCCATCCGCTCAACGGCCCCTCCCTGCACTCCGGTTCACCATGCGCATGCCAGAGGGGAAGGGGAGCGGGAAGTCGGCCGGGCCGACTTCCCACTCAACCGGCCCAAGCCCAAACGCGTGCGACCGGACACCCCGGCCTGGCATCATGACCCCCATGACCACCTGCCGAAAGGCCCATGCCGCGTAACCGGCCGCGCGCCCTGCGCGCCGAAGGAACAACCCGAGGCCCGTCCCCCCGCTCCCGGGACTGCGCCCCACCGCCGCGCATCCACGGACTCTCCACCCGCACCAGCCTGGCCGTCCACCGCCTCGAGGAGCGCTGCGACAGCTTCTACCTCCACCCCGGCGCCACCGACCGGGCACTACGGCGCTACCGCACATTCCTGCACCCACCGGGCCGGCGCCCGCTCTACCCGCAGGAGTCGATGTGCCCCTCGTGCCCGGGCTGCGCCTTCGACGACGTCCGGCACGCCCGCGACGTGCTGGACGCCGTCCTGGAACGACTGCCGCCCCGCCCCCGCACCGAACTCGCCCGCCTCGTCAGGCCCCTGGACGTGGCGCTCCACCGCCGCACCCTGCCCGACCCCTTCGCCCACCGGCGCCCCTGGCGCGCCGAATACTGGTGGCACCGCCGCCTGGGCGACCCCGCACGGGGATGACAGCCGCGCCCCGCCGAACCCCTGGCCGCCCCCAGCCCCTCGTCCGACGTGCCATCAGCGGATCCTCACCCAGGGGTGCCCCCGGTCGACGCGGCGTGCCAAGGCCCGCCGGCGTACGGCGGGCCGGGGGAGCCGAGCCGCCCACGCGGACGGCCGCCCACGCCGACGGCCGCCCCGACCGTGTGGGGGACAGGCAACAGCGGCTTTCGGTTGCGCCCGCTGCTCCTCGGTCGGGTCGAGCCGCCTCGTCACCGGCGGGGCGGGCCTCGCCCCACCACGTGATCGGGTCTGCGGCGCCGGGTACCGGGCCGACCAGCCGGTCAGCCGATCAACTGATCAGCCGATGTACTCGGAGGGAGAGAAGACCTTGCCGGACCAGTTGCCGTCGATGACCAGCTGGCCCTGGGCCTGGGCGTAGCCGCCCGCGCCGATCCCGTCCCAGCCCGCGCCGCACCAGGAGCCCGGGTCGCTCGCGGTCATGCCGTAACAGGTGGCGTAGTCCTCGTAGCCGCCGTTGTGGTTGACCCAGACCACGCCGGTGATCGTGTGGTTGCCGTGGTTGGTGACGTGCAGCGACGGGTAGACCGAGTAGCCGCTGACATTGATGCACGCCTGGGCGTAGACGTCCCCGGCGACCTGCTGGGTCGCGCCGCAGTACGTGCCGGAGGTGACGGCGTTGGCGCTGCCGGCGCCGAGCGCGAGGGTGGAGAGGGTGGCGGCGGCGACGGCCGCCGCTGCGAGCGTCCTGCGAGCGATCACGTTCGTGAGTCCCTTCGACAGCCACGGGTTTGCGCGGTGGATCCAGGAAATCCCGGACCGGTCGGGCCGGTCGAATGATTCGATGGATTTCGATTCCCGGTGGGGGAGGGGGCTGCCCGTGATACGCGTCCGGCTCGGTGTCGGGGGCCTGGGGGCTGTCAGGTTCGCGGTGTCTCCGCTGGACTCCGCGAAGGACCTGCTCTACGCCCTCCGAAGGACCCCGCACACGCTCAGCGCCGAGTGGCGGGCCCGGACCAGGCAGGCGCTGTCACACCAGCGGCTCGGGCTGCTGGGCGCGGTGGGCGGCGGCGGCCCCTGCGGCTACGCCCCGGACTTCCTGCGGCCCGAGTCGCAGGGCTTCCAGACGGGCCTCGACGTGGCGCTGCACGACGTCGCCACCACCCCGGCGGAACGGATCGGCTACGAGCTGGCGTTGGCCATCCACGGCCACCCGTGGGACCCCGACCCGGACCAGCGCTCCACCCGACCGCTCCGACGGGCCCTCGAACGCGGAGAACAGCACTTCGCGCACCATCTCGCCGACGAGATGGCACAGTTCTGGCACACGGCACTGGCACCGTCATGGCCCGGCATCCGAGCCCGGCTGGAGGCGGACGTCAGCGCCCGCGCCACCGCCATCGCCCACCACGGGCTCGCCGACACCCTCAACCACCTGGCCCCGAACCTGCAGTGGCGCGACGGCGAACTGACCGTCGGCCTGCGCCCCGGCAGCCCCCACGGCCTGACCCTGGACGCCGACGCCGTGATCCTGGTGCCCAGCGTCTTCGCCGATCAGGCCATCTTCTGCGCCGGGGAACCACCGGGCGCACCCGCCCCGCGCACTCCGCTGATCGTCTATCCCGCGGCCCCGGCCGCCTGCCTCGCCCCGTCGGGCGAACACCGGCTCATCGGCGCGACCAGGGCGAGGATCCTCGCCGAACTCGGCGCGCCCCGCTCCACCGCGGAACTCGCCCGGCGGCTGTACCTGAGCCCGGCGACCGTCTCCTACCACCTGCAGATCCTGCACCGGGCCGGGCTCGTCACCCGCCGGCGCCACTCCCACCACGTCCTGTACCAGCGGCTCGGAGCGAGCCCGGGCCGGGGCCCTGGGCTCGGCGGCGCCCCGGCCTGACCCCGCGACCCGGCACCGGGAAGAGGATCCGACGGCCGCTGTGCCCACCGGCTGTTGATCGGCTGTCTACCGGCGGCTGGCCCACTGAGGGGGTCAGTGTTCCGTTCGCGGTCGGGAGGATCCTCGTGATCAGGCGGGTAGTTCGAGCAGTGGTCGGTGTGGCGGCGGTCGTGGTGCTCGGTGTCGCGGGCACGCAGGTCTCCGCAGGTGCGGCCCCGCGCGTCGCGGTGGAAGCCGCCGGCCCGGCGGCCCCCGAGGCCTGCGCCGGCAGCCCTGTCAGCTGCACATGACGGGCCGCAGTGCCGGCCGCAGTACCGGCCGGGGTACCGGTTTTCGAGAACCGACCCGCGAGGGAAGGGACGGATGACCGACCTCGTGACGCGTCGCCTGCGGCTACGGCGGTTCAGCCGTGACGACGCGCCGACCCTGGCCCGCTACCGCTCCGATCCCCGCATCGCCCGCTACCAGACCTGGCGTTCGCCGATCGATCAGGCGCAGGCGCAGGAGATCGTCGCCGGCTACCTCACGGAGAGCCCCGACGGTCCCGGCCGCTTCCAGTACGCGATCGAGCTGGCCCGGCGCCCCGGCCTGATCGGCGACCTCGCCGTCGCGATCGAGACCGGCCGCGACCAGGCCGTCATGGGCATCACCCTGGCCCCGGACATGCACCACCGGGGCTACGCGACCGAAGCGATGACCGCCGTGGCGGACCGCCTCTTCGCCACCGGCGTGCAACGGATCACGGCCGCCTGCGACGTCCGCAACACGGCGTCCGCGAAGCTCCTGCGACGCGTCGGCTTCCAACAGCGGGGCCGGGAGCACCAGTACGTGGAGCAGCGCGGCACCCACGCCGACCTCCTGCTGTTCGGGATGTCGAGCGGGCAGCTGCGCCGCCCCTCATGAATCCGCCGGGAACCAACCGGGTTCCACGGCGAACACCCAGCGCACTCACGCGCGATCACCACAGGAGGACCACCATGGTGGATCCAGGCCGCGTTTCAACCCGTGTCGCACCGGTCGACGAGGTCGAGCCCGACATCGACTCCGTGGACACCCCGAGCCGGCGCGCCGATGAGCCGGGCGACTCGGAGCAGACCGAGGCGTAGCCCTCGGACCGTCCGAGGCGACGACGATGCCCCGCCGGCAACGCAGTGCCGGCGGGGCATGTGTGCTGAAATCCGTGCTGAACGCCGTGTTGTGACTACATGTCGTGCTCACGGGGCTTGTCGAGCCAGCCCGCTGCGGTCACCAGCTGCTCGTGCCCGGAGTGGCCGATCCAGGCGCTCGCATTGACCCAGGACCAGGAGTCCTCGGTGTCCTGCGCCGCCGGGACGACTTGGGTGGCTAGGGCGGTCGGCTGTGCGGTGCTGTCCGCGCCCGCGTTGGCGAGCGCCACACCGGTGCCGAGGCCGAACAGCGCGGCTGCCGCCACGCCGACTACTACACGCTTGATCACGATGGTCCTTCACGGGTCTCGGTTGAATCGGTGCCCGTAGTAGAGCCGTCGGGGGTAGACGTCCGATCAACGCGAGCCGGCCGCCGCGACGGCTACTTCTTCTCGACGGCGATGCCAGCGCTCCGCGCGGCCGAGCGCCGCTACAAGGCGCCTCGCCGAAGATCATCCGAACGGTGGCGGACGGGTCCGGGGCATTGTCGAACAGAGGGAAATCCCCTTGCCGTCGGCATAGGGACCGCGCCGATACTGCTGTATGAGCAGAATCGCGCAGGTCATCGTCCTGGCAGTGCACGCGGAGGACGTGATGGGGCCGCTGACGCAGCCGGACGACTCCCGCACGTGGGACGGCTGCTTCGAACAGCTCGGCCTGTTCTCCGAAGCGTGGGTCATCGAGTTCAACCGGATGCGCCCGCGGACGGGCCTGCTGCGGCACCTGGAGTCGCTGGCGTGGCCGTACCCGGCGAGTGTGCAGGTGCTGATCCACGACGAGGAGGACGACTGCTGGGGGCTGTGGATGATGCGCGACGGCGAACTGCGGGAGGTGCCGCTGCCCGGACACCGGCGCCTCCACCCGCCGACGCCCGCCACCGAGGAGTTCCCGCCCAGCCCCGGCCTGCTGTGGCACGAGGGGACGGCGATTCCGGCCGGGTTCTCCACCGAGCGTCAGGACCGGCGCGCCGCCTGGTAGGGCCGGGGGCCGGTTCAGCGGCGCAGCTCGCAGTGGACGAGGTCGACGGTCGCGCAGGTGACGACGAACCCGGCCTTGGCGAGGACCCGCCCGGAGGCGGGGTTGGCCGCCCGGTGCTCGGCGAGCACGTGCGGGGGAATGCCGCCGGTGAGGAACTCCCGTACGGCGGCGGTGGCGTAGCCGTTGCCCCGGGCGTCCTCGCGTACCAGGTAGCTGAGCCGGCCGGTGCTGCGGTCGGCGTCGAGTCGGAGCCGGACGACGCCGAGCAGGTCCCTGCCCACGTCGATGCCGCGCACGAGGAGGGCAGGGACGGTCGCGGCCTCGTGGACGTAGGCGAGGGCCTGGTCGCCGGTCATCGGGCCGAACCACATGTCCGTGACGGAGCCGCCGTTGTAGACGCGGCGCACGGACTCGGCGTCACCGTCGACCAGTTCACGCAGCCGCAACACCGGACCGGGGTCGGCGTGTCAGAGCCCGAGGAGGAGGCGGAAGACCTGGTTGTAGATGAAGAAGCCGCCAGGCTGGCCGGGGATCGGCTGCAAGTGGAAGGTCTCGGCGAACTGCAGGGGCTTGTCACCGGCGTTGTCGACGATGACGGTGCCGGTCACCGCGACCAGGACGCCAGCGCCCGGGGAGGGCTGGGAGTCGGTGGTGGTGATGTTGTGCTTGACATTGGTCAGTTCGGGCTTGGCGATCGTGGCGATGATGTTCTGCTGCCCCTGGACCTGGGCACCCTCCCAGGTCAGCATCGACTCGGGGCGGTAGAGGCCCGCCAGGCCCTTGCGGGCGGCGTCACCGCCGTCGAAGGACGTGTAGTAGTGCTGGACGAACGCGTTCGCAACGCTCATGAAATCCATGGACGGAACGTAGCAGTCCGATCACGGTCCGCACTCGTACTGGGTCGTAGTTGGCGTGCCCAAGTCGCTGATGTGGTAGGCGCGATCAGCGGGCGTCGAACTCGCCGGTGCGGACGGCGGTGACGAAGGACTGCCAGCCGGAGGACGAGAAGACGAGGGCCGGGCCGGAAGGGTCCTTGGAGTCACGGACGGGCATGGCGCCGACGAAGCCGTCGGCGACCTCAATGCACTGGCCGCCGTTCGCGCCGCTGTACGAACTCCTCCGCCAGCAAGCGTCCGTCAGGTCGACATCCACTCCAGATCCCTTCTTGCCGCACGGATGAAAGCTAGCGACTCGGCCCGGCCAAGGGAGTCGATGGCGAGTCGATCGTAGCTCTTGACCACTGCGGCAACCGACTTGGTGTCGCGATCGATGTAGCCGCGCTGCTCAACCTCGCCGTAAGCGAGAACTTTGCGGTTTGGCATGGTAAGGAGGGCCACCATGTGTGTGAACGGCCGGTGCTCGCCCAGGGAAAACGGCGCCACCTGGATGATCACGTCGGGGCGAGTGGACAGCTGCTCAAGGTGGAGAAGTTGTTCGACCATGACGTCGCGTCCGCCGATGACCCGCCTGATGCAACTCTCGTCCAACACCACGTGCACGACGGGAGGAGGGGTTCGCTCCAGGACTTGCTGCCGGGCAAGCCTGAATGCGATGCGTTCCTCGGCCAGTTTCTCGGTCGAAACACCTTGCCTGACAGAGCCCCTCTGGAGCGCGGTCGCATAGGCCCGGGTCTGCAGAAGTCCGTTGACGAAGTCGTTCTCGAAGATCCTGATCTGATCCGCGAGGCCCTCGTAGCGGGCGTACTCCGGGAAGCCCTCCAGGATCGCGGCGCTCTTCAGCTGGAACCACATCAGCAGGAGGGTGCCGTCCGTGTCGAGCGCGAGGTCGGCGAGTTCGGCGAGCCTGCGACTCGGGGGTCGGTGCGCAAGTTCGATGTACGAGAGGTGCGAGGGGGAGCACTCCAGGAGCGGAGCCAGGTCCTCTTGGAGGAGGCCCTTTGCCTCTCGGAACTTGCGGAGCTGGATCCCGAAGGGCGCCCAGGGGCTGGACTCCGGGTCAACCTTCTTCTTGTTCATGGCAGTCCTCAACTTCTGGCAGGCCGAAGGCAAGTAGCAAGCCGCTTCCGATCGTAGGCGACGCTGCGCCACCATATGCACAGAACGTGAAACTCCGATCGCAGAGGGTTCCCCTGCCATGCCCGACGACAAGTCCCCCCGCCTCCACGGCTACGGCGTCCGCTTCGACCCCGCCACCCAGCTCTACCGGGTCCGCAACGAGATGACCGGCGAGTGGCTTCGCCAGCCCACCGGTGAGCTCGCCGGGTTCACCTTCTTCACCGACGCCTACGACGCGTGGCGCGCCTTCGAGGTCCACCCGCGCCCGGGGGAGCCGGCGCGATGACCTCCGCCCTCTCCCGCGCGACCGCCGAGCAGCGCCGGCAGGCTGCCGCCGTCCTGGACGACCTGACCACCGTCCTCGCCCTCGGCGGGGTGAAGTGGCCCTCGATCGAGGTGGACTGGGAGTACGGCCGCCTCACCGGCACCTACCTGATCGACCTCGGTGTCGCCCGCCCGCTCGACCTGCTGCGCCTGCTCGACCTGCTGCGCAAGGGGCTGCGCTACGAGCGCCTCACGTATGACGACTGAACTCCTCGCCCGCCTCGCGTGGTGGGCGTGCTTCTCTCTCGTGCTTCTCGCCGCCTTGAGAAAGTGGACTCCCTGATGCGTGACCCCCGTCTGCTCGCCAAGCCGCCCGTGTGCCGGCTCGGCTGCCTCGTCCTCGTCCGCAACCAGCGCGGTGAAGTCCTGCTGGTGGACCCGGACTACATGGACGGCATGATCCTGCCCGGCGGCGCCGCCCGTCCCAACGAGCCCCCGCATCTGGCCGCCGCCCGGCACCTGCACGCCGAGACCGGCCTGATCGTCCGTCTCACCGCTCTCGTCGCGGTCGACTTCACGCCCGCCGACCGCCACCTGGAGCGTCTCAACCTGGTCTTCGACGGCGGCACCGTCTCCGACGGCGTGCGCCTGACCGTCCCGCCGCAGAACAAGAGCGGCCTGCTCGGCGCGCGCTTCGTCCCCGCGAACGACCTGCCGGACTTCATGGCCCCCTCCCAGGCCGCCCGCGCCGCCGAGGCCCTCGTCAACCGGTCCCTGCCCGTCCTCCTCCACGGCCAGCGCGCCGACTGAACCCCGCAGCGCACCGCACCGCACCGCAGCGCGCAGGAAGTCGGCCCGGCCGACTTCCTGCGCTGCCGCCCGCCCGCCCGGCCGTGTGCCCGCCGGGGCGGTGCGTCAGAGCACGGCGAGCCGTTCCACCAGTAGTTGCGTCCTGCGCTCGGTCTCCTCCGGCGGCAGCCGTCCCGCCCTGGTCAGGGTCGCCAGCCCGTGCAGGGCCGCCCAGAACACCTCGGTGAACAGCCCCGGGTGGACGCCGTCCCCGGCGACCTCGCCGAGGCTCTCCAGCAGGGCGGCGAAGGCGTCCTTCAGCGGCTCCGGCGTGTCCTCCTGCGCGAACGCCAGGCCGCCGTCGAGCTGGAACATGGCGTCGTAGACCGCCGGGTTGCGTGCGGCGAAGTCGAGGTAGGCGCGGGCGAGGGCGGTGACCCGGGCGCGCGGGCCGTCCGCGGCGCGGGCCGCGGCCCGCACCGCCGCGGCCATGTCGGCGGCGCCTTCGAGGGCGACGGCGCCGATGATCTCGCGCTTGCCGCGGAAGTGGCTGTAGAGGACGGGCTGGCTGTATTCGATGCGCTCGGCGAGCCGGCGGGTGGTGACCGCGTCCCAGCCCTGCTGCTCGGCGAGTTCGCGGGCCGTGGCCACGATGAGGCGTTCGCGCTCCGCCCGTTCGCGCTGCTTTCGTTCCTGTACCGACATGGCTCGATCCTAGCACCGCTAGACAAGAGAGCGGCAGAAGGACTAGCGTTGCCACATCATCTATCAATGCTAGATCGCAGGAGGGTCATCATGCTCAACGCACTCGAGGTCTTCACCACCGTGGGCGTCGGCGTGATGGTGGGGGTGGAGTTCTCCGTCGCCTTCGTCATCAACCGGATCCTCAACGCCCTCCCGGAGGACAGCGGCCAACTCGGCCGCGCCCACGGGGGTCGGATGCTCGGCGCCGTGATGCCGGTCTGGTACATCACCTCGCTCGTCCTCGTCGCGGTCTGGGCCGTCGCCGGATGGCACCACCACGGCACCGGCCTCGTCGTCACCGCCGGCGCCCTGCTGGTCCTCAGCGTGATCATGTCGATCCTGCTGCTCGTCCCGATCAACAACCGGGGCAAGACGTGGACCCCCGAGAACCGGCCCGCCGACTGGAAGGAGCAGATGAACCGCTGGGACCGCTTCCACTGCGCCCGCGTCGCCGTCCTCATCGCCGCCTTCACCCTGCTGGTCGCCGCCCTCACCTGAACCCGCGGGAAGTCGGGGGAAGCCGCCGGGCCGTCAGCCGGCCATAACCGCCCGCGCACAGCGCGTGCTCGGCTTCACCCCAGGGGCGATGGGGGGATGGTCCTGCGGCGGCGGCTCCGGGAGGTCGCACAAGGCGCCAACTGCCGTTTCCGGTAAGGAAAATGATGGTCTTCGGGGGGATCCTTCCCGGGGATCGGCCCCGGCGCCGACCGGAGAGAGCAGCGGGAGCAGGAAGTCGGCCGGTCCGACTTCCTGCTCCCCGGCCCGGCCCGGCTACTGCTTCGACAGCAGGCCGAGGTCCGACACCGGCCCGAGGTGGGCGAGCTTGTCGGGGTTGGACACCGAGTGCAGAGCCCGGATCGCGCCGTCGGCGATGTCGAGCTCGATGACGCTGGTGATGCGCTCCTCGGCGTCGAACATGACCGCGCCGGGGCGGCCGTTGACCCACGCGGGCCGCACGGAGACGCCGCGTTGACGGTTGCGGTCGAAGCCGAACAGCAGCAGGCGGGCGACGCGCTCCAGGCCGCTGACCGACTTGCCGACCGCCCGGGTCTTGCCGCCGCCGTCACCGTGGAAGACGACGTCGGGTGCGAGCAGGTCCAGCAGCGCTTCCAGGTCGCCGCCCTCGGCGACCTGGAAGAAGCGGCGGGCGAGTTCGTCGCCCTCCGCGCGCCGCTCCGGGGCGGGCGCCGGGGCGGGCCGGGTGTCGGCGCCCGGTGCCAGGTGCTTGCGGGCCCGGGCGAAGATCTGACGGCAGTTCGCCTCGGACTTGCCGGTCATCTCCGCGACCTCCGGGTAGCCGTACCCGAAGGCCTCGCGCAGCAGGAACACCGCCCGCTCGACGGGGGAGAGGGCCTCCAGCATCAGCAGGAAGGCCATCGACAGGGTGTCGGCCAGCTCGGCGTGCTCGGCCGGGCCGCCGGGGCGCTCCGCGAAGGCGACCACCGGCTCGGGCAGCCATTCGCCGACGTAGGTCTCGCGCCGCACCCGGGCCGACTTCAGGTGGTTGATGCCCAGGCGGGTGACCGTGGTGGCCAGGTACGCCTTCGGGTCGGCGACCGCGGTGCCGGCCCGGTCGGCGCGGGTCAGGCCGAGGAAGGTGTCCTGGACGAGGTCCTCGGCGTCGCCGACCGAGCCCGTCATCCCGTAGGCGATGGAGAACAGCAGCGGCCGGTATCCGGCCGCCTCCGCCACGCCCGCCGAACCCACCGATCCTGCCGATCCCGCAGATCCTGCCGAACCCACTGATCCCGCCGAACCCGCCGATCCCGCCGATCCCGCCGATCCCGCCGATCCCGCCATGGAACCCCTCCCTCCCCGGCACCGCCCCGCACCGGGGTGGCGCACGTCACATCCGGGCCGTGTCACAGACCGCCCGGGTGCCCTGTCTCAAAGGGCACCAGCGGACAACGTACCGAGGAGCCACACCATGGAAGCCCGCCTGAACCCCTTCGCCAGCCCGGTCATGGGCAAGGTCTTCAAGCATCTCGTCGCCGCGAACCAGGCACTGCTGGAGTCCACCCTGCCGGTCGCCACCCAGGAGCTGGTGAAGCTGCGCGCCAGCCAGATCAACGGCTGCGGCTACTGCGTCGACATGCACTTCAAGGACGCCGTCCACGCCGGGGAGGAAGCGACCCGGCTGAACCTGGTGGCGGCGTGGCGCGAGGCCACCGTGTTCACCGACGCCGAGCGGGCCGCCCTGGAGCTGGCGGAGGAGGGCACCCGGCTCGCCGACGCGGCGGGCGGGGTCGGCGACGAGGTGTGGGAGAACGCCGCCAAGCACTACGACGAGGAGCAGCTCGCCGCGCTGGTCAGCCTCATCGCGGTGATCAACGCCTTCAACCGAGGCAACGTCATGACCCGCCAGCCCGCCGGCGGCTACCAGCCCGGCATGCACCACCGCCTCTGACCCGGACGGGCCCCGGCCCCGCTCCCGTCGCAACCCCGTACGCAGGCAAGGAGAACGAACGTCGTGAACGTCGCACTGTGGATCGTCGCCGGACTGCTGGCCGCCGTCTACCTGGCGGGCGGCGCCTTCAAGCTGGCCGCACCCAAGGCCAAGATCGCCGCCGCGGGGCGCAGCGGCAGGTGGGTCGAGGACTTCAGTGCGGGCGGTGTGAAGGCCATCGGCGCGGTGGAGGTGCTGGCTGCGGTGGGGCTGGTCCTGCCCGCCGTGCTCGGCGTCGCGCCGGTGTTCGTGCCGCTGGCGGCCGTCGGGCTGGTGCTGCTGATGGCCGGGGCGGCGGTGGTGCGGGCGCGGCGCCGGGAGTACAGGCTCGTGGTGGTGGACGCGGTCTACATCCTGCTGGCCGCGTTCGTGGCGTGGGGGCGCTTCGGGCCGGCGCCGTTCCTCAACTGAGCCGGGGCGTACGGCCGGACCGGAGGCGTATGGCCGGACCGGTTTGGCCGGGATCCGGCGCTCCGTCACCCGCACGGGTGAACCCTGCCGGTGTGTCCCGGCCAACGGGCGGTCGGTACGGGGTGGTTGCGCGGTCGGGCTGCCACGATCTTGGCTGTCGCGTCCGTACGGGAGGCCCGTGCGGGGGAGAGGGAGGAACCCATGTCCGAGGAAATGCCGCGCCGCATCGTCCTGGTCCGTCACGCCAAGGCCGAGTGGTCCGATACGGACGACCACGAGCGTCCCCTCGCCGAGCGGGGCCGCAAGGACGCGCCGGTGCTGGGCCGCTGGCTCGCCGGCACCGGTGTCACCCCCGACCTCGCGCTCGTCTCGACCGCCACGCGGACCCGGGAGACCTGGAAGCTCGCCTCCGCCGAACTGCCGGTCAGGCCGAGGAGCGTCTTCGAGGACCGCCTTTACGAGGCGAGCCTCGGGGAGATGATCGCGATCCTCAACGAGGTCTCCGACGAGGTCCAGGACCTGGTCGTCGTCGGCCACAACCCCGGCGTCCACGCGCTGGCCGATGCCCTGGCCGGCGAGGCCGACGGCGATCTGCCGGCCCGGATGAACCGCTCCGGCTTTCCGACGGCCGCCGCCGCGGTGCTGACGTTCCAGGGCGACTGGAAGAGCGTCGAGCATGGTGTCGCCCGGTTGGTCGCCTTCTGGGCGCCCCACGCCTGAGAGCCACGCCTGAGAGCCGCGCCCGAGGCCACGCCTGAGAGCCACGCCCGAGGCCCGGGCCTGACACCCGGGTTCCTGTCACCCCAGCAGTGCCGCCACCGCCCCCGGTGTCCAGTGCCCCTGCGCGCCGGGGCGGGTGGCGAGGTAGCCGGCGGTGCGCCAGGGGCCCCAGGTGTGGGACTCGGCCAGCCCCGCGCCGAGGGTGCGCAGGTAGGCGGCGGCGGGGGCGGCCAGTTCGGCGCCGGCCACGCCCCAGGGGGCGGTGAAGGTGAGCAGCGGGTGCCCGTCGAGTTGGCCGACGTGCAGCAGGGTCTCGTACCGGCCCGGGCCCAGTTCGGCGCGTCCGTGGGCGAGTACCCGGTCGAGGTCGAGGTCGGTGCCGGGGGAGCGGCGCATCTCCTGGGCAGCGATGTCACTGAACTGCCCGGCCGTCAACAGGTAGGCCCGGCACGGGACTTCGCCGCGTACTGAGGGGTCGTAGAAGGCCGATCCGCCGCCCCAGGTCGGTGACCGCCCGGCGAAGTACAGCGTGCCCGTCAGTGCGGTCGCGACCGACCGGCGTGCGGGGCTGTGGTCGCGGCAGCCGGGGTAGGTGCGCGTTCCGCCGTTCGGGCGGCCTCCGCGCAGGTAGCAGGTGAGGCGGGCGGCGTGCAGGTTCGAGCCGTAGGCCACGTACCAGACGAGGCCTGTGCCGTTCAGGCCGGGAGCCTGCCCGGCCCCGCGCCCGCTTTCGGCCCCGCGCCCGCTTCCGGCCCCGTTGGCGGCCCCGCTCACGGCTCGCTCACCGGGCGGGCCCGCTGTGACGGCGGTGGAAGCCTTCCGCGCGGACGTGTGAATCGGGTGAAAAGGATGATGATCCGACCAAATCCCCCCGATTCGGTAGCTCGCTACCGGTACCGTGCCGAACGCCATGGTGTTCGTCACTCCGTCCTCTCCCGTTGCGCCGCCGCCACCGTCCGGCGGCTACCCTTCACCAGCGAAAACGCCCGAAAAGCACCGAACGACATTCGATTCATACGCTGCCGGCCCCGCGCGGCATCGATGATGAGAATTTCCTTTGACCGCACCATCACTGCATCCAGCGGACTCCCGGCCGAGTCATGGTGAGTGGGCGCGCCCGCCGGTGACCTCAGTGTCACCTCCCGTCACCCCCGACACAGCCCCGACAGCCCGAACGCGCCCTCAGAACCACGGAGCCGAGGAAACAAACCCCCATGGACGCACGCCACGACCCGGTCGGCCCCGGCACGCTGCACCGCCCGCACCCGGGCCCCGCGTCCGGCTGGCCGGTGGCCCAGCCCGCCCACCCCCGCAGCCTGCTCGACGTCATCGCCGCCACCGCCGACGCCCACCCCGAGGCGCCCGCGCTCGACACCGGCGACACCGTCCTCGGCTACCGCGCCCTGCTGCACGAGGTCGACGCCCTCGCCGGGCAGCTGGCCGGCCACGGCATCGGCCAGGGCGACCGGGTCGGCGTGCGCATCCCCTCCGGCACCGCCGACCTGTACGTCGCCATCCTCGCCGTGCTGCGCTGCGGCGCCGCCTACGTGCCGGTGGACGCCGACGACCCCGACGAACGCGCCGAGATGATCTGGCAGGACGCCGCCGTCTGCGCCGTCATCGGCGCCGACGCCCGCCTGTACGCCGGGCCCGCCGCCCGGCCCGGCGGCCGCCCCGCCTGGCCCACGCCGGCCGACGACGCCTGGATCATCTTCACCTCCGGCACCACCGGCCGCCCCAAGGGCGTGGCCGTCACCCACCGCAGCGCCGCCGCCTTCGCCGACGCCGAGGCCCGCCTCTTCCTGCAGGCCCGGCCCCTGGGCCCCGGCGACCGCGTCCTCGCCGGCCTCTCGGTGGCCTTCGACGCCTCCTGCGAGGAGATGTGGCTGGCCTGGCGCCACGGCGCCTGCCTGGTCCCCGCCCCCCGCTCCCTGGTCAAGGCCGGCACCGACCTCGGCCCCTGGCTCGTGGAGCGCCGCATCACCGCGATCTCCACCGTCCCCACCCTGCTCGCCCTGTGGCCGCAGGAGTGCCTGGACGGCGTGCGCCTGATCATCGTCGGCGGCGAGGCCTGCCCCGCCGAACTCGTCGAGCGCCTCGCCACCGACGGCCGCGAGTTCTGGAACACCTACGGCCCCACCGAGACCACCGTCGTCGCCACCGCCGCCCGCATGCTGCCCGGCGAGCCCGTACGCATCGGCGCGCCCCTGGACGGCTGGGAGATCGCCGTCGTCGACCGGGCCGGCCACCCCGTGCCCTGGTACGGGACCGGCGAACTGCTCATCACCGGCGTCGGCACCGCCCGCTACCTCGACCCCGCCAAGGACGCCGAGAAGTTCAGCGCCCACCCCGCCCTCGCCTCACCCCGCGTCTACCGCAGCGGCGACCTGGTCCGCAACGACCCCGAAGGCCTGGTCTTCCTCGGCCGCGCCGACGACCAGGTCAAACTCGGCGGCCGCCGCATCGAACTCGGCGAGATCGACGCCGCCCTGCAGGCCCTGCCGGGCATCAGGGCCGCGGCCGCCGCCGTCCGCAAGACCCCGGCCGGCGCCGACCTGCTCGTCGGCTACCTCGTCGCCCAACCCGGCACCACCCCCGACCTCGCCGCCGCCCGCCGCCAGCTCCTCGAACGCCTGCCCGCCCCGCTGGTGCCCGTCCTCGCACTCGTCGACTCCCTGCCCACCCGCACCTCCGGCAAGGTCGACCGAGGCGCCCTGCCCTGGCCCCTCGCCACCACCACCGGCACCGCCGACCGCCCCGCCGAGACCCTCGACGGCACCGCCGGCTGGCTCGCCGGACACTGGGAACGCCTGCTCGGCACCGCCCCCGGCCGCGCCGACGACTTCTTCGCCCTCGGCGGCTCCAGCCTCACCGCCGCCCGCCTCGTCTCCGACCTGCGCACCCGCCACGGCGGCGTCTCCGTCGCCGACCTGTACGCCCACCCCGTCCTCGGCGACCTCGCCGCCTACCTGGACTCCCTCACGGCAGCACCCGAGAACGCCACCCCCGCCGCCGCGGACAACCGGCGCACCGTACGCCGCACCCCCCGCAGCGCCGCCCTGTGGCAGACCCTTGTGCTCCTCGCCATGTTCACCCTCGCCGGACTGCGCTGGATCCTCGTCCTGATCGCCCTCGACAACCTCACCGGCAAGCACCTCGCCTGGGCCCCGCACACCTCCTGGTGGCCCGTCGCCGCCGGCCTCGTCCTCCTCTACAGCGCCCCCGGACGCACCCTGCTCGCCGCCACCGGCGCCCGCGCCCTCACCGCCGGCATCCGCCCCGGCAGCCACCCCCGCGGCGGCCACGTCCACCTGCGGCTGTGGGCCGCCGAACGCTACACCGCCATGTTCGCCACCGCCGCCCTCGCCGGCACCCCCTGGGCCGCGCGCTACGCCCGCGCCCTCGGCTGCCGCGTCGGCCGCGGCGTACGCCTGCACACCCTGCCCCCCGTCACCGGCCTCGCCCGCCTCGGCGCCCACAGCTCCCTCGAACCCGAAGCCGACCTCGCCGGCTGGTGGCTCGACGGCGACACCCTCCACCTCGGCCGCATCGACGTCGGCGAAGGCGCCCGCGTCGGCCACCGCGCCACCCTCATGCCCGGCGCCCGCGTCGGCGCCCGCGCCGAGATCGCCCCCGGCTCCTGCGTCACCGGCACCGTCCCGCCCGGCGAACACTGGCACGGCTCCCCGGCCCGCCCCACCACCGAACCCCTCGCCGACTGGCCCCCCGCCGCAACCCCGGCCCGCCGCTCCTGGAACCCCTGGAACCTCGCCTACGGCGCCGGCTTCACCCTCCTCGGCCTCGTCCCGATCATCTCCGCGCTGCCCGCGCTGCTCATCGTCTACCCGATGATCGACACCGACCGCACCCTGACCGCCGCCCTCGTCCAACTCCTGCCCGCCACCGTCCCCCTCGCCGCCCTCACCCTCCTGTGCCACGCCGCCCTCATGGCGCTGCTCGTCCGGGTCCTGTCCCTGCCGCTACGCCCCGGCTTCCACCCCGCCGGCGGCCGCGTCGCCTTCTGCGCCTGGGCCGTCACCCGCCTCAGCGACACCGCCCGCCGCACCCTCTTCCCCTTCTACGCCAGCCTCTTCACCCCCGTGTGGCTGCGCCTGCTCGGCGCCCGCGTCGGGCGCCGCGTCGAAGCCTCCACCGTGCTCGCCCTGCCCGGCCTGATGCGCGTCGACGACGGCGCCTTCCTCGCCGACGACACCCTCATCGCCCCCTACGAACTGCGCGGCGGCTGGCTCCACCTCGGCCCCTCCCGCGTCGGACGCCGCTCCTTCGTCGGCAACTCCGGCATCGTCGGCCCCGACCGCCACCTGCCCGACAACTCCCTCGTCGGCGTCCTGTCCGACACCCCCGCCCACGCCCCCGAAGGCACCTCCTGGCTCGGCCGCCCCGCCTTCGCCCTGCCCCGCGTCGCCGACACCGGCACCGAAGGCCGCACCTACGACCCGCCCCGGCGCCTGATGTGGGCCCGCGCCGGCGTCGAAGTCTGCCGCCTGCTGCCCGTCGTCCTCGCCGCCCTGCTCGGCGACCTCGTCCTCGCCGTCCTGCAGGAACTGCGCGACGCCTACGGGCTGGGCACCGCCCTCGCCGGCGCCGGACTCGTCCTGACCGGCGCCGCCGTCATCGCCTGCGCCGTCACCACCGCCGCCAAATGGCTGCTCGTCGGACGCTTCCGCGTCGCCGAACACCCCCTGTGGTCCTCCTTCGTGTGGCGCAACGAGCTCTACGACACCTTCGTCGAGGAACTCGCCATGCCCTTCGGCGGCTCCACCATCACCGGCACCCCCTACCTGAACGTGTGGCTGCGCAGCCTCGGTGCCCGCATCGGACGCGGCGTGTGGTGCGAGACCCACTGGCTGCCCGAAAGCGACCTCGTCACCGTCGACGCCGGCGCCAGCGTCAACCGCGGCACCGTCCTGCAGACCCACCTCTTCCACGACCGCGTCATGCGCCTGGGCCCCGTCCACCTCGGCGCCGGCTCCACCACCGGCCCGCACACCATCGTCCTGCTCAACTCCTCCCTCGGCGCCAACACCACCGTCGGACCCGCCTCCCTCGTCATGCGCGGCGAGAACGTCCCCGGCGCCACCCGCTGGCTCGGCAACCCCGTCGCCGCGTGGAACACCGACCCCACCCCGCCCGCCGGGCGCCGGGCCGGACGCGGCAGACGGCGGGCCCCGGCGGCGGCGTGAGGCAGGTCACTTCCGCCGGCCGATGAGTTCGCGGTGCGGTCACGGTCATAACCCGTGACCGCACCGCTTTTTCGTTGCCCGACTTCGTTGCCCGACCGAGAGGAACCACGCTCATGACCGCCACCCCCGTGAAGACCGCCGCCGCCAAGCCCGTCGCCGAGCCCGCCGCCAAGCCGGCCGCCGCGAAGGGCGGCCCCGCCTCCTACTTCCCCTCCATCGAGAAGAAGCACGGCCGCCCCATCGAGGAGTGGAAGGACCTCATCCGCACCTCCCCCCTCACCAAGCACATGGAACTCGTCGCCTGGCTCAAGACCGACCACGGCCTGGGCCACGGCCACGCCAACGCCCTCGTCGCCCACACCCTCGCCGAGCAGACCCGTCCCTGAGCCGTCCCCGGCCTTTCGCCGCCCCGGTCCCGCCCGGGCCGCGGCCCGCACTGTGGCCGGCCCTGCGGCAGTACCGAGACTGATCCCGGACGCCTTCCGCCCTTTGACGGCGCGGAACTTCGGGTTGTACTGGAGATCGGTCCCGGACTCGGCCGGGGCGGCACGAAGGGAGAGACGATCGTGGGGGAACTGGACGGCAGGACCGCTCTGGTGACAGGCGGCTCGCGCGGGATCGGGCGCGCGGTCGCCGTGCGGCTCGCGGCCGAGGGGGCGCTGGTCGCGGTCCACTACGGCGGCAACGAAGCGGCCGCCGCGCAGACCGTGGCGCTGATCGGCGAGGCAGGGGGCCGGGCGTTCGCGGTACCGGCCAGGTTCGGCGAGAGCGGTGCGGTGGACTCGCTGTTCGAGGGGCTCACCGCCGGGCTGGCGGACCACGGCGCGGACGGTCTGGACATCCTGGTCAACAATGCGGGCATCCACGCGGTCGCTTCGATCGGGCAGCTCACCGAGGAGAAGTGGGAACGGCTCCTGGCGGTCAACGTGAGCGCGCCCGTCTTCGTGGTCCAGCGGGCGCTGCCGCTGCTGCGGGACGGCGGACGGATCGTCAACGTGGGCTCGGCGGCCACCCGGATCGCCAATCCCTTCCAGATCGGCTACACCGTCACCAAGGCGGCGCTGGCCGCCCTCGGCCCCTCGCTCGCCAACGAACTGGGCCGGCGCGGGATCACGGTGAACACGGTCGAACCCGGGGTGGTGCTGACCGACATGACCGCCGGGTGGACCGTCGCTCCCGAGGCGGTGGCCGGACTCGAGTCGATCACCGCGCTCGGGCGGATCGGCCGGCCGGAGGACGTCGCGGACGTGGTGGGCTTCCTGGCGGGCCCCCAGGGGCGCTGGGTGACCGGCCAGGTCATCGACGTCTCCGGCGGCACCTACCTCGGCCCGATCACGGGCGGGTGATCCACCCGGAACCCGGGGCCTCCCTCCTCGCGATGCGGGACGGACCCCGGAAGTAGGAGGCCGGCAGCTCGCGGTCGGGCCGCGCCGGGTCAGTGCGTCCGCAGCCCGGCGAAGACCACGTCGAAGACCCGTTCCCGGGCCGCCGGATCGCCCGCGAGCTGCTCCGCCGCCGTACCGACGCCGACGAGCAGCGCGATCAGCTCCGGCAGGCCCACCTCGGGGCGCACGGCCCCCACCCGCTGCGCGCCGTCCAGGAGTTCGGACAGCTGGGCGCGCATCAGCTCGCTGGACTCCCGCAGGGAGGCGTGCACGTCGATGCCGGCTTCGGTGAGGGCGCGGGTGAACTCCTGTTTGCCGGCGGACTGTTCGACGACCAGGCGGAAGCAGGCGAAGAAGGCCTCGGCGGGTTCGGCCTCGGCGGCGAGCCGGGCGGCGCGGTCGGTGATCGTCTGCAGCCGGCGGACCATGACGGCTTCCAGCAGTGCTTCCTTGGTGGGGAAGTGGCGGAAGAGGGTGCCGACGCCGACGCCGGCGGCGCGGGCGATCTCCTCGGTGGGCACGCCGATGCCGCGGGTGGTGAACACCTCGGTGGCGGCGTCGAGGAGCCTGGCCCGGTTGCGGGCGGCGTCCGCGCGCAGGGGCCGTTCCGGGGCGCCGCTCATGCCACCGCTGACACCGCCCAGGGCACCGGTGTCCTTCCGTTCCGCCGGCACCGGTCTCCTTCCGTCCGCGGCGATCGCGGATGTACCCATGGACAACCGGAGTGGTCAGTCCGTATCGTTCCAAGCGGAGTCGCTGGTCCGATTCCAGCGGCGCGATCCTGGGGGTTGATCATGTCCGAAACACCGTCTCCGCGCGAGGTCTTCCTCGAACTGCTGGCAGGCATCACCGGGGGGAGGTTCTCGGAGCTGGCCCGGCTCTACGCCGAGGACGCGGTGGTGGAGACCGTCTTCGCGCCGGTCGAGCCGCGCGTCTTCGCGGGGCGGGCCGTCATCGCCGAGCGGTTCGCGCAGGTCGGCGCGCACCTGACGCTGGACCTGCGGGCGAAGAACGTCGTGGTCCGGGAGACCGAGGATCCGGAGGTGGTCGTCGCGCAGTTCGACTACCAGGCGCACCACCGGGACACCGGGCGGGACTTCGAGGTCGCCAACGTCCTGGTGCTGCGGGTCCGCGACGGCCTGATCGTCCACAGCCGGGACTACCACGACCACCTGGCCCTCGCCGTCGCCGGCGGCAACCTGCCCCAGCTGGTGGCGGCCCTGGAAGGGAAGTAGCGCAACGGTGGACCCGGGGGCCGGGGCCGCCGACGGCGCGATCGGATGAAGGCGGCCCCGGCCCCGGGTACGGTTTCCGTACGGGCGGGGCATCGACCGCGGATGCCCGTACGGCTGCGGTCGGGTGCCATTCGACAACTTCAACAGGACTTGAAGTCAAGTCCTGGGCCCCGGCCCCGCCCCGCGACGGCCCGCCCCGCCAGCCCGCGGCGCTCCGCAGCCCGGTAGCCTCGCTCACGGCGAGGGCCTGCTGGGCCGTGCACAGACGACGAACAGGGGCGGGCGGATGACGGAGCAGCAGCGCGGCTACTGGCGGGTGTCGGACGATTCGGCGGTCGGCGCCACCCAGGCGCACATCGTGTGGACCCGGGCGGCCTACCCGGCCCTGGTGGAGGTGGCGCGCCACTACCACGCGGTGATCACCTACGCGGAGCTGGCCGAGGCGGTCCAGGAGGCCTCCGGGGTGCGCACCCGGGTCCAGCAGCGGCACTGGATCGGCAAGGTGCTGTCCCTGGTGATCCTGGAGGCGCACCGGCGCGGGGACCCGCCGCTGACGGCACTGGTGGTGAACGCGGCGGACGGCAAGGTCGGCGCCGGCTACCAGGAGGTGCTGGCGGTGGCCGGGCAGCCGCCGGTGACCGCGGAGATGGACCGCGAGCAGCACGCTGCCGCCGCCCGCCTGGCCTGCTACCGGCACTTCGGCGCCGACCTGCCCGCCGACGGCGGCACGCCCGCCCTCGCCCCGCGCCTGCAGGCGTCGGTGGAGCGCAAGGCGGCCAAGCCGGCCGTCAAGCCGGGCGCCAAGGCGGCCGTCAAGCCGGCCGCCGCCGCCGCGGCCGTGCCGCGCCCGCCGGCGATCTGCCCGACCTGCTTCCTGGAACTGCCGGCGACGCGGGTGTGCGACTCCTGCGGGGCGACCATCGCACCGTGACCCGTGACCCGTGACCCGTGACCCGTGACCCGTGGCCGTGACCTGCGGCCGTGGCCCGCGGCCGTGACCGTGAGCGGCTGCGGCGGGCGGCCGTCACACGGCGGCGGTGGCGGCGGCGGGCAGGCGTCCGGGCATCCGCCAGCCCTCGGCGAGGCGGGAGGGGGACAGCCGCTTGCCGTCGCCGAAGAACTCGCAGAACTTCATGATCAGCGGGTCCCAGCCGAGCGGGTCGACGTAGTGGTCGCTGCCGGGCACGATCAGGCTCTCCTCGACGTGGGCGCGCACGACCGTCACCTCGAAGGCGGTGCACCGGTCGTTGCCCGCCAGCGGCGTCGCCGCCTCCAGCCGGCACTCCAGCTGCACCGGGCACTCGGCGGCGCGCGGCGCCCGGACCAGCTCGCCCGCCAGCTCGGTCATCCCGGCCGCCGCGAACTTGCCCCGCTCGTGGCGGTAGCCCTGCTCCCGCCGCATCTCGCTGATGTGCGGGTTGGCCGTCAGTAGCGCGAGGGCGTCCACGGCGTCCACCTGCGCCGAGGAGGGCAGGTTGAGCACGCACTCGCCCTCGCGCCGCAGGTTGACGGAGGTCTGGGAACTGTTGCCCAGGCCCAGCACGCAGGACTGCCCCAGCCACCACGCCGAGGACATCGGCGCGAGGTTGGCACTGCCGTCCTCGTTGCGCGAGCCGATCAGCACCACCGGGGTGCCGAAGTACAGGACCTTGAGGTCGGTGACCTTGTGCACGGGATTGCCGTCCTTGGAAGAGGGAGAGAGGGAACCGCTGTCGGCCACCGACTCTGCCCTCGCCCGGACGGGGGCGCTGGCGGCGATCGGACATCCAGTTCCCGCCGCCCGCCCCGGGCCCGTCAGTCCACCGGTCCTCCCGCTCCCGCCGCCCGCCCCGGCCGCCGCCCCGGGCCGTCAGTCCACCGGCCCCCGGGCGGCGACCTGACGGGCCTGGCCGTCCCGCAGCCGGTAGGACAGGCCCACCACGGCCACCGTGCCCTCGGCGACCCTGGTGGCGAGCGCCTGGGAACGCTCCACCAGCAGGTCCACGGTCTGGCGGATGTGCTCGTCCACGATCGCGTCCCGGTCCTCGATGCCCGCCGCCTTGGCGGACAGCACGCTCGGGGTCACCCGCTCCACCACGTCACGCACGAAGCCGCCCGGCAGCTGCCCCTGCTCCAGGGAGTCCAGCGCCGCCGCCACCGCACCGCAGGAGTCGTGCCCCAGCACCACCACCAGCGGGCACTCCAGCACGCTCACCCCGTACTCGATGCTGCCCAGCGCCTCCGCCCCGGTGACGTGCCCGGCGGTGCGCACCACGAACAGGTCGCCCAGGCCCTGGTCGAAGATGATCTCGGCGGCCAGCCGGGAGTCCGAACAGCCGAACAGCACCGCGAAGGGCCGCTGCGCCGGGGCGAGCGCGGCCCGGCGCCCGGCGTCCTGGTTGGGGTGCTGGGGGCTGCCCGCGACGAACCGGGCGTTGCCCTCCATCAGCACCCGCAGCGCCTGGCGGGGGTCGGTCACCGGGTCGGCCGTCGGGTCGGGGACGGAGACCGGGACGGAGACCGGGACGGAGGCGGACACCGGCGTGGCGCCGGACACCGGCGTGGGGTCGGATATCGGTGTGGGGATCATGCCAGCACCCTAGAACGCCGCAGGTGGGCCCCGCAGCCGGGGGGTTGACGTCGCACCCCCGCGGGCACGGCGTGTCCCGGGCGCCGGACGGCGGCCCCCGCCATAGTCGACCCATGCCCACGGCCCCGATGAGCACCGCCGTCGTCCTGTTCACCCAGGACCTGCGCCTGCACGACAACCCCGCCCTGCACGCCGCCCGCACCGGCGCCGACCAGGTCCTGCCACTGTTCGTCCTCGACCCCGCCGTCGAGCGGGCCGGCTTCGCCGCGCCCAACCGGCGGGCCTTCCTCGCCGACAGCCTCGCCGACCTCGACCGGGCCCTGCGCGCGGCCGGCTCCCGGCTGGTCCTGCGCCACGGCGACCCCGCCGAACAGGCCGCCCGCGTCGCCGCCGAATGCGGCGCCGGCGCCGTCCACACCGCCGCCGGCGTCTCCGCCTTCGCCACCCGCCGCGAAGCCGCGCTGCGCCGCGCGCTGGGCGACAGACTGCACCTGCACGACGGGCTCACCGTCGTCCCCGCCGGCGCCCTCACCCCGGCCGGACGCGACCACTACGCGGTCTTCACCCCGTACCTGCGCGCCTGGCAGCAGGCCCCGCGCCGCCCGCTGCTGCCCGCCCCGCGCACCCTCGCCACCCCCGACGGCCCGCACGGCGACCCGCTGCCCGCCGCCCCCGCCGGCACCTCCCCGGGCCTGCCGCCCGGCGGCGAACGCGCCGCCCGCCGCCGGCTGCGCGCCTGGAACCCGGGCGACTACGACCGCCTGCACGACGACCTCGCCGCCGACGCCACCTCCCGCCTCTCGCCCTACCTGCACTTCGGCTGCCTGTCCGCCGCCGAACTCGCCCACCGCGCCGCCGAACACGGCGGACCCGGCGCCGACGCCCTGGTCCGCCAGCTCGCCTGGCGCGACTTCCACCACCAGGTCCTGGCCGCCCGCCCCGACGCCGCCCACGCCGACTACCGCCCCCGCGGCACCCGGTGGCACCACGACGAGGAGGAACTGCGGGCCTGGCGCGAGGGCCGCACCGGCTACCCGATCGTCGACGCGGGCATGCGCCAGCTCGCCCACGAAGGCTGGATGCACAACCGCGCCCGCCTGCTCACCGCCTCCTTCCTCACCAAGACCCTGCGCCACGACTGGCGCCCCGGCGCCGCCCACTTCCTCCACCTCCTCGTCGACGGCGACCTCGCCAACAACCAGCTCAACTGGCAGTGGATCGCCGGCACCGGCAACGACACCCGCCCCAACCGGGTCCTCAACCCCCTGCGCCAGGCCGAGCGCTACGACCCCGACGGCGCCTACGTGCGCCGCTGGCTGCCCGAACTCGCCCACCTCCCCGGCCGTACCGTCCACCGCCCCTGGACCCTGGACGAACCCCTCGACTACCCCGCCCCCCTGGTGCCCCCGGACGCCCTGACCGCCCGCATGCCCTGACCGCCCGCATGCCTGACGGCCCGCATGCCCGACGGCCCGCATGCACGCCACCGGCTGACGGGCGGGCCCGAGCCCCGGGCGCCACCCGGCCCACCGCGAGCGCCGCGCCCTACGAAGCGCCGCGCAGGGCCAGGACCGTGACGTCGTCGCGGCTGCGCCCGCCGCTCCAGCGCCGGGCCCGCCGGTCGAGGGCCTCGGGCAGGGCGTCGGCGGCCGTCGCGGCGAGCTCGGCCAGACCCCGCTCGACCGGGTAGAACACGCCGGAGGCGTCCTGCGCCTCGGTGATGCCGTCGGTGAGCAGCACCAGCACCCCGTCGGCGGGCAGCGCGAAACGCCGGACCGTGCGCGGCCGCGCCCCGCCGGTCAGCTCGGCCAGCGACGCCAGGCCCAGCGGGATCCCGGCGGGCAGCGCGACGGGCTCCACCCGGCCGTCGGCGCGCAGCAGGTACGGGGCGAGGTGGCCGCAGTTGACGGCCCGCACGTCCTCGGCGCCGCGCAGGCCCAGCACGGTCGCAGTGACGAAACGCTCCTGCTCGCCGCTCTGCACCGCGTACGCGTTGTGCCGCTCCACCGCCGCCTCCAGGGCGTCGGCGACGGCGGTCAGCTCCGCCTCGCGAAACGCCGCCTCCCGGAAGGCGCTCAGCACCGCGAAGCCCGTACCGATCGCGGGCAGGCCCTTGCCCTGCACGTCGCCCACCAGCACCCGGGTGCCGTGCGGGGTCTCGGCGATGTCGTACAGGTCACCGCCCACCAGGGCGTCCTCCTCCACCGGTCGGTACAGCCCGTCCAGGCGCACGTCCGCGGTGGTCACCGGCAGCGGACGCAGCAACTGGCGCTGCAGCGCCACCGCGCTCTGCCGCATCCGCGACAGCTGCCGTTCCCGCCGCACCCGCCGCGCGCACAGCCCGACCACGGCGGCCTCGGCACCGACCACCGCCACCAGGGTGCCCACCCGCGCCTCCACGGACACCGGCGGCCACAGCACCGTGCTGACCACCACCACACCCGCCACCCACACCGAGACGGCCACCGTCTGCGCGACCGTGCCCAGCCCCGCCAGCAGCGCGGGCAGGAACACCAGCAGCAGCACCAGCCGGGCACTGGTACCACTGGCCGCCTGCGCCAGCAGCACGACCGCCGTCGCCGCCAGCACCCCCAGTACCACCGCCCGGTGGCCGGGTGCCCGCGGGACGGTGCCGTTGGTCTCCACCCCGCCGCCCTCTCCGCCGTCCGTCGCGCCCCGGTCCTCGCCCGACCGTCCCCCCAGGGTGGTCGGCCCGGCGGCGCGGGCGCCAACGGGCCGCGCCGGACGGGGGAAGCCGCTTGTCACCGGCGGTCGGTACGGTGGCAGGTGTGTCCTCCCCAGAACCCCGTACGAGCGGTGCGCCCCGTGAGAGCAGCCCGAGCAGTGCGGCCCGAGCGAGCAGCCCGGCCCGTACGGGCCGGGTGCCCCTGGCCGACCTCGTCCGGCTGCGCCAGGCCCGCGACCGGATGGACCGCGACTACGACCAGCCCCTGGACGTGCCCGCGCTCGCCCGCACCGCCCTGATGTCCCCCGGCCACTTCTCGCGCAGCTTCCGCACCGCCTACGGCGAGACCCCGTACAGCTACCTCATGACCCGCCGCATCGAACGGGCCAAGGCGCTGCTGCGGCGCGGGGACCTGAGCGTCACCGATGTGTGCATGGCCGTCGGCTGTACCTCGCTGGGCTCCTTCAGCACCCGCTTCACCGAACTCGTCGGCGAAAGCCCCAGCGCCTACCGCGCCCGCGACCACGAGGACGGCGCCCCGATCCCCGCCTGCATCGCCAAGATCCGCACCCGCCCGGTCCGGCGAACCGAAGCGAAGGGCGGGACCACTCCCGTAGCGTGACCGGCATGAGCATCGAACTCGCCCAGTGCTTCATCGCCGTCGACGACCACGACAAGGCCCTCGCCTTCTACCGCGACGTCCTCGGCTTCGAGGTACGCAACGACGTCGGCTTCGAGGGCATGCGCTGGGTCACCGTCGGCTCACCCGACCAGCCCGACGTCGAGATCGTCCTGGAACCCCCGCTGGCCGACCCGCACGCCTCCGAGGACGACCGCCACGCCGCCGCCGAACTCCTCGCCAAGGGCCTGCTGCGCGGCGTCATCTTCCGCACCGACGACTGCGACGCCACCTTCGAACGCATCCGCGCCGCCGGCGCCGAAGTCCTCCAGGAACCCATGGACCAGCCCTACGGCGTCCGCGACTGCGCCTTCCGCGACCCCTCGGGCAACATGCTCCGCTTCAACCAGCCCCGCACGCGGTAGCGGGCGAGGCGCAGCCCGGTCCACCCCCGTGGGACCGGGCCGGAGCTCGTCCGGGGTCAGGGCTCGTCCCGGGGCCCGGGGCCCGGGGCCCGTCCGGGGTCAGCGGGCGAGGCGGTGGTAGTGCCGGTAGGCCTGGAGGGCCTCGGCGGCGGTGACGGCGGGCAGCACCGTCCAGGGCAGGAGGCCCGCCGCGGCGGCGAGGGTGGCCGGGGTGAGGACGGGGAGGGTGGCCGCCAGGGCGAGGCGCAGCCGCAGGTGGTGGGGCAGGTGGTGGGGCCGGCGGTGGGGGAGCCGGGGGCCTTCGGGGGCGGTGGCGGTCATGAGGCCTGGCGGGCCCGGTCGAGGAAGGCGCGCAGCTCGGCCCAGGCGTCGGCCGGGGCGTCGGGGTCGCCGGACATCGCGGCGGGGGCCTCGCGCCAGGCGGTGCGCACGGCGGTCGACAGGGTGGTGTCGCCGCCGCTGAAGAGGCGCCCGAGTTCGTCGAGGCGTTCGGCGATGCGGCGGACCCGGGGGTCGGTGGGCCCGGCCCCGGCGGTGCGCAGGGCCTCGGCGCTGCGGTAGAGCTGGGGCCATTCGACCTCCAGCAGGTAGTGGGCGGCGGGGCCGAGGGCGGCGGCGTGGTCGGCGAGGGCGTGGATCTGGTCGTCGTCGAGGTGGCGGTGCAGGGCCTCCCGGGCGGCGGGGCCGGTCGGGCCGGTGGCGCCGACGGCCTGGACCAGGCGCAGCAGGTCGGTGGTGGAGGGGGCGCGTTCGGCGCTGAGTTCGGTGTGCACGTGGGCGAGGCGCTCGCGCAGCGCCTGCAGGGAGGTGAGGGAGGCCTCGGTGGCGGCCAGGTGCTCGCGCACCAGGCGCACGGGGTCGATGCCGGCGTCCAGGCAGGTGGCGATGGTGTCCAGGCCCAGGCCCAGGCGGCGCAGGGCGAGGATCTGGTAGAGGCGGACGACGTCCTGCTCGGTGTAGGCGCGGTGGCCGGAGGCGGTGCGCCGGGAGGGGGCGAGCAGGCCGATCCGGTCCCAGTGGTGCAGCGTTCGTACGGTCAGGCCGCTGGCCTCGGCGAGCGGGCCGACCTTCCAGGTCTGTTCGGTGGGCATGGCACGAGCATTCCTCCTGACGTCGGGTGAGGTGCAAGCCCGGTTCGGGTTCGGGTTGTTCGGGGTCGGGGTCGGGGTCGGGGTCGGGGTCGGCTTCGGGTGCGGGTTCAGGGGTGGCCGGGCCGGGCGGGCAGCGGGTAGTCGGGCAGGTCGATGGCGTCGGCCTTGGCGAACTGGGCGGCGAGCAGGTTGCGCAGTGGCCGGCGGCCCATCCAGCGCATGGAGGCGGCGCGCAGGCGGATCATCAGGGCGCTGTCGGGGGCGTAGCCGGGCAGGCCGCCGGGCGGCAGCTCCTGGGCCTGGGTGACGTAGGGCCGCATCAGCTCCTCGTAGCGGGCGAAGGCGGTGCCGAAGTCGCCTTGGGCAGCGGCGAGTTCACCGGCGAGCAGGTAGGCGCCGACGAGGGCGAGGCTGGTGCCGAGGCCGGTGAGGGGGCTGGGGCTGTAGCCGGCGTCGCCGAGCAGGGCGACCCGGCCGCGGCTGTAGTGGTCGAGGCGGATCTGGCCGAAGGAGTCGAAGGCGAAGTCCTCGGCGGTGCGCATCCCGGCGAGCAGCCGGTCCACCTCCCAGCCGGCGCCGGCGAAGCGGCCGGCGAGCAGGCGCTTGAGGGCGGCGGTGTCGCGGCGCTCGTACGTCAGGGGCGCGGAGCGGAAGCCCAGGGAGGCCTTGACCTCGCCGGGCAGCCGGCCGGGGCGGGCGCCGGCGACCAGCCCGCCGGGGGCGTTGTACATCAGGAACCAGCTGTCGAGGTCGCGGGCGAGCGCGGCGTCGTGGACGGTGAACCAGGCGTGGTAGCCGCCGAGGGGGCGGTAGTGGCCCTCCTCAGGGCCGAAGGCGAGGCGGCGGACGGCGGAGTGCGGCCCGTCCGCGCCGATGACCAGGGCGAAGCGGCGGGCGGGGGCGTTCTCGAAGGTGACGGTGACGCCGTCGGCGTCCTGGGCGAGCGCGGTGACGGTGTCGTCCCAGAGGTACTCGACGCCGTCGGTGGACTCCCGGAGCAGGTCGGCGAGGTCGCCGCGCAGGATCTCGATCTCGGAGACGATGCCCTCGCCCCCGAACAGTTCGACGGGCATCCGGGCGCTCATCCGTCCGCGCCGGTCGACCAGGGCGATGCCGCGCTGCTCGACGCAGAGCGCGCGGGCCCGCTCCATCAGGCCCATCCGCTCGACGACGGTGCGCCCGGCGCCGCGCAGGTCGACGGCCTGCCCGCCGGGGCGCGGGCCGGGGGCGCGCTCGACGACGGTGGGGTTGAAGCCGTGGCGGCGCAGCCAGTGGGCGAGGGCGGGACCGGCGATGCCGCCGCCGGAGACGAGGATGTCGCTGGGGTGGTCAATGCTGCTCACGGGGTTCGCTCCGTCCGTGTGTCCGGCGTGTCCGGGGTGTCCCGGCGCGTTCGGGGTGTCCGGGGTGTCCGGGGTGTTCGACGCTGATGAATGTACGCCGTACGCATCGGCTCAACAAGCCATGTACTGCAGGGATTTGGGGACGGTGTACTAGTGCGCCAGGGTGCTCGAGGCCGCGCTCCCGGTGCCCGGTCGAGGGCTTTCGCGCAGGCGGGAGGCGGGCGGGGCGGACGGCGACGGGTGCACTAGTGCGGGACGATGGCGGCATGGAGAACACTCGACAGCTGGTGAGCTCCGGCTCACCCCTCGAACCGCGGATCGGCTTCTCCCGGGCCGTACGCAAGGGCCCGTACGTCGCGGTCGCAGGGACCGCCCCCATCGGCGAGAGCGGCACGGCGGTGGCCCAGGGCGACGTCCACGCCCAGACCGTCCACTGCCTGGACGTCGCCGAGGCAGCCCTGAAGGAGGCCGGCGCCTCGCTCAAGGACGTCGTGCGCACCCGCGTCATGCTCACCGACATCACGCGGTGGAAGGAGGCCGCGCGCGCCCACGGCGAACGCTTCGCGACGATCCGACCGGCGTGCACGTTCATGGAGGTGTCGCGCTTCATCGACGAGCGGTGGCTGGTCGAGGTCGAGGTCGACGCGGTCCTCGACCAGCTCGGTGAGCGCGAATAGCGTGATCAGCGGCCAGGCGGCCGGCCGGCCCGACGGCGCGGGTCAGTCCGTGTAGCGGGCCGTGCGGTAACCGCCGCGGGCCGTGCGCCCCACCTCCTCGGCGCCCCAGGTGTGCGGCACGGCCAGCTTCCAACGGGCCCGCAGGACCGCGTGCTCCGCACGGTCCCTCGTCACGAACCACTGCCCCATGCGGCACCACGCCAGCGGCTCGTCGGCCTCCGTCGCCACCGCCCGCACCAACTGCGCCGCCTGCCGGGCCACCTGACCCTCCAGCCCGTCCTGCGCCTCGGCGGCGTCCTGCGCCTCCAAGTACTGGTTCATCCGGTACGTGGCCTGGTCACCGTGCTGGAACATGGCGTACTCGGAGCCGCCCGCCATGTGCAGCCTGCCGTTCTCCGTGGCCACCGTGCCGCTGCGCACGACCTCTTCCTGGGCGTCGAGTGCGATCCCCCCGTTGAGCCGGTTGAGCAGCTTGGCCTTCTCGGGGGTGGCTTCGGGGATCTGGCCGCCGCCCGTGCCGCCCTGCGCGGAGTACACCTCGTGCAGGTCGTAGTCCCCGGTGTAGAGGTAGTGCTTCCACTGCGGGTCGGCCTTCAGCTGGGCCAGCTCCGGGCCGCCGTCCTGCGCCGCCATGTCGAGCGGCACGTACTGCTCGCCCCTGGCGCCGGTCCGTACGATCCCCAGGTCCAGGACCTGCTGGGGCGGGTGGTCGATCCGGACGCCGATCAGGCCCTGGTCGCTCCAGTGGCCGACGAAGCCGCTCAGGTCGTGGTCCTTCAGCCAGCGCAGCACGGTCGCGGGGTCGCCCTGCGCCTGCCCGGGCCCGGTGCCGTACTTGCGACGGACGGACGAGGGCTTGATGGACTTCTCCAGGATGGTGTGCGGCTTGGGCTTGGCGCCCTCCGCGATGCGCCGGATGGAATGCTCCCCGGTCTCGCGGACGGCGATGGTGTACTTGTGCTTCCGGCACACCTCCGCGATGGCGGCCCAGTGGTTCTCCCACACGATGTTCCGGAGCTCGGACGCCCGTCCGCCGGGTGTGACGGTCCCCTCCTTGTACGTGGCGGCCTCGCAGACCCTCAGCACGTTGTTCGGGTCCAGCTGTTCGCGCACCACGCGCTGGAGTACCGGCACCGTCTGACGGTCCGCCGAGCCGGAGCCGTCCCGGCGCCTGGCGATCATGCGGGACGCTGCCGCGTTGCCGACGGTGCGTTGCAGGGCCGCGCCGGCCTGCGGGGGCACCGTTCCGGCGTCGGATCGTGCACCGGTGCCGGGCCGTCGGGCCGGGCCCGCGTCGCGATGAGGACGCCCGGCCTTCTCCGGCTGCTGCCTCGCGTGCATGCTGAAACCCCCTCGGTCCCTTACGGTCCCCCTCGTCTCCGTTTATACAGGGGCCGTTGGCCGGACGTGGAGGGAAGTTCCGGCCTCACTCGCCGAGAGCCGTGCCCTCGCCGAGCGGTGCCGTCACGGCGCCGCGCCGCGCCGCGCAGGAAGTCGACTCCGTCGACTTCCTGCGCTTCGAAGCGGCCTACAAGGCCGTCCGATGTGGACCTCAGATGATCCGCAGGAAACGGCCTAGCCCCGCCGCAGGGCCCTCACCACCGCCGACAGGTCCTCCTCGGCGATCGACGGGTCCGCCAGCAGCACCTCGCGGGCCGCCGACAGGACCGGGCCGCCGCCCGCCAGGGCGAGGTCCTTGGCGGCAAGGCGGACCGGGAAGTCCGACTCGGTGCTGTGCGCCCGGGCCACCACCCCCGCGAGCGGCCCGGCCGACAGCACCTCCCGCGCCAGCTCCTGCGGCACGCCCAACTCCTCGGCCACCGCCAGTACTTCGCCGACCACCGTGACCGAGGCCACGATCGCGCCGATCACCACCACCTTCAGTGCCGCGCCCGACCCCGGGCCGCCGCAGCGCCGCACCCGGCCCAGACGCTCCAGGACGGGCTGCGCGCGGTCCAGGTCGGCGTCCTCGCCGCCCGCGAAGACCAGCAGGTCGCCGGTCGCCGCCGGTCCCACGCTGCCGACCACCGGGGCGTCCACCAGGCCGACGCCGTCCGGGAGTTGCGCGCGCAGCCCGGCGGTGGCGCGCGGGCCGATCGAGGACATGTCGATCCACAGCGTGCCCGGCGCCAGCTCCGCCGTGAACCGCCCGGCCACCTCGGCGACGGCCGCCGGGTCGGACAGCATGGTGACGACGACGTCCGCGCCCCGCACTGCCTGCGCCGGGGTCGCGGCCTCGGTGAGGCCGTCGGTGAGGCCGTCGGCGAGGGTGTCGATACGGCCGGGGGAGCGGTTCCAGACGGTCAACGGGTGGCCGGTGGCGGCGAGGCGACGGGCCATCGGCAGGCCCATCCGGCCCAGTCCCAGAAATGCGATCTTTTCCATGGCCGCAACGCTAGGCAGCCACAACCCAGGCGACAAGCGAATGTCTCGCATGGTAGGCATGCGGAATGGACATGGCTTGGCTGGACGTCTTCCGCACCGTCGCACACCTCGGCTCCTTCACCGCCGCCGGAGAACGGCTGGGCTTCACCCAGTCCGCCATCTCCCGCCAGATCGCCACCCTGGAAGGCGAGTTGGGCACCCCACTGTTCGACCGCCTGGCCCGCGGAGTGCGACTGACCGAGCACGGCCGGGCACTGCTGCCACACGCCGAAGCCATGCTGGAACGCCTCGACACCACCCGGCGCGACCTCGCCGCACTCACCGAACTCACCGCCGGACAGCTGCGGGTGGGCGCCTTCGACAGCGCCAACGCGGCCCTGGTCCCCGGCGCGCTCGCCGCCTTCCGCACCGCACACCCGCAGGTGGCGATCAGCCTCACCGAAGGCCTCTCGGCCCACCTGCTCGAGCTGCTCGGCAACGGCGCGATCGACCTCGCCGTGGTCGCCTCGTACGGCGAACTCACGGACGAGGCCGAACAGTTCGACCTTCGGCCACTCCTGGACGACCCCGTGCTGGTCGCCCTGCCACCCGGCCACCGCCTCGCCGGCCGACGACGCCTGCGACTGGCCGAACTCGCCGACGAACCCTGGATCGCCGCCCGCCGCCACGCCGAAACCACCCTCCTCGCGGCCTGCCTGCGCAGCGGCTTCCAACCCCGCATCGAATACGCCGTCTCCGCCTGGACCGCCAAACTCGGCCTGGTGGCAGCCGGCTTGGGCCCCACCCTCATCCCCTCCCTGGCCGCCCGCGCCGCCCGCCCCGACCTCGCCCTCATCCCCCTGCACCCCGACGACACCCCGGTCCGGCACGTCTACACGGCGACCCGCAGGGGCCGGCGAGTACCGCCGGCGGTGAAGGGCTTCACGGACTTCCTGCGGGAGGCAGCGGACGCGGGCGCGGGGGCGGGGGAGTAGGGGGCACGCGGGTCCGCGCCCCATCGGACCGGGGCCGGCTCCTCGGTGGAACGTGCCACTTGTGGGGCCGGTGCATTTGCGGGGAGATCCACGAGGGAGAGCGTGGTACGTCAGTCACGCAAGCCTTCGACAAGCTTATCCATGCCGAGATACGGGAACTCCCGCTTGAGATCGTCCGCCGAGTACTCCGGACGGTAATGCTGGAACCGCAGCATCTCGTCCGGACCGCGGGTGACTGTAATGAACCCGATGTCAAAGCGGTAAACCGGATCGAAAGACTCTCGCACGGCGCTCAGGAGGAAGTTCGCCGCCGCTGAAGTCTGCATCGTGAGCAGGTGTACGATATCGCAGTTGTCGTCGAACTCCTTCCCCAGTCTTTCGTACAGTGGCGGATCCCAGGGAATCTCCTTGTACTTGGCATGCAGCTCCAGCTGGCGAGGATCCCATCGGGCGTTCTTGAAATGGATGTCCAGGAACTGCATGAGGTCGCCCCAGGCGAGCGAGAAATTCTTGAATGCCCTCGCGAGCTGCCGGTAGTCGCGAGGCGGAAAGAAGCGACTCTTCACCCAGATATGGGAATTCTGGAGGTGGCTGAACCGTTCCGATGTCATGCGTGGGTGCGGAGAGAGCAGCCACGATGTCCAGGCATCCCAGTCATCAAGCAGAACCTGACGCTCCCACTCGCTCAGGAGTGCCGCCATATTCTCGTCCTTGGCTTGGCGTTCTTGCGAATGGCGATCGCGTTGCCGCTTCACCCGCTCCTCGTGCTCGGATTTCATCACGAGCAATTGGTCGACCGAGAAGAATTTCCCGTTGGCGGAGTCGATCACTTTGTGATGCTCTTCGCACAGCAGGATCATGTTGGCGTATGAGTCGCGTTCGGGCTTGGGCATGCGGGGGTCGGCCCTGGGGCCGCCGTCGTTTTCGGCGACGATGTGTGCTTCCTCGCCCAGTGTCACACCGACTCCCGAGCCGTCCTCCGTATATCCCCCGAGATCCGCCACCAGTTCTCTGGGACACTCAGGGAAGGCGCACTCGTTGCCTGAGCGCCCCCAGAGCATCTTCCTGTCCTTGGCCGAAATCCCCACGATACCCCCGACCGGCGCCCGGCTTGGTGATGGACAAAGCATTCGGCTCTGTCGGGGTAAGCGTACTCCCGGGCAACCTGCCGTTCGGCCGTATCGCCTGTATCGCCCGCTGCTGCCCCCTTTCCGGCGGCACCGCCATCAACATGCTGCGCCGCATGGTGGCGAACCTGGGCGGCAACGGGAACCTCCCCGACTGACCGCCGACTCCTGCGCCATGGCGGGATGCCCGGAGGCCGGAGGGGAATTGACCCATGAAAACGGCCTCTGATTGCCACATGACCATGGGTCTATTCGGCCGTAGATTGATCACATGACGACGACGAAGAACATCCCCGCCACCGCTGCCGCTCCTGTCGCGACCCCCGTCCTGACCCGCTGCGCCGAGGCCGAGACCTGCGCCGACCCCAGCGCCACCATGACCCTCCTCGCCGAGACGGACCCGGGTGCGGGCGGCTTCACCGTCTACCGCTCCACCTTCGCCGAGGGCGCCGCCGGGGCCCCCTCGCACTTCCACACCCGGGCCTGGGAGCTGTTCTTCGTGATCAGCGGCTCGCTGGAGGTACTGGTCGGAGAGGAGGTCACCGTCCTGGGCGCGGGCGACTTCCTCGCCGTGCCCCCGCACACCCCGCACGCCTTCGCGGCCGCGCAGGGGGCCGAGGCCGACGTGCTGTTCATGTTCACCCCCGGCATGGAGCGCTTCGACTACCTGCGCCTGCTGGGCAGCGTCATGCGCGGCGAGACCGCGCCGGCGGCGATCGCCGCCTCCTCCGAGCGCTTCGACAACCACTACGTCGACAGCCCCGCCTGGCGCGAGGCCCTGGCGAGCCGCGCCTGAGCGGCGGGGCTCCCCGGCCGCCGGCGGCTCGACGGGCCGGGACGGCCCGGGTGTGGAACGGTGGAAGACCAGGGTGTCCCGGTTGCGAGAGGAGAGGCCATGTCGTCGAAGCGCCGCCGCAAGAAGAAGGCCCGGGCCAGGCGCGGGGCCAACCACGGCCGCCGCCCCCAGTGCTGAACGGCTGAGCAGCTGAGCGGCTGACCGCGCGGCCGTCGGCGGCATCCCGCCGACGGCCGACAGCTGACGGCTGACAGCCGCGCCCGTCCGCGTTCGGCACCGCCCGCCCGTCACTCGACGGCGCGGGCGGTGCTCCCCCGTGCCTCAGCGCGTGCTCGACGGTCCCGCCCGCGCTCGGCCTCTGGTCCCGGGCGCACCACTCGGCCACGTCCGCCGCCTCGATCCTGGGCAGCACGTCGGTGATGTCCTCCCGGACCACGAAGTAGGCCCGTGCGGAGATCCGGCAGAGCAGTAGCGCATCGGCGTCGGAGAGACTGTGGAGCACGGCAAGGCCGTCCGGGCGGACGGAGAAGTCCCTGACCTGGGTCAGCACGTGCTCGACGCCCTCCACCGCCCCCAGTGCGCCCACCAGTTCCCGGATCCGCTCCCGTTCCGCCGCCCTCGCCGCCCGCGCCCGCGGCGAGTGGATCAGGGCGACCATCCGCCGGTCGGTGGGCCAGTGTGCGCGCAGCGCTCGGAAAGCCTCCCAGAGCCGGGACAGCGGATAGAGGAGGAGGTACAGGATGCTTTCCACCGGCCGGAGGTCCTCTCGGGTCGCGCACGCCTCTGCGCCCACACCCTGCCCCGCCCGCGCCCCGGACCGCAATCCGCTCCCGTACTCAATTCCCCTCCGTGGCCCCACGGTTGCCGAGCGCGCCCACCCCCCCGACCCCCGCGACCCCCGCCACCCCGGGCGGCCTGCGGCTGCGCGGGAAGTCGGAGGGGCCGACTTCCCGCGCAGCGGGCCGGGTCGTCAGGGCTGGGCGAGGTAGGAGGCGACGAAGGCGTCCAGGTCGGCGAGGGCGGAGGCCAGGTCGGTGGGGGCCAGTTGCCTGCCGGCGGTGCTGGTGGCGAGGAAGAAGCCGAGGGCGGCCTGGCAGGTCGGTACGGGGGAGGCGGCCGTCGGCACGGTGCAGCTGATCTCCTGCCCGGGGCCGCCGGGGGTCTGGAACGCCACCAGGGCGACCGTGCGGTCCGGCCCTCCGCTCGCGGGAAGGTTCGGCTCGCGGGTGCCCGCCGGGACGCCGACGGCGGTGAGGAACACGCCCGGGGCGTGGACCGGGAGGGCGTGCAGGCGGTCGGCGCCCTGGCGCGGCGGGGAGTTGCAGATGTTCGGCGCGGCCGCGGCCTGGGGCACGAACGGGCAGGCCAGGTCGATGTTCGTCTGCGCGCCGCCGCTGACGAAGACGGCCTGCACCACCGAGGCGAACCGGGTGCCGGCCGGGTTGGCGACAGGAGCGCCGGGGTGGACGAACGCCTGCTCTCCGCCGTCGCCGCTGAAGAAGACCACGTCACAGGTCCAGTCACCCGGCGCGACGAGGTACTGGACCTCGCCCGGGTACCGGGCGGCGAACACCGCGGCCGAGGACGGCAGCGCGACGCCGTCCGGCACCGCCACCGAGGACGGCGCGGCCGCGAGCGGCGGCAGGCCCGGAGCGAGCGCCTCGGCCGGACACGCCCGCACCGGCGCCGTACCGGCGGCCGCGGCAGGCCACGCCCCGTACGCGAACTGGCCGCCGCCCGCGAGCACCGCCGCCGCGACCAGGACCCCCGCCCGCACCCGCCGCGCCCCCGTCCGGCGCCCGGCGGCCGTGCCACGCGTGCCACGCATACCCCACCTCCAGGGCGAAAAGGTCCGAGCGGCCACGGCGGGTCACCGACCCCGTTCCGGAGCCGCCCGCGAGGGATCCCGTTCCGGAGCCGCCCGCTAGGCGGTCACGTAGGCGGTCACGCCACCAGCGTAGATCCGCCACACCAGCCCCGCGCGCCGTACACCCCGCCCCCGCCCCCCGGGCCCTGCCGCCCCTGGACCCTGCCGTACCCGGCCGTACCCGGCCCCGAAGTGACCATCCGTCAGATTCCCGCGCCCGGGGAATCGCCACGCCCGCACCGGCAACTCCCCGTCCCCGACGATCCGACGCCACCCCGACCCGGCGGCCCCGTCCCGGGGGCGGGTTGAGCCGCCGGGCGGCGTTCGGCCGTAGACGTGGAAGGGGCGCCGCCGGTCGGAGGGGGCGCCGGGGCGTCAGGAGGCGGGCATGCTCAGGTATCACGGCGCGTGGCGGATCACGGTGATCGGGCGCAGCGCCGACTTCGACCAGCGGGCGGTCGTGCGCGGACCGTACGGCAGCCGGGTGCTGGCCGGGCGGGTCGGCGCGGCGCTGGAGGTCGACGAGGAGAGCTGGACGCTGTCCCTGGAACACCACCTGTGGGGGCGCAGCTGGCAGCCGAACCTACGCACCACCCCCGGGCCGGTCACCGAACGCGACGGTGTCCGCAGCCAGTTGCTCACCAGCAACGACTGCCACTGGCCGGGCAAGGCGCTGGACTACGTCAACTTCGTGCTGCGCCTGGACCAGGTCCTCGCCACGACCCCTGCGCCGGTGCGCGCCGTCCGTCTGACCGAAGTGCCGATCGACGCGCCCCTCCAGGCCGTCCGCACCTCGTCCTCGGACTGGTCCGAGCCCGGGCACACCGCCGCCCCCGCGACCCGGCCGGGGGAGACCGCGCGCCGGGCCGCCTGGTAGCCGGCCGGCGCTCGCCCGGGCCGGCACGGCTAAAGTCCCAGGTGAGCACCCGTCGCGCCCGAGGAGACCACGCCATGCCGACCGACCCCGCCCGTCCGGAGCCCGCGCGTCTGGGACTGGGCACCGCAGCCGTCGGCCGGCCCGGCTACATCACCCTGGGGCGCGACGCGGACCTGCCCGCCGAACGCACCGTCGAGGCGCTGCGCGAGCGCACCCACGCCCTCCTCGACGCCGCGTACGCCGCCGGGGTGCGCTACCTCGACACCGCCCGCTCCTACGGCCGCGCCGAGGAGTTCCTCGCCCGCTGGCTGGACGAACACCCCGAGGCGGCGGCCGAGGTGACGGTCGGCAGCAAGTGGGGCTACACCTACACGGCGGGCTGGCAGGCGAACGGGGTCGCCGCGCACGAGGTCAAGGAGCACTCGACGGCGGTGTTCGACCGCCAGATCCGCGAGACCCGCGCCCTGCTCGGCGACCGCCTCGACGTCTACCTCGTCCACTCCGTCGTGCCCGGCAGTCCCGCCCTCACCGACCCCGCCCTGCACGAGCGCCTGGCCGCCCTCGCCGCCGAGGGCGTGCGGGTGGGCCTGTCCACCAGCGGCCCCGCCCAGGCCGACACCATCCGCGAGGCCCTCGCCGTCACCGTGGCCGGCCGCCCGCTGTTCACCGCCGTCCAGGCCACCTGGAACCTGCTGGAGACCTCCGCCGCGCCCGCCCTCGCCGAGGTCCACGCGGCCGGCTGGCTCGTCGTGGTCAAGGAGGGCATGGCCAACGGCCGCCTGGCCGGCCGCAACGCCACCGGCCCCGACACCGCCGCCCTGCGCACCCTCGCCGCCCGCACCGGCACCACCCCCGACGCCCTCGCCCTGGCCGCGGCCGCCGCCCAGCCCTGGGCCGACGTCGTCCTGTCCGGCGCCGCCACCCTCGACCAGCTCGCCTCCAACCTGACCGCGGCCGAGGCCCATCCGACCCCGCAGGACCTCGCCGCCCTCGCCGCCATGGCCGAGCCCGCCGAGGCGTACTGGCACACGCGCTCGCAGCTGCCCTGGGCCTGAGCGGACGCCTGAGCGGACACCCGAACGAACGCCTGATCGGATACCTGATCGGCCGTCGTCGGCGGCGGCGGACGTCGGGCGTCACCGGGCACCAGGGCACCCGGGCGCACCCGCCCCGTTGTCGGTGCCCGCTCCTACGGTGGGCGCCATGACACAGCCACCGGACCTCGACCTCGCCGCCGCCCTCTCCGCCCTGCCCGTGGCTCTGCCGCCCGGCCGCCTCGTCGCCGCAGACGAAGGAGGCGAAGGAGGCGAAGGAGGCGAAGGAGGCGAAGGGAACGGCGGGGACGGGCGGGAGCCGCTGCTGTGGATCAGCGACGCCCCCGCCCCCACCGGCCTGTGGGCGCGACTGCACCGCGCGCACCCGCAGACCGGCCTGTGGCCGCTGCTGCTCAGCCCCCTGGGCGACGGCCCCGACTACCGGCCCTGGCTGTCCGGCGAGCTGTACCCGAGCCAGGCCTGTGCTCCCGACCGGTACGACCCGGCCGCCCTGCTGCACCGCTGGTGGGAGGCGGACGGCGACGGCGAGGAAGAGGCCGGCCACGACGACGGCGGGGTCGGCCACGACGACGGGGACGAGGACGAACTCGCCGAGGCCCTGGCCCCCTACGGCCGCACCTGGCCCGGCCCCGCCCCGGCCGCCGACGTGCCCGACGGCGCGGCCGGCGCCGAGGCCCGCGAACTGGCCGACGTGCTGCAGTCCGTGAAGGACGCCCGCCTCGGCCTCGTCCGGGCCGGCAGCGGCGCCGAGGCGCTGGCGGTGTGCGGGTGGAGCGGACCGGTCAACCACGAGAACGACATCGCCAAGATCGCCGCCGTGCTCGCCGACTGGGAACGCCGCTTCGGCGCCCAGGTCGTCGAAGTCGGCTTCGACACCCTCCGGTTGAGCGTCCCCGTGCCGCCCGCCACGCTCGCCGAGGCGCTCCCGCTGGCCGCCGAGCACACCGCCCTCTGCCCCGACCTGGTCTTCCAGGGCGCCGGCCGCCTCACCGAGTACGCCGAGCAGCTGGTGGGCGCCCGCCAGTGGTTCTTCTGGTGGGACTGACCGGGAAAGCGGCCGGGGGCCGGCCGGGCGCGTCAGTACTCGGAGCTCGGCGCCGCCGTGGTCGGCCCGAGGTCCGGCTGGTCGCGCAACTCCACTGCCTCGCCGTGCCGTTCGAGCTCCAGCACGACCAGCTCATTGCCGCCCGGGCGCCACAGCGGCGCGGGGGCGTAGAGGGTGCGCTGGGGGCCGGCGGCGCAGTAGCGGCCGAGCAGGAAGCCGTTGAGCCACAGCAGTCCGCGCCCCCAGCCGGGCAGGGCGACGAACGCGTCGGCGGGGGAGGGGAGTCGGGCGGTGAAACGGTGGAACACCGGCTCCCCGTCCCGGACCGGCGTGCCCGGCCTGCCCGTCACCCCAGGCCTGCCCGCCGTGCCCGCCGCACCAGGCGTACCCGGCGTGCCCGGGGTGCCTGGGGTGCCCGGGGTGAAGCGCAGCGCGGACAGGTCCGTCAGCGGCAGCGGCCGGATCTGCCAGCCGAACAGCCGCTGGCCGCCGTGCGAGACGCCGCGCGTGATGCCCTTGCGGTCGTCCATGTTCGGGCCGTAGTTCACCCGCCCCAGCGCCTCGACCAGGATGTCCAGGGTGACCCCGTCGGCGCCGGTGGCCAGGTCCAGCGTCGCACCGGGGGAGTTGCGCTCCAGCACCCCGAGCGGGCGCCCGTCCGCGAATACCTGCGCCCGGTCGGCCAACCCTTCGATGCGCAGCGGCAGTTCGGGGCGGGGGCCGGGCACGCGGGTGCGGTAGTGGATCAGGCCCAGGGACTGCCCGAGCTGCTCCATGGGCAGTGGCGCGGCCCGCTCCACCGGCTGCGACAGCGCGTCCAGGCTCTCCAGCAGCGCGGCCCGCCCGTCCGCCCGCAGGCGCTGCGGCGCCACCCGGGGCAGGGGGGCGGGCAGTTCGCGCTCCGGCAGGGGCAGGTACCGGCCGATGACCTCCCGCAGCGCGTGGAACTTGTCGGTCAGCTCGCCGGCCTCGCCGATCGGCGCGTCGTAGTCGTAGCTGGTGACGGTCGGCTCGTACCCGCCGTCCAGCGGGTGCGCACCGAAGTGGTTGGCGCCGGCCCACAGGCCGAAGTTGGTGCCGCCGTGCGCCATGTAGAGGCTGACGGAGGCGCCGGTGGCCAGCAGCTCGTCCAGGGACGCGGCGGTCTCCTTGGCGTCGCGCACGTGGTGGGGCAGGCCCCACTGGTCGAACCAGCCGATCCAGAACTCCATGGCGGTCAGCGGCCCTTCGGGCTGGTGGCGGCGCAGCACCGCCAGCCGCTCGGGGGCGCGCGAGCCGAAGGTCGCGGTGGCCAGGTGCCCGGGCAGGGCGCCGCCCTGCTGCATGGTGTCGTGCGCGCCGTCGGTGGTGAACAGCAGGCAGTCCACGCCGCGCCGCTCCAGCCCGTCGCGCAGGTGCCGCAGGTAGGCCGTGTCGTCGCCGTAACTGCCGTACTCGTTCTCCACCTGCACCGCCACCACCGGCCCGCCCCGGCTCGCCAGCAGCGGCAGCACCTCGGGCACCAGCGCGTCGAACCAGCCGTCCACCTCGGCCAGGTACGCCGGGTCCGCGCAGCGCAGCCGCAGCCCGTCCACGGCCAGCAGCCGGGCCGGCAGCCCGCCGAACTCCCACTCCGCGCAGATGTACGGGCCGGGCCGCAGCACCACGTCCAGGCCCATCTCCCCGGCCAGCCGCACGAACCGGGCCACGTCCCGCCAGCCGGTGAAGTCGACCCGGCCGTCCGGCAGTTCGTGGAAGTTCCACGGCACGTACGTGTCCACCGTGTTCACCCCCAGCGCCCGCACCCGCCGCAGCCGGTCCTCCCACAGCTCCGGGTGGATCCGGAAGTAGTGCACCGCCCCGGCCACCACCCGGTGCGCCACCCCGTCCCGCACGAACCCGTCCGCGTCGTACCCGAGCATGCGCACACCCGCCTTCCGGTCTGGAGAACCCGTCCCGCCCGAGCCTAGCCGGGCCGGCCGGAACCACCCCGGGGCACTGACTCCGGGTGACCGGTTCCCCACTCTCCGAGCTATCGCCGACTTGTGGATGTGGCCTTCCGCACATGGAGATATTTGACCGGCAGGCACGTCACCCCTACCTATACGTGACGGATTCGCCCGCCACCCCCGCGCCCTACCGTCGGGGACGTCAGCAGGAACCACCGACCACCGCGACGAACCCCAGGAGCACCCCATGACCGCCTACGCGATCGCCCAGGTCCACTCGGTCGAGTTCGGCCCCGACATCGTCGAGTACCTGGAGCGCATCGACGCCACCCTCGACCCCTTCGGCGGCCGCTTCCTCGTCCACGGCGGCCCGTCCGAGACGGTGGAGGGCCGCTGGGGCGCCGGCGGCACGATCGTCATCGGGTTCCCCGACGTCGAGCGGGCCCGCGCCTGGTGGCACTCGCCCGCCTACCGGGAGATCCTGCCGCTGCGCACCCGGCACATGAACGCCGACATCATCCTCGTCGAGGGCGTGCCGACGCCCGGCTACCGCGGGGCGGACGCGCTCGCGCACTGAGCCGGTGCTACGGCCGCACCCGCTCGCGCCACCACGCGACCGTCGCCGCGACCTGCTCCTCCAGCGGCGTCGCCCGCACCGTGAACGCCTTCTCGTACGCGGAGGAGTCCACGACGAACGGCCGGTCGAACTGGTAACGGGTCTCGCGCAGTTCGCGCAGCAGCGGGGAGAACAGCCCGGCCGCGCCCAGCAGGACGGGGGACAGACGGCGCACCGCGACCGGCGCGGTGCCGGCCTCGGCGGCCAGGCGATCGACCATCGCGCGCACCGGCTCGGCGGGGACGGTGGGCACGTGCCAGGCCCGGCCCCAGGCCCGCTCCTCGCCCGCGACCTCGACCAACGCCCGTGCCACGTCCGGCAGGTAGGTCCAGCTGTGCGGGGCGTCCGGGTCACCGAGGACGGCGACGGAGCCGCCCTTGAGCACGCCCGGCATCGCGCGCGCCGCCAGGTGGCCGCCGTCGGTGACGCCGGGGCCGAAGAAGTCGGAGGCACGGACCTCCACCGCCCGGATCCGCCCGGCCTCGTGCAGCGCCCGCGCCTGCTCCCACGCGGCCGCCCGCACCCGCCCCTTGGGTCCGGTCGCGGCGAGCGGCAGGTCCTCGGTGATGGGGCGGGCGGGGTCGGCCAGCAGCCCGTAGCCGTACAGGTTGCCGAGCATGACCAGCACCGCGCCGCTCTCCTCGGCCGCCGCGCACAGCGAGGCGGACAGGGCCGGCCAGCGCTGGGCCCACTGCGGCAGCGGCGGCGCGGCGCAGCCGTGGATCGCGACGGCGCCGCGCGCGGCCTGCGCCAGCGCCGTGGGGTCGCTCGCGTCGACGGCGAGGTGCTCGACGCCCTCGACGCCCTCGACGCCGTCAGCGCCCTCGGCGCCCTCGGCAGGCTGGTGCGCGGGGCGTCCGGATCGGGTGACGACCCGGACCTGGTGGCCCTGTTCGGCCAGCAGACGGGCGGTGGCGGCCCCGGCGGGCCCGTATCCGACGACGAGATGGAAGCTCACCCGCCCCACCCTATCCACGTCCCGACCGGGGCGACGCGGCGCGTCAGGCACCGAGGCCCCGGCGTCAGCCGTCGAGGTCCCGCGTCGGACGCCCCGGCCTCACGTCAGCCGCCGGGGCCTCGCGCCAGCCGCCCGGCCGGCGAACCTGCGCGCCTGCCATGCGTGCTGACGGGCCGCATTGCTGCCGTCCAGCTGCCCGGCGAAGGCACGGCGCGCCGCCTCGACCAGGTCCGGCGACACGTCGGGGCGGGCCAACTCGATCGCCCACAGCGCCTCGTCGGTCTCCATGTCCAGGCCCAGGCAGCTCGGCACCCCGCGCCCGGCCAGGGTCCCGGCCAGGACCGACTCGAAGACGGCCCGCAGCCGGTCCCGCTCCACCGCGCCGCCCTCAGTCACCGCTGCCGCTGTTCGTGTTCCGGCGCCGCCGGCTGCGCAGGGCGCTGCGCAGCACCTCCCCGGTGCGGACCGTGAGGGCCGCGACCACGCGGGTCCAGGGCGGCCCGCCCCGGTCGGCCCACACCACGCATCCGCACCCGGCGACGACGAGTACCAGCACCCCGATCAGCACCGCACCGACCACCACGGCCACCGGCCCTTCCGTTACGACCTACGACTAAGACGACGACGTACTACGTGTCACGTGCGGATCCTTCCACCCGGTTCGGCCGTGAACCCCGAGGCTGTGCCAGGATGCCGTAGCCGATCTTCCTGATCACCGCACCAGGCGCACCAGGCACGCCAGCCGCACAAGCGCCGGCCGTACAAGCCGTACAAGCCGTATCCCGAGGAGAGTCCCCGTGGCCACTGCCCGCTTCGCCACCCTGCACACCACGGCGGGCCCGATCCGCCTGGAGCTGTTCCCGTTCCACGCGCCGAAGACGGTCCGCAACTTCGTCGAACTCGCCGAGGGCACCCGCGAGTACACGGACCCGCGCAGCGGTGAGCCGGGCAGCGGCCCGTACTACGACGGCACGCTGTTCCACCGGGTGATCGCGGGCTTCATGATCCAGGGCGGTGACCCGACCGGCACCGGCACCGGCGGCCCGGGCTACGCCTTCGCGGACGAGTTCCACCCGGAGCTGTTCTTCACCAAGCCGTACCTGCTCGCGATGGCCAACTCCGGCCCGGGTACCAACGGTTCGCAGTTCTTCATCACGGTGGGCACTCCGGCCCACCTCAACCGCAGGCACACCATCTTCGGCCAGGTCGCCGACGCGGCCTCCAAGGCCGTGGTCGACGCGATCGCCACCGCCCCCACCGAGGACGAGCGCCCGGTGACGGACGTGGTGATCGAGTCCGTCGAGATCACCTACTCCTGAGCCCGAGGATTCCGAGGACCCGATGAGCGTCGCACCGCAGAGCTTCCCGTCGCACCCGATCCGCGGGGTGCAGGCGCGTTACGTCCGCCAGAGCGGCTGCCCCTGCGACGTGGCGATCGTCACCGTGGACTTCGAGCCGTGGGAGGAGGGCGTGCACCTGGAGGTGGCGCCGGACGCCACGGTGCGCGGCGACTCCGACCCGCACTACCTGGCGCTGTTCCACGCGGCGCTGGCCGAGGGGGTGCGCGAGGAGCTGGCCGAGCGGGCGCCGGGACGGGCGGTGGCGCTGGCGGTGGTGGTGCACTTCACCGTCGTGCACGAGTTGGACTCGCGCGAGCACTCCTTCCGGGTGGCCGGACGGCTGGCCGCGCGCGAGGCCCTGGCCCGGGAGGGCGGCGGTCCCGGGGAGGACGCGGACGGCCGCCGCCCGGTGGAAAGCGGGCGGCGGCCGGAGAGCTGACGGCGGACCGTCAGGTGCAGCTGGTGAACGTCGGGCTGGTGTTGGCGACGTAGAGGGTCGGCCCGGCGTTGGGGTCGGAGGTCACCGGGATGGTGATGGTGTCGTCGGCGGTCCACGGGATGCCGTGGGCATCGAAGGTCCAGGTGCCGGTGACCTTGCGGGCGACCGCGGCCAGCGTCACCCAGCCGTACTGCTGTTGCGGGACGGAGACGGTGACGGCGTTGTTGACGCTGCGCGAGCCGTTCCAGACGTTGGTGAAGGTCAGGCCGACCTTGACCGCCGCGTTCAGGGCGCCCGGCGCGCCGGCGGAGATCTCGCTGCCGATCTCGGAGCCGAGGGAGGTCGACCAGCCGCTGGTGTCGGTGACCGCGAAGCTCTGCTGGACGGTGCCGCTGGTGTTGTTGAACCAGACCGCGGAGGAGCAGATCCGGGGCAGCGGCGCGGCCGGGGCCTCGCTCTGGACGGCCCAGGAGCAGGTGGAGGCGTCCTTCTGGCACTGCTTGGCGGCGTGGTCGACGGCCAGGGTGCGGGCGGCCTGCGGGAAGCCGGTGGCCCACTGCTGGTTGGCGGTGCCGTTGCAGGCGTACTGGTCGGTCCAGGCGTCGTCGTACTGGCCGCCGCCCAGCAGGTCCAGGCAGGTGTTGTCGCCGGCGTGGCGGATCATGAAGGCGTCGCCGCCGCCGGGCGCGGGCTGCAGGAACCAGCGCTGGCTGGCCTGACCGGCGCAGGTCTGCTGGCGCAGGGCCGGGACGAACCAGGAGGCCAGGTCGATGCACTTGCCGGTGTCGTTGTTGACGATGGTGAAGGTGTAGTCGGAGGTGTCGACGTTCAGCCGCCAGGACTGGTGGTAGCCGGGCGCGGAGTTGGTGACGACGTAGACGCCGTCGCCGGTGTTGCCGTTCTGGACGTCGAGTTGGCGTCCGTTGCTCAGCGACTTGATGGTCAGGCACTGCTGCGGCGTGGCGCACGTGGCGGCCGGAGCGGCGGCGGGCGCGGGGGCCGGGGCGGCGTGGGCGGGCGCGGCGCTCAGGCCCAGAGCGGCGCAACAGGTCACCAGGAAGGCCGCGAGCAGGCGCAGCCAGGGCGCCGTACGGCCGGGGTTCTCGGTGGCGGGCAAGGAGGGTGTCCTTTCGTCAGGGGAGAAACAGGGAGGGGAGAGGAGGGGAGGGCGTCAGGGCGCGGCGGCGAAGGCCGCTTCCAGGCGCGGGACGTAGTCCGTGAGGTCCTGCGCCCAGCAGCCCGCGGTGTGGCCGCCGTGGCAGTCGGCGCCCCAGCCGGTGCCGTCGCCGTAGTCGACGTAGTGGTACGGCAGGTGGAGGGCGTCCAGGCGCTCCTTGAGGCGCTTGGCGGTGCCCTCGGCCCAGAACTCCATGTCGGCGGGGTTGCCGTTGCCGTTGCCGGTGTAGACGGCGATGCCGGTGTGGGCGAGCAGGGCCGCCCGGGAGGCCGGGTCGGCGGCGTTCCAGCGCCAGTCGGCGTTGAACACCGGGTACGGGGTGCCGAAGAGGGCGTCGCTGGAGACGGTGGGCCCGTAGTCGAAGCCGCAGGGGCGGCCGTCGCTGGGGCCGCACAGCACGGTGCCGGCGTTGGTCAGCATGGCGACGACGGCGCCGCGCAGGACCATCTGGTCGGCGGACAGGTCGTTGGCGCCGGACATGGTGAGGACCTGGCCGAACAGCTCGGGGCGGTCCTGGGCGTAGTGCAGGGCGCCGAAGCCGCCCATGGACAGGCCGCCGACGGCCCGGTGGGCGCGGTCGGTGCGGGTGCGCAGGTTGGCGTCGACGAACGGGAGGACCTGGTTGAGGTGGAAGGTCTCCCAGTTCTGCGCGCCGGCGGCGGTGCCCTGGTCGAGCCAGTCGGTGTACCAGCCGCGCAGGCCGCCGTCCGGGATGACCGTGATCATCGACTGCGCGGCGGCCAGCGCGGGGTAGGCCAGCGCCGGGTCGCTCGGGTTGTCCGAGGCGCCGTGCAGGAAGTACAGCACGGGGTAGCGCTGGTCGGGGTGCTGCGCGTAGTCGGCGGGCAGCAGGATCCGGATGGTGTGCTGCCCGGCGACCTGGGGGGTGGTGACGGTGATGACGAAGTTGGTGGCGCTGCCGGTGGCGGTGCCGACCTGGGTCAGCCCGAAGCCGTCCGCCAGCGGCGGCGGCCCGGCGGGCTCCCCGGAAGCGGACCCCCCGGAAGCGGACCCCCCGGAAGCAGACTCCCCGGGAGCGGGCTCCTGTGCGGGGACGGCGGCGGCCGCGGGCGCGGCGAGCAGGAGCAGGCAGGCGGCCAGGGCGGCGACGGCCGTACGGGCGCGCCGCAGCCGGGCGGGCAGGAGCCGGGCTGGGGTCATGGGTGGTCGTCCTCGGCCTTCGACGGGGCGGTGGTGACGGGCTGTCCCGGCAGGCGGTTCTGACGATCGGTCCTGATGATCGGTCTCACCTCTCCTGTCTGAACATCGACAACTCTCGTCACATCACCCGCTCCGCGCCAGAGCGCCCGGCGGCGCACCTGGGCCACTGGCGCATGTGAGCCACCCGCCCGGGTAGGCTCCTCCGGCCACCCGGTACGGCCGGGCGGCAGGGGACACGATGACCGGGGGGTGTCGTGCACGACGTCTTGGATCCGGACTCCGAACGCGGCCGCGTCTACCGCGGCCTGGTCGGACGGCCACGCGCCCGCCCGGCCGACCTGGCACACGGCGCGGGCCTGGACGAGGACACCGTGCTGGCCGTCCTGCGCGACCTCGCGGACGAGGGCGTCGCCGTGGCCATCGACAGCACCGGCAGCGCCGACGACCGCGACCACGACTGGGAGGCGCTGCCACCGGGCCGGGTCGTCGAGACGGTGCTGCAACGCGACGCGCTGCGCCAGGCCACCGCCCGCCGGGCCGGGGCCGAACTGGAACGCCTCTACCGCTTCGCCCGGCGCGACGCCGGCAGCTACGGCGCCCTGGAGGTGGTCGAGGACCCCGCCGAGGTGCTCGCGGCCAGCCGCCGCCTGCAGCTGATGGCCCGTCACCAGGTACGGGTCATCGACGTGCCCCCGTACTCCGGCAGCCACGCCCACTACGCCGACCAGGAGGTCCTGCAGCGCCGCCGGATGGCCGCGGGCGTCGTCTACCGCGCGATCTACCAGGGCTGCGCGTTCGAGGACCCGGTGGCCGGGCCCAACATGGCCCGCATGGTCGAGGCGGGGGAGCAGGCCCGCACCCTGGACGAGCCGCCGCTCAAACTCGCCATCGGCGACGACGACCTCGCCATCGTCACCCTGCCCGCCGACGACCGCCCCGGCGTCGTCTCCCTGCTGATCCGCCCCTCCGGCCTGCTGCAGGCCATGACCGGCGTCTTCGAGACCCTGTGGCGCCTGGCGGTCCCGGCCACCGTGGTCGGCGTCGACCTGCGCGTCGACGAACGCGACCGGCGCATTCTCACCCTGATGGCCGGCGGCGCCACCGACGACGCCATCGCCCGCCGCCTCGGCCTGGGCCGGCGCACCGTGGTACGCCGCGTCTCGGTCCTCCTCGCCCACCTGGGCGCCACCACCCGCTTCCAGGCCGGCGTCCAGGCAGCCCGCCGGGGATGGCTCTGAACCGGGGGCCGCAGCCCGGGATGCCGTAGCGCGGGGCCGCAGCACGGCGGCGGGGCCGCAGGGCAGTTCGCCCCGCGGCCCCGCCATCCTGCCGTCCTGCTGTCCCGCCCTCCTGTCGTCCTGCCGTCCGTGACGCGTTCTCAGCAGGCGCCCGCCGGGCGGTCGCGGACCACCAGGTCGGTTCGGCCGGCGGTCGCGTCCAGCCAGATCACCCGGGTGCCCTGGTCGGCGGCGGCCTCGTACTGGCCGCCGCGGTCGCAGGAGAGGCGCTGCGGGGTGCCGCCGGCGAGCGGGACCTGCCACAGCTTGGGCAGCGCGGCGTTGGTCCAGCCGCCGGCGGGCTTGTCGCTCTCGACCCGGTAGGTGACGGCCTGGTCGGAGGCGGTGAGGACGGTGGAGCGCGGGGCGTTCGGGGAGTCGCCGCTCAGCAGGTCGACGATGCCCGAGCCGTCCAGGGCCGCGGAGCGGATGGTGGCGCGCCGGGTGTGGTCGGCGGGGAAGTCCAGCCACAGCAGGCGTCCGCCCGCCAGGGTGAGGGAGGCGGCGCTGCTGGGCCCGGTTCCGGCCGGGGCGTGTTCGGCGTACCGGGCGGTGACCTTCCCGGCGGCGACGGAGTAGAGCGTCGGTACGGTCACCAGCGGGCCGTCGCCGTCGCGCCAGGTCTCGTTCCAGGCGAGGAGGCCGTCCTTGAGGGCGAGTTCGGACGCGTTGTGCCCCTCGGGCACCGGGAGTGCGACCGGCGCGCCGCCGTCGTGGCTCAGGTACGGCCGGGTGTGGCCGTTCTCGGTGAGGGTGAAGGCGATGTCGGTGCCGGAGATCCGGGCGTTGCCGAGCTGCTGGGCGGTGCTGGTGGAGCGGAAGACGCTGCGTACGGGGCCGGCACCGCTCAGCGGGGCGGTCAGCACTTCCTGGCTCGCGCCCTGGGGGCCGCCCATGGCCGCCCAGACGGCGTTGGTGCCGTCGGTGGTGGCCCAGCTGTGGATGCGGCCGTCCTCGGGGCTCAGGCGTACCGGGGTGCCGTGTCCGTCGACGGTGCCGGTGTACAGGCCGGTGCCGGCGGGACCGTCGCCGAGGATCAGCCAGTGGCCGCGGGCGACGGCCGGGGTGGCCATGCCGTTGGAGATGTTCGGCAGCAGGGTGCGGCTGTCGGTGCCGAGCCGCTTCTGCCAGCCGGGGCGGATCCCGTGCGCGTCGAACGCGGCCGCGACGGAGCGCAGTTGACGCTTGGTGAGGCCCAGGTCGCGGCCGGCCGAGAGGACCGCGTCGCGGCCGGCGGTGAAGTCGTCCAGCGGGGTGAGGTAGTCGGCGAGCGCGTGGTAGACGACCCGGTCGGCGGTGAGCGGGTCGAGGGTGCGCCGGATGTCCCACAGCGCCCCGCTGAAGATGGTGGAGTTGTAGTGCGCTCCGCCCTGGTCGATTTCGTAGCGGGTGCCCAGGTAGTCGGCCTCCGTGGTGCGGTGGTCGTCCAGGCGGCGCTGGGCGCAGGCCTGCGGGGTGCCGCCGCGGCACAGGCCCTCGCCGAGCAGTGCGGCGGCTGGGTCGTCCATGGACAGGCCGCGGGCGGTGGCCTCGATGGCGTTGCCGAAGTAGTCGGAGATCCCCTCGTTCATGGCGCCGGGCTGGCCGAGGGCGAAGAGGTCGGCGGTGTGCTCGACGACGCCGTGGGTCATCTCGTGCGCGGCCACGTCCAAGGCGACGGAGAACGGGTAGTAGCCGGGGCCGGAGCCGTAGACCATCTTGGAGCCGTCCCAGAACGCGTTCGGGAACGGCTTGCCGCCGTCGCTCGCGTTCACCACGGAGACGATCGCCCCGCCCTTGCCGTCCAGGCCGTCGCGGCCGAGCCGGTCGCGGTAGAAGTCGTACACGATACCGGCGTTGACGTGGGCGTCGGTGGCGCCGTGCTCGCCGGTGGCGGCGGGGAAGTCGGGGGTGGGGGAGGAGGCGGGGACGGCGTCGGCGGGGACGGGCACGTGGTCGAAGTCGCCCGCGTCGCGGCCGTCGGCGTCGTAGGTGGTGATGGTGGCGGGGCGGGTGAGGTCGGTGAGCTGGTAGGTGCCGTCCGCCCGCTTGGCGATGTTCACGGCGGCGGTGCGTCCGTGGGCGTCGGGGGCGGTGCCGGTGGCGGGCTGCAGGCTGTCGGCGGCGGCGGGGGCCGGGGCGGTCGCCGCCCCGGTCGCCGGGTGGGGCGCGCCGGCGTCGTGGGCGAGGGCGACCGCGCCGGTGGTGGCGTCGACGTACACCTCCCGGACGCCGGCCGCGGCCTTGTCGCGCACGGTGTAGTGCTCGGTCAGGCGGCCGCCGCCGTCGGGCAGGATCACCGCGCCGCGGTCCTCGGCGGTGGCGGTGGCGGTGGTCTGCGGGCTTGCGGGTGCGGCGGCCTGGGGGCCGGTCGGCGCGGTGAGCGCCGCCTGCCGCAGGGTCTCGGCCGGGACGGTGGGGGCGGTGGGGGCGCTCAGGCCGGTGAAGTAGCGCCCGCCCGCCGATTCCACCTTCTGCCCGGCGCCCTGGCCGGACAGGTGCACCAGGTACTGGCCGCCGAGCACCGGGATCCCGCCGTGGCGCTGCTCGAACCTGACGGTGCGCCGGCCGTCGGGGCCCTGCGTGGAGCCGAGTTCGGCCAGCTCGCCGGTGTCGATGTGGTAGCGGTCGGGGTGCGCGGCGAGGTGGGCCAGGGCGGCCGGGGCCGGGTCGCCCTGGGCGGGTTCGGACAGGCCGGTCACCAGCTGCGGGGCGGCGGTGTCGCGGCCGGCCACCAGGGCCGGCACCGGGTCCGCGTCCGGCGCGGGCGCGCCCGCCGCCGGTACGGCCAGGGCGGGCGGTACGGCCAGCGCCAGCGTCACGACGGCTGCGGCGCCAAGGGTGAATGTGCTTGCGGTACGGGGGAGTCGGGGCACGGCGGTCCTCTCGTGCATGGGTCAAGGGTGCGGCGGCACGACGGCTCACCGCACCGACCACAATAGGCAGACCGCCGACATATGTCGACTGGCTGCCCATCAAGGTCCGCGCAGGCCCGCGTCCCGGGCCCACCCGGCCAGGTGGACGGCGCAGGCCGCCGCGGCGGCCAGGCCGGCCAGGGCCAGGACGATCCAGAACGGGATCGCCGGCAGGCTCGGCCGGCCGGTGGCCATCCGCCCGCCGTCCTCCAGCCAGACCTTGACCTCGTGGTTGTCCGGGAAGGGCTTGTCGACCGGGCGCTCCTCGCTGAACCACCGTCCGTCCACGCTCCAGCGGTAGGTGCAGCCGTACGTCCGGTCGCCCAGCCCGCCGCCCTCCACCGGCACCTGGCCGGTCACCCGGCAGTGCGTCACCACGGCCCACACACTGGGCGGCTCGTGCACCCGGGTGCGGACGGTGTCGGCGGCCTGGGCCGCCGCGAACGCCGTGCCCCAGAGGGCCAGCAGGAGCAGCACCGCGAAGGAGGCGACCGGCGCGAAGCCCCGGCCCGCCGCCCGGCGGCTCAGCGGGACGCAGGCGGCGACGGCCACCGCCAGCGCGACGGCGCACACCCACAGCCACGCCCCGCCCACCGGCCGGTCCTGCGACCACGCCCACACCGCCGACGCGCCCGCGACGGCCGGCACCGCCAGCGCCACCGCGGCCGGTGCCGTCCACCCCCGCCCGCGCCCCCCGCCCGTCAGGTCGCCCACGTCGCCGCCATTCCCCCCCGTCGTCCGGCCCTCCCGCCGATCCTCCTACCGCCCGGGGGGCCGCCCACACCCCCGGGCCGGGATCCGTGCCGAGCGGTGACGGGGCCGCGACATCGTCACGGGCTCTCCGGAGGCGGGGCGTTCAGGTGTCCAGGCATCCAGGTGTTCAGGCCTTCATTACGGTGACCCCGAGCATCCGCGCGCCGGTCTCGGTGCGCGGCCGGTGGCTGCTGCCCGGCGCGAACACCACGTAGCTGCCCGCCGGGTGGCGCTCCTCGCCCTCGATCACCTCCCCGCTCAGCACGAAGTACCGCTCCTCGGTGCCGTGCACGTCGACCTCCGGCCACCGGCTGCCCGGCGCGAAGTCGATCAGCCAGCCGCGCGCGTACCCGGTGGCCGTCAGCCTGCGCCGCACGATCCCCGGCGCGACCTCCATCGGCTCCACCTCGTCCACCAGCAGCGATGTCTTGAGTTCCGTGTCCTTGTCGTCCATGCCCCCACTGTGGCCGCCCCCGCACCCGCCGCCCCAGAGTCCGAAAAGACATCCTCAGGTACATTCCTGCCATGAGCGTCGCAGTCCTGAAGACCCCCGCCCCCGCCACCGCCGCGCGCCGCCACCGGGTGGTGGCCCTGCTCGGCGCACCCCAGTCGCCCTTCGAACTCGCCTGCGCCGCCGAGGTCTTCGGCACCGAGCGGCCCGGCCTGGCCGCCCACTACGACTTCCGGCTGTGCACCCGCACCCCCGGCCCGGTGCCCACCACCCTCGGCGTCCCGCTGCTGGTCGAGGACGGCCTGACGGCACTGGAGGAGGCCGACACCGTCGTCATCCCCGGCTGGCAGCCGCCCGGCTCCCCCGTCCCGGCCGACGTCCTCGCCGCGCTGCGCGCCGCCCACGCGCGCGGCGCCCGGATCGTCTCCATCTGCACCGGCGCCTTCGTCCTCGCCCGGGCCGGACTACTGGACGGCCGCAGCGCCACCACCCACTGGGGCCGCACCGCCCAACTCGCCTCCGAATACCCGGCGTTGCGGGTGGACCGGGACGTCCTGTACGTCGACCACGGCGACGTCGCCACCAGCGCCGGGTCCGGCGCCGGCATCGACCTGTGCCTGCACCTGCTGCGCCGCGACCACGGCGCGGCCTACGCCGCCCAGGTCGCCCGGCACATGGTGCTGCCCCCGCACCGCGAGGGCAGCCAGCTGCAGTACGCCGCCGCCCCGGAGCCGGCCCGGGCGGACGAGTCGCTGGCGCCGCTGCTGGAGTGGGCCGGACAGCGCCTGGGGGAGCGGCTGGCGGTGGACGAACTGGCCGCCCGCGCCGGGGTGTCCGGGCGCACCCTGGCCCGCCGCTTCGCCGAGCAGCTGGGCACCAGCCCCGGCCAGTGGCTGCTGGCCCGGCGCATCGACGCCGCCCGGGCCCTGCTGGAGCGCACCGACCTGCCGGTGGAGGCCGTCGCCGACCGGGTCGGCCTCGCCTCCGCCGTCAACCTGCGCCGCCGCTTCCGTACCGCCCTCGGCACCACCCCCGGCGCCTACCGCCGCACCTTCGGCGGCGGCTAGCCGGTCCTGCGTCGCCCCGCCCGGCACACCGTCACCGCCGCCCTGGTCCGCCCCGACGGCCACCTGGCCCGGCTCACCGACGAAGCCGGCCCCCCAGGCCTCGGCCGCGGCCGCCCGCACCGCCGCGGCCGCGTACTGACACCGGGCGGCGCCCGATTGCGGTTGGATCACGACGTGTCCGGTTCGTCAACTCTTGGGCGAATGTGCGGTGATTGATTTGTTGGAAGCCCTGTCAGCGGACTCTCATCGGGGACCTCCGTGGACACCCCCGGCTTTGGCCGGGGGTGGGGGTACCTCCCGCTTGCGGGGGAGAAATGGACTGTCTGCGGAGTGGGTTCGGAGGCGGCGTTCCGCCGTTATGGCGGACCGCCGTGCAGGTGGCCGCAGGTGGTTGTCAGTGCCTGCCGGTAGGTTGGTCCCGTGTATCTCAGGTACTCCTATTGCTCGCCAAGGCGCACGCCAAGGTGGCCGACACCCGCATGGACTGGCTGCACCTGAACGTGCGCGGCCTCGCCCGCACCCGCCTGGCCAAGTCCGTCCACGACGCCGGATGGGCCACCTTCCGCCGGCTCCTTGAGGAGAAGGCCACGCGGTACGGACGGCACGTCGGCGTGATCGGCCGGTACGAACCCACGTCGCAGGTGTGCTCCACCTGCGGCGTGCTGGACAGGCCCAAGCCGCTGGACGTCCGCACGTGGACGTGCGGTGCATGCGGTACCTTCCACGATCGTGACCTCAATGCTGCTCGGAACATCCTGGCCGCCGGGCGGGCGGACAGGCTAAACGCCTGCGGAGGGCCGGTAAGCCCCGGCGTGGCGATCCCACGCCAGGCACGGCCCGTTGAAACAGGAACCCACCGGAACACCGGCCGCACCGGGCGCAAGCCCCGTGCGGCAGGCGCGGCCGGAATCCCCGTGCGTCAGCGCGGGTAGGATGCCAAAATTCCTGCTGACACGCGTGACGGACGGTCCGGAGGACCTGCTGGGGGAGTGGGTCCCGCGAGGGCCCCGGCGCGTGAGATTCCGCATTCTTTCCCTGGGGGAGTCCCTTGCCCGAGCCCGAGAACGAGAGCGCCGCCGCCGAACCGCCGGCACCGGCCCAGCCACCCGTGCCTGTTCCCGTGCCTGTTCCCGCTCCGGCCACCGCGCCGGTTCCGCCGGCGGCCTCCGCTCCGGCCGGGGAGCCCGCTGCCGGCGAGACCGTGACGTCGCAGCCGCAGCCGCAGCCGCAGCCGCAGCCGCAGCCGCAGCCGGAGCTGGAGCCGGAGCCGGAGCCGCAGCCCGCGCAGGCTCCGTCCGCGCGCCGCCTGCCGCGCGCCGTCGGCGTCGCGCTGGCCACCGCCGGCCTGCTCGCCGTCACGGCGGCCAGCGCCGCGGTGACCGTCGCCGTCGGCAAGCCCGACGCCCACCCGGCCGCCGCCGCACCCGCCGTCACCGCCGCCCCGAAGGCGAGCGCGAGCGCCACCGCGAGCGCCTCGCCCACCCCCGAGCCCGTCCCGGCGCCGACTGCCGTCCCGGCCGAGCCCGCCCCGGTCAGCACCGTCAAGGGCACGGTCAGCGGCAGCAAGCACGAGGGCGACCTGCGCTACTTCCTGCTCCCGATCCCCGCCGGCGGCGAGTCGTACGGGCCCGCGGACGGGATGACGATGACCGACGAGGACGTCGCCGACCTCTTCGGCAAGCAGGACGGCATCAAGGACATCCTCGCCTCCTACGGCTACAAGGAGGGCGCGACCCGGATGTACCGGACGGCCGACGGCAAGGCCGAGGTGACCGTCACCCTGCTGCACTTCGGCTCCGCCGCGATGGCGACCGACTTCGTCAAGGGCTACAAGATCAAGTCGCTGGACCCGGTCGACATCGACGGCCTCCCCGACGCCCGCGGCTACCTCAAGAAGCCCAAGCAGCAGGCGTACACCGGCTCGATGACCGGCATCGCCAGCCAGGGCGACGTCCAGTACACGATCGACGTCGATGTGAAGGGCACGCCGGACAAGGCGCTGCTGAGCGAGCTGATGAAGCGCCAGCGCGACTGGCTCGCCTCGGGCGGCTGAGCCCCGCGCCCACGCGCGCCGCCGCCCGCCCTCCGACGCCACCCCTTCCTTCCTCCTCTGGAGCCACTTCCGTGACCACCGAACCCGCGGAGCCGGTACCCGCGCCCGCCGCGCCCGCCGCGCCGCCCGCACCCGCCGTTCCACCGCCGCCCGCCACCGAGCCGCCCGCCGCCGCGCCGTACGCCACCGAGCCGCCCGCCGCCGACCCGTTCGCCACCGAGCCGGGCGACCTGCTGGAGGCCGGCCCCGAGCGAGCCCCCCGCGTCCCGCGCCGCCCCCGCCCGGTGCTGCTGGCCGCCTGCGCCCTGGTGTTGGGCGCCCTGGCCGGCGGCGGCGTCGGCTACGCCGTGCAGGCCCAGCGCCCGCCCACGCCGCTGCCGCCGCTGCAGGCCGCGCGCCCGTCCTACCCGGCCGAGGTGGTCGACCCGGCCGCCCTCGCCGCCGAGCAGCCCGCGCCGCTTGCCATCGACGGCGACCTGACCAAGCTGCTGATCACCGCCCCCGAGGGCAGCACTCCCTGGAGCGAGAACCCGGACAAGCCCAGCTGGATCTCGATCGGCGAGGTCGCCGAGCAGAGCGGCAACGCGGCCTTCGCGTTCCGGGACCTCGCCTCGCGCGGCTTCCGGCGCGCGGCCGAGGTGGACTGGAAAAAGGACAACACCCTCTACCGCGTCTCGCTGATCCAGTTCGCGCCGGACCACGCCGACGAGGCGAAGTCCGCCAGCTGGCCGTCGTTCGCCGACGGCGCCAACGGCGGCTACAAGGTGGAGTCCGAGCCCCGGCACTGGGCCGAGAGCACCGAGCAGTACTACTACGGCCAGGCCGTCGCCAAGCGCGGCTCGTTGCAGATGACGATCGAGGTCTTCGGCACCCAGCAGGTGAACGCCGACCTCCTCAAGGACCTCGCCAAGCGACAGTGGGAGCGGCTGGTATGAACGACGACACCGTGACCGCGAACCCGGCCGCGCCCGCACCCGAGCCCGAGCCGACGCCCACGCCTGACCAGGTGCCCGCCGACGCGCAGGCCGCCGACGCGCAGGCCCCCGCCGCGCCCAACCCCGCCTCCCGCCGCCTGCTGCGCGCGGGCGCCGCGACGGCCGCGGCCGCGCTGGTCGGCGTGGTCATCGGCATCGGCATCATCAAGACCCAGTACGACGACCCGGCCCCGGCCGCCGCCGCCCCGTCCACCGGGCCCACCCCGACCGCGACCGCGACCCCGTACGGCGCCAAGTCCAACGGCAGCCACTTCGGCGCGCTGCGCGACCTGCTGCTGCCCGTCCCGGCCGGCTACGAACTCGGCCCCGACGACGGCGTCTACGGCAACGACACCGAGCTGAACGGCGAGCAGCTGGCCGCCCAGCTGGACGCCGAACTCCAGCAGGTCCCCAAGGAGAAGCGCGACAAGCTCCGCTCCTACTGGGACGGCCTGCACATCAAGGCCACCGGCGTGCGCTCCTACCTCTCCAGCGGGGACGACCTGGTGATCGGCCTGAAGCTGCGCCAGTTCAACCAGCAGGAAGTGCAGCGGATCAACGAGTACACCGCGGTCTTCACCGGCGACACCGGCCTCTTCCGGATCGGCCCGGCGATCCCGGGCCACCCCGAGGCGCACTGCTACCTGATGCCGGCGGCGCCGTCCGCGCCGATCGACTACCTGGAGTGCTCGGCCGCCGAGGGCGACCTGCTGGTCGTCATGAACGCCGAGGGCGTGGCACCGCTGCCCAAGGACAAGATCGTCGCCCTCTTCACCCTGCAGCTCGACCGCCTCGCCCGCCCGGGAGCGTCCGCATGACCGACCACGCCACCCCGCCGCAGCCCGCGTCGGACCCGCTCCCGCCGCCGCCCGCGCCGCCCGTGACCCCGGCGGCACCGACGGCCCCGCCCGCGCCGCCCGTGACCCCGGCGGCACCGACGGCCCCGCCCGCGCCGCCGCTGCCCGAAACCGCCATCGGGGCCGTCGAGTTCACCGCGCCCGCCCTGACCCCCGAGGCCCTCGCGGAGCAGGAGGCCCGCCGGGCCCGGCGCCGCAAGGCCGCGGTGCGCTGGAGCTGCGCCGCCCTGGTGTTCGCCCTCGCCGGCACCGGCACCGCCCTGGCCGTCACCGCCCCCGAACGCACCGACATCCCGGGCCTGGCCACCGCGAGCGACGGCCGCTACACCTTCCCGCCGCTGACCCTGCCGCCCCTGCCCTCGGGCAAGGCCGCGCCGGACGCCAAGGGCAAGTCCCTCCACTACGCGGACCTGCGCTACCTGCTGCTGCCCGCCCCCAAGGAGGCCGGCGGCTCCGTGACCGCGCCGACCTTCCCGGCCCCCACAGCGAGCCCCACCGCCTCGGGATCCCCGACGGCGTCGCCGACCACGCCGCCGGCCGCGTCCCCGACGGCAGCCCCCACCCCCGCCCAGGCCGCCGCAGCCGCCGCGGCCTGGGTGCCCTGCGACGCGATCCTCACCGAGCAGCAGGACCCGGCCAAGCTGCGCGAACTGCTCCTGCAGAACGCCTGCCGCGCGGCCACCGTCCGGGAGTGGACGGCCTCCGACGGCACCCGCACCCAGATCCGGCTGCTGCGCTTCGGCTCCACCGGCGAGTCCTGGGACACCTACACCTCGCTGCGCTCCAAGGGCCGTTCCAAGGCCGCCCCCGACACGAAGTCCACCGCCCACACGGACTGGGACACCGTCGACGGCGTGGAGCTGACCACCCTGGAGTCCACCGCGAGCGCCCCCAAGGGCAACCCCACCGCCCGCGTCGCCTACCTCTGCGCCTCCGACATCCTGGCCGTCGTCACCATGACCAATCCCAACGGCGTGCCCACCGCCCCGTTCCGCCAGGTCGTCACCCTGCAGTCCGACATCCTGGCCTGAGCCCGGGCGTGGCCGAGCGCAGGAAGTCGGCCCGGCCGACTTCCTGCGCTCAACCACACGGCGGCCACACGGCGGCGCCAGGCAGCGGCGGACGGCGGCACGGCGCGGTCAGACGGCCTCGGACGGCGTCAGGCCTGCGCCTGCGCAGCGTCCCACGGCCGGCGGGTGCCCGCCGTGAAGCCCGCCCGCGCGGCGACCGCGAGGGCGGCGCCGGCCGCAGGTCCTGCGGATCGGCCAAGCAGGCCAGGACCGGCGCCAGCTCGCCGACGGTCAGGCGCTGCGCGCGGGCGGCGTCCAGCAGTTCCGTCAGCCGCCGGCCGAAGCCGGCGACGTACGCCGACTCGTCCGCCTCCCCCTGCGGGACCCGCTCCCGGACCCGGTCGGCCAGGTGGTCCTCGACGTTCTCCACCGCGCCGGTCAGGCGTGCGCCGGGGTCCGTCTCGCCGGGTGCGCTGCGCCAGTTCCCGCCGTCCGGCTCCCACCAGAAGCAGAACCCGGCCCGGTCGGCCGGCGCGGGCACCCAGTCCGGCGCGCCCGCCAGCAGCTGCGCCTCGTCGCGCTCGGTGCTGAAGTCCACGTCGAAGCCGCTGATCACCGCCCGGCCGCCCGGCAGCCAGGCCAGCTGCCAGCCGTTGCTGCTCGTCAGGCGCCGGCGACCGGCAGCAGGCCACGCTCGCCGAACACCTTCTTGGCGACGAAGGTGGCGTTCAGCGCCTTGGGGAAGCCGCAGTAGCCGGCGGAGTGCAGCAGCGCCTCGACGATCTCCTCGGGGGTGAGCCCCACGTTGAGGGAGGCGTTGATGTGGACCTCCAGCTGCGGCTCGCACCCGCCGAGCGCGGTGAGCATCCCCAGGGTGACCAACTGGCGGTCGCGCGGGGCGAGTTGGGGGCGGCTGTAGATCTCCCCGAATCCCCAGGCGACGATCTGGTGCCCGAGTTCGGGGCTGATGTCGTCCAGCGACTGCACGACCCGGCGCCCGACCTCGCCGTCGATGCGCTCGAGCACCTCCATCCCGTGCTCGAAGCGCTCCCGGCGGACCTCTGCGTCGTTCGCGGCCGTGCTCATCGCGGCACTCCTCTCCCGGCTGCCCCTACCGGCGGCCCTCGTCCCGATCCCGACCGGTCCCGCCCGCCGAGGTCGGCGGGCGGGACCCACGGCAGAACCGTAGGACTTGGAGTGCACTCCAACTCAAGCCCGACACTCCGGGGCCGCGGGCGTCAGGGACGCTCAGGAGCGGTGGTACTGGACGGGGGAGGGGACCTCGCCGCCGAGTTCGGCGGCGGCGCGGCGGGCCCAGTACGGGTCGCGCAGCAGTTCGCGGCCGAGCAGGACGGCGTCGGCGCGGCCCTCGGCGACGATGGCCTGGGCCTGGGCGGGGTCGGTGATCAGGCCGACGGCGGCCACGGGCAGGCCGGCCTCGGTGCGCACGGCCTCGGCGAAGGGCACCTGGAAGCCGGGCGCGGCCTCGATCCGGGCGTCGGGGACGAGGCCGCCGGTGGAGACGTCCAGCAGGTCCACGCCGTGCGCCTGCAGTTCCTTGGCGAGGCGGACGGTGTCCTGGGAGGTCCAGCCCTCGCGGCCGTCCTGCGGGTTCTCGGTGAGCCAGTCGGTCGCGGAGACGCGGAAGAAGACCGGCAGTTCCTCGGGCCACACCGCGCGCACCGCGTCGACGACCTCCAGCGCGAAGCGGATGCGGCCCTCGAAGGAGCCGCCGTAGCCGTCGGTGCGGCGGTTGGTGTGGGGGGAGAGGAACTCGTGGATCAGGTAGCCGTGGGCGCCGTGGATCTCGGCGACCTGGAAGCCGGCGTCCAGCGCGCGCCGGGCGGCGTCGGCGAACCGGCGCACGATCGCGCCGATCTGCTCCTCGGTCAGCTCCTGCGGTGTGGTGTGGGCGGGGGAGAAGGGCGCGGCGCTGGGGCCGACCGGTACCCAGCCGTGCTCCTCGTCGGCGGCGACGGGGCGCCCGCGGTCGACCCAGGTCCGCTCGGTGGACGCCTTGCGCCCGGCGTGGGCGAGCTGGATCGCGGCGACGGTGCCCTGGGACTTCAGGAAGGCGGTGATCCGCCGGAAGGCCGCGGCCTGCTCGTCGTTCCAGATCCCGAGGTCGTACGGGCTGATGCGGCCCTCGGGGCTGACGGCGGTGGCCTCCGTGATGATCAGCCCGGTGCCGCCGGCGGCGCGCGCCGCGAGGTGGGTGAAGTGCCAGTCCGTCGGGACGCCGGCCGTGTCCCCGCCCGGCACGGCGCTGTACTGGCACATCGCCGGCATCCAGATCCGGTTGGGGACGGTCAGCGCCCGCAGGGTGTACGGGGTGAAGAGGGTGGTGCTCATGTCGGACTCCCGGTGGGGTCGGCGGCGCCAGGACGCAGGGGCGCACCCGCAACTGATTGCAGCTGCAACTTATGACTCCAAAGATAGTTGCGCGCGCACGCATCTGCAAGGTCCATCCCCATCCCCCCTGGCCCCCGCCCCGCCTCAGCCCGCGCCCAGCAGATCGCGGGCCCGGGCGGCCAAGCCGTCGGCGTCGCACCGGGTGGCCAGCTCCAGCCCCCGGGTGAGCGCCGTGCGGGCGTCCGCCGCGGTGCCCAGCGCCTCGCCCAGGTCGACCAGGGCGAGCGCGTGCTCGTAGCGGGCGGGCGAGCGCTCCAGCCGACCGACCGCCTCCGCCAGCAGCCCGGCCCTGCGGGGCCGCTCGTGCACCGCGGCGCACAGCCGCAGCGCGCTGCCGACGGCCGAGTCCGTGCCGGACTCCCGGGCCCGGCGCACCGCCTCCGCGCCGAGGTCGCGGGCCCGGTCCGGCTGCTCGGCGGCCACCGCGCGCGCCAGGTGGCCCAGCCACGGCGCCCACACCGTGTTGCGCCACCCGCGCGCGTCCAGGGCCGCCCCGGCGGCGGCCAGCGTCGCGGCCGCGCCCGCCGCGTCGCCCCGGGCCAGCAGCAGGCGCCCGTACAGCGTCGGGGCGTCGGGCAGCACCATCACCGTCGGGTACGGCGGGCCGAAGGCGTGCTTGTGCGCGAGCTCCAGGGCCTCCGCCACCCGGCCGCGCGCGGCCAGGGTCTCGGCCAGCGCCCCGACCGCGTCCCAGTGCAGCGGGATGCCCGGGCCGATCCGCTCGGCGATGCGCAGGGCCCGGCGCAGGTAGTCCTCCGCCGCGGCGAGGGCGCCGCAGCGGAAGCGGAGCATGCCGGTCAGCAGGTAGGCGAAGCCGAGGTGGCCGCCGCTCCACCCGGCGACCTCGTAGGCGCGCACCGCCTCGCCGAACAGCTCCTCCGCCCGGTCGACCCGGTCGGCGTACAGGAAGCTGATGCCCAGGATCCCGGGCAGCTCGAAGCCCCAGGTGGTGTTGGTCCAGCCGAGGCTGTGGGGCAGCCGGCCGCCCGGCAGCGCGGACTCGCCCAGGGCGATCGCCTCCGCGCTGTCGACGCCGCGCAGCGTGAGGTCCCAGCAGCGCAGCACGGCCACCGCGTGGGCCAGACCGTCGCGTTCGAACACGCCCTCGCCCGGGGCCGCCGCCGCGTCCGCGTCGGCGCCTTCACCGCCGCCGCCGAAGTCGGGGTCGGGGTCGGCGTCGGTGAAGGCCAGGCCGACCGTGCCCAGCATCCGGTCGAACTCCGCGAGCCGCCGCGAGCGGCCCGGGCCGTCCGCGTCCTCGGACTGGAACGCGGCGAACATGAAGTGGGCGACCTCCAGGCGCAGCCGCCCCGGCCCGGGCCCGGTGCGCGCCGCCTCCTCGGCGCACAGCGCGGCGGCCTCGCCGAGCCGGTTGCTGTGGGCGAGGGCCTGGGCGAGCCGGAAGGTCGCGTCCACCCGCAGCTCGGGGTCCAGCCCGTACGGGTCGGCGAGCGCCAGGCGCAGCTGGTTGACGGTGGTCGCCGGGTCGGTGAGCAGCGCCGAGCAGCCGAGTTCGTAGAGCACCGAGGCCCGGTCCAAGTCGGCGGGCGGCTCGCTGATGGCGCGGCGCAGGCAGCGCTGCGCGGCTTCGGGCGCGCCGATGGCCAGGTGTTCGCGGGCCGCCCGGCGCAGCTTGTCGACGATCTCGCCGTCGCCTTCGGGCAGGATCTCCAGCAGGTGGCGGGAGGCGGCCAGCAGGCCGAGGCCGGCGTTCTCGAGCTCGACGGCGGCGACCCCGTGCATCCCGGTCCGGGTGGAGGGCGACATCGACTGGTAGACCGAGGTGGCGACCAGCGGGTGGACGAACTCCAGCCGGCCCGCCGCGGTGCCGGTCAGCACCCGGTGGTGGCGCAGCTCCCGCACGGACTGGGCGGCGGTCTCCGGGCCCTGGGCGCAGATGGCCGCGGCGAGGTCGGAGCGGATGTCGGTGTCCAGCACGGACGCCGCCCAGGCGAAGCGCAGCGCGGTGGGGCCGAGCCGCTCCAGCCAGTGCCGCAGCGTCATCCCCCGGGCGGTGGCGGCGAGTTCGCGCAGCTGCCCGGTGCTCTCCTCGACCGGGTCGAGTCGCTGGTCGGCGACCTCGCGCAGCAGGGTGGCGGTCTCGTACGGGTTCCCGCCGGTGACGGCCCAGACGTGGCGGCAGAAGGCGTCCTCGGCCGCCGCGCCCAGGGCGGCGCGGACCAGGTGCGCGACCGAGGCGGGCTGGAGCGGGCGCAGTTCGTGCCGGCGGTCGGCCCGGTCGGCGAGGCCGCGTTGCAGCGCCAGGGCGTCGTCGGGGAACTCGTCGCGGCAGGCGAGTACCAGCAGGGCCGGCAGCTCCCGGGCGCGGACCGCGAAGCCCGCCAGCCAGCCGAGCGACTCCGGGTCGGTCCAGTGCAGGTCGTCGACGATCACGGCCACCGGGGAGCGCAGCTGCACGAGGCGGGTGAGGACGAAGTCCAGCCCGTCCCGCACCCCTTGGGGATCGAGCTGCCCGCGCGGCGGCAGCAGCCCGGCCGCCGGGCCGACGACGTCCTCCCACGGCCCGAAGACCTGCGCCCGCTCCTCCTCGGACAGGGCCGCCAGCACCGGGCGCACCAGCTGGCGCACCACGTGGAACGGCTCGTGGCACTGGCGCTGCCCGCCCCGGGCGAACAGCACCGTGCAGCCCGCGCGCCGCGCCGCCCGCCGCACCTCGGTCAGCACCGCGGTCTTGCCCAGCCCCGCCGCGCCCGTGTAGAGCAGCAGCTCCCCGACCCCGGCGCCGGCCGGCCCGGTGAGCGCCTCGATCGCCCGCCCTGCCGAGCGGATCTCGGCCTCGCGCTCGTGCAGCGGACCGCCCTCCCCGCCGGACCCGCCGCCCCCGGGCTTTTCCTCGGTCACCCTCGCCTCCAATTCACCGTGTCGGAACGGTTGTTGAGAGGCCGACGCTACTGCCGTGCGCCCGGCTCCGGTGCAGGCTTGACAAAGCCGGCCGCCGCACCCCGAGTGCGGGCGGGGGGGCGGCTCTGCCCGGCCCGGGCCCCGTGCCGCCCCCGCTCGGAAAAGTCGGGTACGGACGACCCGTTCGTGTCGCACCCCTGGGGTTTCCGGGCCCCGAACGGGGGCCCTACCGCCGCACCCCGGAACGCCTCGGGCACACGGCGGTCGACGGTCGGTGAACCGGCGACGGCGCCGCCCGGGAGGACCGGGCGGCGCCGTCAGCGGTTCACGCGGTGGCCGTCAGCAGGCCGTCAGCACACCGTCAGCGCACCGGCTGCGGGAGGCGCTGGGCCGGGACGCCCGGCTCCGGGCTCGTCGCCGACGAGGCCTGGTCGGAGGCGGCCGACGCAGCGGACGCGGCCGGGGCGGCGCCGAGGGAGGTGCCGCGGGTCTCCTCCGCCCACAGCACGCACACCAGCAGGCCCAGCGCGGTGGTGCCGGCGGCGATGAGCATGGTCGGGCCGGTGCCGAGCCCGGTCAGGGACAGCGGCAGCAGGTAGGTGCCGACGGCCGCGCCGATCCGGCTCACCGAGGTGGCCACACCCACGGCGGTGGCCCTGATCTCGGTGGGGAACAGCTCGTTGGGGTACGTCCAGTCGAGCACGTTGGGCCCGCCGCACAGGAACGCGTACGCGCACAGCGCCAGCAGGGCGACCGCGGCGGGGGCGGTGGGCCACACGCCCAGCAGGGCCAGCGGGACGGTCATCAGCGCGAAGGACCAGATGATGACGGGGCGCCGGCCGCGGCTGTCGATCAGGCGCAGCGCCGGGTAGCAGCCGAGCAGGAAGACCAGGCTGATCAGCCCGGTGCCGAGGGTCTCCATGACGGTGCCGCCCGGCAGGCCGAAGGAGGAGAGGATCTGCGGGCCGAAGGTGAGCATCGCGAACAGCGGGCCGACCTGGCAGAGGAAGAACAGGCCGCAGAACAGGGTGCGGCGCCGGTAGGGCTGGGTCATCAGCAGGCGCAGCCCGGCGGGCCGGCCGCGTTCGGCCGGGTCGGGCATCAGCTCGCGGCCGTCGACCCGGACCCCGAGGTGCTTCTCGACCACGCGCACCGCGTCGCCGACCCGCCCGTTCGCGGCGAGCCAGCGCGGCGACTCCGGCGAACCGCGGCGGATCACCAGGAAGACCACGCACAGCACCGTGGAGCTCGCCAGCATCCACCGCCAGCTGCCCGGCCCGGCCAGCTCCAGGAACAGGTAGCCCACCACGTAGGCGAGCACGGAGCCGGCGTACCAGGCGACGATCTGCTGACCGAGCAGCCGCCCGCGCTGCTTGGCGGGCAGCCACTCGGCGAGCAGCGAGGTCGCGATGGGGTAGTCGGCGGCCACGGCCATGCCGAGCACGAAGCGCAGCACGGCGATCGCCCACACCTGGTCGACCCAGAAGGAGAGCACCGAGCAGGCGACCATCACGAGCAGGTCGGCGGTGTACATCACCTCCCGGCCGATCTTGTCGGTCAGCACGCCGAAGAGCGCGCCGCCGACGAACATGCCGACCAGGGCGGCGGCGCCGATCAGGCTGACCTCGGCGGTGGACAGCCCGAGCTCGGGACGCATCCCGATCAGCGCGACGCCGACGATGCTCAGGATGTAGCCGTCCAGCAGCGGCCCGCCCGAGCAGGCCAGGGCCAGTCTGCGGTGGAAGGCGGTATACGGGGCGTTGTCGATGGTCTGGGACATGTGCTTGGGGTCCTCCGGAGCGTACGGAGGCGGGCGGGCCCGCTCACCGTGCGCCGGGTAGACGGCAGGTGGACGACGCCGCCCACCTCGGACGGCGCCACCGCCCGATCACACCGGGCGACCGTCCACGGTTGCCCGGGTTCGCCACCGTCACCACCGGGCCGAAGGTCGGCCGGATTCATGACCAAGGTCCCGAAGCGGACGGGCCCTCCGCCTGTGCCGATCAACGGCTCGTCCAGTCCTGCCGGGGCCGAGCGCCGTCCGGGCGCCCGATCGCGCACGCGGCGTGACCCTGGTCACTCCGGGGCCCTCAACCGGCCCTTATGTGTGGCCCGTGCCACATCGTCAGCCGTCGGCCCTCGGCCGTTCGCCGTTCACCGTTCGCCGTCCGCGCTGGGCCCGGGGCCTGAGCGGGATAGCCTGACGGCCGACACGGGAACGAGGGGGGCCGAGGCCGATGACGCACGCGATGACACCGGACGGCGTCCGCATCGCCTACCAGCTCCAGGGCCAGGGGGCGCCGCTGGTCCTGCTGGCCGGCCAGGCCAACAACCACCACTGGTGGGACGCGGTCCGCGCCGACTTCCACCCCGCCCGCAGCACCCTCACGCTCGACTACCGCGGCACCGGGGACAGTGACAAGCCCGACGCCCCCTACAGCACCGAGCTGTTCGCCCGGGACGTCATCGCCGTCCTCGACGAACTGGGCATCGACCGGGCCGACGTCTATGGCGCATCCATGGGCGGACGGGTGGCCCAGCAACTCGCGGCCCGTCACCCGCGCCGGGTCGGCGCCCTGGTCCTCGGCTGCACCTCACCCGGTGGCCCGCACGGTGTCGAACGCGGCAACGATGTCCGCCGAGCCCTGGCGCAATCCCAGCCCGGCGCCGCCCGGCAGGCCCTGCTGGAGCTGATGTACACCCCACGATGGCTCGACTCCCATCCCGGCCCGCACCACACCCTCGGCGACCCCGACATGCCCGCCCACGCCCGGCGCCACCACCTCGTGGCCAGCAACCGGCACGACGCCTGGGACCTCCTGCCGCAGATCGGCGCACCCACCCTGGTCGTCCACGGAAGCGACGACCTGCTCAACCCCGCCGCCAACGCCCCCCTGCTCGCCGACCGCATCCCCGGTGCCCGGCTGCACCTGATCCCCGAGGCCCGGCACGCCTACTTCGAGGAGTTCCGCGCCCAGGCCGGCCCCCTCGTCCTGGACTTCCTCACCACCGCCCCGCGCAGGCGGTAGGAGGGCGCTCCTCCCGGTCCTGGCCGGTCAGCCGTCCGGGACCGGAACGCCCCGGACGAGGAGGGGGAGGCCGGAGCCCGCACTCGCACTCGCACGCGCGCTCGGCGGACTGGCGGGCGCGTTCGTGGATCTCCGTTACGGTTCCTCTCACCGACGCGGGTCCGAAAGGTGCGGCTTTGCCCATGCACCACGCCGGCTGACGCATCGTTCGCGAGGTTGACCGAGGAGCTGGGCGTTCGGGTGCCGGTGCGCTTCCTGTTCACCTTTGATCTCCCAGGACGCCCCGGCCTTCGGGCCGGGGAGGAATGGGGCTTGGCTCGGAGCCGGGTAGCGCCGGAGTGGTCTCCGGAGGTTGTGACGTGAGCTGTTGATGTCAGTGCCTGTCGGTAGGTTGACCGTGTGCACCTGAGGTACTCGTATCGCATCTACCCGACGGCTGGTCAGCGTGCTTCGCTGGCCCGGACGTTCGGGTGTGCCCGGGTGGTGTACAACGACGCGTTGGCGGCTCGGAAGGAAGCCCGGAAAGCCGGGCTGCCGTTTCCGAAGAGCGCGGATCTTCAGAAGCTGGTGATCACCGGGGCGAAGAAGACGGCTGAGCGGGCGTGGCTGGCCTCGGTGGGGGTGGACCCGCTGATCCAGTCCCTTCGGGATCTGGACACGGCGTACCGGAACTTCTTCGATTCCGTCTCCGGAAAGCGGGCCGGCCGCCCGGTGGGTCTTCCCCGGTTCAAGTCCCGAAAGGACAGCCGGCAGTCGTTGCGGTTCACCCGCAACGGGTTCCGTCTGCGGTCCAACGGGAAGCTGTACCTGGCGAAGGTCGGCGATGTGCGGGTGAAGTGGTCGCGGGCACTGCCCGCCGATCCGTCGTCGGTGACGGTCGTGCTGGACCCGGCCGGGCGGTACCACGCCTCGTTCGTCGTGGACGTCGAACCCGATCACCTGCCCGAGGTCGATGCCGAGGTCGGCATCGACCTCGGGCTGACCACCTACGCCGTCCTCTCCGACGGCAGCGTGATCGACAACCCGCGCTTCCTCCGCAAGGCGGAGAGGAAGCTCAAGGCCGCGCAGCGGGAACTGTCCCGCAAGGCCAAGGGCAGCAAGAACCGGGCCAAGGCCCGCCGAAAGCTCGCCAAGGCGCACGCCAAGGTGGCCGACACCCGCATGGACTGGCTGCACAAGCAGACCACCAAGATCATCCGCGAAACCCAAGCGGTGTACCTGGAGGACCTGAACGTGCGCGGCCTCGCCCGTGGCCCTCTGGCCAAGTCCGTCCACGACGCCGGATGGTCGACCTTCCGGCGACTGCTGGAGGAGAAGGCCGCCCGGTTCGGGCGCGCCGTCGGGATCGTGCACCGCGCGTTCCCGTCGTCCCAGCTCTGTTCGGCGTGCGGGCACCGTGACGGTCCCAAGCCCCTCGTGGTGCGCGAGTGGGCCTGTACGGCGTGTGGTGTGCGGCATGACCGTGACCTCAATGCTGCTCGCAACATCCTGGCCGCCGGGCAGGCGGACAGGTTAAACGCCCCTGGAGGGCCGGCAAGACCCGGCGTGGCGATCCCACGCCAGGCACGGCCCGTCGAACGGGGAACCCACCTCGGCGACCTGCCACGCACGGGTATCCGTGCCGCAGGCGCGGGAGGAATCCCCGTCCTTTAGGGCGGGGAGGATGTCAAGCACCTGCTGTAGCTCGTGCTCCGACCGCACGGGGTTCCGCCGGATCAATTCGGTCGAGACGGGCCCAGCGGTCCCAGTAGCCTCGCCCTGTGACGGAACATGAGCGGTACGCCCTGTACCGGGAAGAAGCGAAGGTGCTGGCCGAGATCGGGGATCACGTCCACGCCCAGGTCGGCCGTGTCACGGTGCGACTGCCCAGGGCCGTGGCCCAGGCCGCGGTGGACGCCTGGGAGCGGGACGACTCGGACGGCGAGCTCGGCGAGGAGACCCGTGAGCAGTACGAGGTGCGGGACCAGGCCGGCAACCTGGCGCTGATCGGCCTCGCGATCTCGGAGGGCGGCCGCTGGGAGGGCGATGAGGTCGTCGTCGACCTGCATGTCCACTCCGCGGGGGCGGCCTGGCTCAGTTACGCCGAAGCCGCGGGGACGGCCTATCGGGTGCAGGAGTAGCCGGCGATCGAGAAGCTTGACCTCAAGTCAGCTTGAGGTACAAGACTGAGCGGCATGCCGAACGACACCGCACCCCTCCGCCACCCCGCCCCTTCGAACGCTGACCACACCCGGGTTCTCCCGCTGTCCGACACCGTGCTCGACGGGATCGCCGCACAACTGGCCGCCGGGGCGACGGTGGTGGGCATCGGGGAGTCCACGCGCTTCTCCCGGGAGACCTTCGGGGTGCGGGACCAGCTGTTCCGCCGGCTGGTCCGGGACCACGGCTTCCGCGCGCTGGCCGTCCAGGACAGCGCGGGTGCCGCCGCGGCCCTCGACGCGTACGTGGGCGGTGGCGGGGGCTCGGCCGCGTCCGCGCTGGCCGGCGCCTGGAGGCCCTGGCGCACCGAGGAGATGGCCACGGCCCTGGAGTGGATCCGGGCGTTCAACCGCGGCCACGCGGACGACCCGGTCCGGATCTTCGGCGTGAAGCCGGCCGAGGCGGCACCCGCCGACTACGACGCCGTCCTGGCGCACGTGCGCGCGTCGGCGCCCGAGCGGCTCGCGCAGCTGGCGGCCCACCTGGACCCCATCCGCACCGCCCACACGACCGACGAGCACGTGCAGCGGGCGCGGGGCCTCCACCCCGGACGGCCGTTCGCCGAACACGCCCGCGACGCACTCGCGTTGGTCGAATCCCTCCCCGATGTCGGGGATGCCGGCGTGGTCGCGAGGATGCGCCTGATCGTCGAGTTCCACGAGCACAGCGTCGCCGGGCGCGGCAGCTACGCGGGCGACGCCGAGGCGAGCGCCGACATCGTCGGCGACTTCCAGCACGCCACCGGGCTGCGCACCGTCTACTGGGACGGCATCGCGCACACGTCGGCGGCCGAGACGGTGCTGGGCCTGGCCCCCGAGCGCGGTCCGCAGAGCACCGCCGGCACCCTGCTGCGCGAACGCTACGGCGCGCAGTACGTCTCCGCGGCGATCGGCTTCCACCACGGCGCCCTCGGCGTCGCCGTCCTCCCGGCCCCGGGCGCGGACCTGGTCGACGCCAAGCTCGGCGCAACGGACCTGCCCGCCCGCTGGCTGGACCTGCGCCACGACGACGTCCGCGGCCAGTGGGACGGACCGGCGAAGGCCCGCGTCATCAGCGGCGTCTACACCCCGGACCGCGACGCCGCCGAACACCTGGCCGTCGCCTCCCTGGCCGAAGCCTTCGACGTCCTCATCCACATCCGCGAGGTCACCCCGGTGCGCCGGCTGCCTTGAGCCCGTCGGCCGGACGACCGGAAAACCCACGACGGGCGCCAGGAACGCCGTGACGAACGGGATACCGCGGGCTTGCGCAGGCCCCACGGCTTGGGCGAGAGGGCCGGGCCGGGATCCGGAGAACCTCCGAACACCGACGCAGGCCCGGACCGTTCGCGGTCCGGGCCTGCGCTTCATCCTCCGGACGCGAGGTCCGGCAGCTGCGGCGACCGGCGGCCACCGGCTCGGTGATTCGTCACCGGGCCGCCAGCGCACCGGCGGCGCGACGCATGTCGGCGAGGGCTGAGGCCAGCCGGGCAGAGCCAACGGTGGCCGCAAGCGCGGCCGCCTGGGCGGCGTGGTGGTCGGCTTCGGCGCGGTCGCCCTGCCGGTAGAGCACGGTAGCCAGGCGCGTGGTGGCCATCATGCTGCCCGCCGGCAGCCGACAGGGCTTGCGACAGGCCACCAGCACCGGCGCCGTCATCCTCACCCCCGGCCCGTTCCGGGCTCTGTTCGAGGAGTACGTCCAGCGTCAGGCCCGGCCCGACGAGGCCTCCCCGCCGACATCATCGAGCCCGGCCGTGTCCACGCCACGGAGGAGTCCAGCCAGCCCACAGGGGGAAGGGTGGACGGGGCGGGCGGCTCGGCACTCCGCCAGCCTCGGTCGAACAGTGACGATTCGTCAGTCGGATTCGGCGGCAGCCCCCTTCGGGCGCCGCCGCCGTTCTACGCTGGAGCCGAGATGTGACTGCGCTGCTTCGGAGGTGATCGCATGGCTGATCTCGACTTGGCTACCGCATCGTGGATGAAGTCGACGTACAGCCAACAAGGCGGGGACTGCCTTGAGGTTGCGCGCGGCTTTTGTGAGTTGATGCCAGTCCGGGACTCCAAGGACCCGAACGGGCCGGCCCTGGTCTTCCCGGCCGAGGCCTGGGTGTCGTTCGTCGCCGCTGTTCGCAGCGGCGAGTTCGGCGAGGTTTGAGAAGAGCGTCATGGCCGAGCACGTAGATCTGACCGGCGGCAGATGGCGGAAGTCCTCGTACTCCAACAACGGTGGCGACTGCGTCGAATTCACCGCGGACTTCCCCGGTCTTGTTCCCGTCCGTGACTCGAAGGCTCCCCAGGGTCCGGCCCTGCTCTTCCGGGCTCAGGCGTGGGGGGCATTCATTGCCGCTGTCCGCAGCGGCGAGTTCGGCGACGTCTGACCTCGACAAGCCGAAGGCCCGGACCGCCCCCAGCGGTCCGTCCCGGTCCCTGCCGTCTTGATCAGCCGACCGGGACCGGGACGCCCCGGACGAGGAGGGGGAGGCCGGCGCCGTGCTCCCACGCGTCCCAGGCGTCCTCGACGCGCCGGTACTGGTCGTCCGTCATGACCCTGCGCAACTTGGCCGGGGGCGCCCAGTGCAGGGCGCGGACGTCCTCCGGCGGCCGGTGCGGGCGGACCGCTGCGGCCTGCCGGGAGGTGACCACCCCGCCCGCGTACACGAAGTCGAGGCCTTCGCAGAGTTCGCCGGCGGGGGAGTAGTCGACCGAGAGGATCGTCCGCAGCGGCAGGACGAGCCCGGTCTGCGTTTCGAGGTGACGCCGGGCGGCGAGGTGGGGGAGCTCGTTCTGCTCGGCGCTGCCACCGGGCATGACCAGCCCGTCGTGGTGGACGGAATCGACCAGGAGCACGAAGAAGTCGCCCGACCCTCCGGGGTCCTCGCGCAGAACGAAGACCTGCTGCCCCGACCGCCGGCCGGGAGGCTTGCTGTGGAAGAGGGACTTGCTCAACTCTGCTCCCGGGGTGATGAGTTGATGTCGGAAGGAAGCGGCCACCCGCCGAACGGCCGCCGACGCGACTTCCCGCAGGTCCCCGGCGCGGTCTCCCGGGGGTCGAGCGACCGGATCAGGCCCAGGTCGACCCGCCGCTCGGGCCCGGTGGACCCCAGCGGCCGAAGCACCGCCTTCCCGAACGCCACCTCGACGAAGACGCCCTCGCACGGCTTGCCGCTTTCGAGGCTGCTGAAGTCCCGCACCACCTCGTGGAGTTGGAACCAGGTATCGGGTCTCTGCACATCGGGCATGGGGGTCTCCGTAGGTTGCGCTGCGCTTCCGATGAATCACCGGGTGTAGCCATGGTGGCGCTCCACCCCCTACGATCGGAAGCCGATCTGAAGCTTGAAGTCAGTGCTCGGCAAGTGGGTGAAGGTCAATGAACCTCAAGGAACTTGATCCAACATCAGGCCCGTGGGCGCCGTTCGGAGTGCAACTTCGCAGGTCGCGCAAGGCTGCTGGTCTCACGCAAGCTCAGTTGGCGAGGCGCGTGGGAGTCGATCCCTCCTATGTCTCCTACGCCGAACTTGCCCCGCCCGACCGAACCCCGCCAAGCGAGAAGTTCGCACGTGACGCCGATCGTGTGCTTGAGACGGGCGGAACCTTGCTGCTGATGTGGCTCCAGGCCAAGCACTCGGCATTGCTGGAGGGGTTCCCCGAGTACGCAGCTCAGGAGCAGAACGCCACCGAGATAAGGATCTACGAGGCTGGAATCATCCCAGGCCTCTTCCAGATCGAGTCCTACGCCCGGGCTCTGGCAGCCAGCGATGTCCGTCGGGGCACGATCACACCGCAGCAAGCGGACGAACGAGTAACCTACCTGCTCACGCGGCAGCAGCTACTCCAGCGCGCCCGACCGCCGCTGGTGCATGCTGTACTGGACGAGAGTTGCCTGCATCGTCCTATCGGCGGTCGCGAGGTGATGATGGCTCAGCTCTCCCGCCTGGAGGAGCTGTATGCCGTCAATAACGTGATCCTTCAAGTTGCACCGTTCGCGCTGGCGGAGGAACGCCCCTTCGCTTTGCCGATGGTGCTCCTGACTCTCCCCGGCCAGTCTCTCCTGGGCTACTCAGAATCCGAGGGCCGAAGCCACCTGGAGCGGGACACCGAACGGCTCGCCATCTGGAGGAAACACTACGATCGACTCCAGGTGGGAGCGCTGGCCGAGACGGCGACTCTCGAATGGATGCGCGCTGCTCGGAAAGGGATCTAATGTCCGACATCAACTTGACCGCCGCCCATTGGGTGAAGGCGAGCTACAGCCAGCAAGGCGGCAATTGCGTTGAGGTAGCCCCGAGCTTCCCCGGTCTTGTTCCGGTCCGTGACTCCAAGAACCCTGAAGGTCCGGCCCTCGTGTTCCCGATCGAGGAATGGCAGTCATTCGTCGCCGCTGTCTGCAGCGGCGAGTTCGGCGGGGTCTGAGTCGAAGCCGGAAGCGAAGGCCCCCGCTTGGGGCGGTTTCAGGGGCGTTGGTTGTCCGGGGCCAGGCTACGAAGAATCAGTCAGGACGCTCGGCTGGGGTTCCCCAGCCGAGCGTTTTGCGTGAGCGAGGGAGGGCACGGAAGGGCTATGAACGCTACGGACGTTGACCTGACCGGCGCCGGGTGGCGGAAGAGCACGTACAGCAACGGGCAGGGCGGCTGCGTTGAAGTTGCAGATGGCTACCTGGGTGTCATGCCGGTTCGTGACTCGAAGGACCCGGAAGGGCCCGCCCTGATCTTCCCCTTCGCGGCCTGGGAGTCGTTCGTCTCCGCCGTCCGCAGCGGGGAGTTCGGCGACATCGGAAGCTGACATGCCGCAGGCCCGGGCCGCTCCCACATGCGGTCCGGGCCTGCGGACGTCTTCGCGTCCCCCTACGAGCCGGCGGTGGCCGCCTCCAGGGTGGTGGCCATCACCGGGCTGGTGAAGGTGTTCGTCGCGTCCGCCGTGGACTCGTGGTACGAGCCCCACTTGAGGTAGTTGCGGTCGCCGTCCCAGGTGGTGCCCTTGAAGGTGCCCGACCCGGTGGTGAAGGTCTGCTTCTTGCCGTCGAACCAGAAGTCGATGGTGCCGTCGGTCCGCCCCAGGCGGATCTTCAGCGCGTAGGAGTGCCACTGGCCGTTCGCGGTCGGCGCGGTCCACAGCGTGTGCGACACGTGCTCGGTGTCCCACTCCTGCAGCCGGATGCGGCCGTTGGTCGCGTCGATCTCGATCGGGTGGTTGGCCGTATCGGTGCTCGGCGAGCACTTGAGCTGGAAGACGTACCGGCTGTTGTCGTCCTTGATGTCCACCTTGGACGACCAGCCGAGGTAGAAGGTGTCGCCGTTCTTCAGGTCGGGACCGACCGTCTCGCAGCGCTCCTCGCCGGCGGCCTGGTGCGCCCGCCACACCTTGCCCTTGGCGGCGTCGTCGACGACCTTGAAGTTGCCGGAGGCGCACTGCACGGAGGCGAAGGAGGACGCCCCCTTGCTGGTGTTCGGGGTCCAGAGGACCTTGCCCGCCGCGCTGCTGGGCGTCACCGAGACACAGGTGATGGCGAGAGTGGCGGCGGCCACGCCTCCGTAGGAGAGCTTGCGGCGGCGGGACGGACGGGACATGGGTCTCCCCGGGGTCGAAGGGGCGGACATGGGCGTACGCAGCGATTCGACCATCCTCCGGGCCCTGTGACCAGGCGGAACAACCGGCGGAAGTAGCCATGGGGCCACTTCCGCCGGTCGACTCCGGTACGAGCCGTCAGCGGTCGGCGCCGGTGCCGGCGTCGGCCTGCTCGTCGTACGAGGAGGTGCCCTCGTCCAGCAGCGGTTCCTGCGTCTTGAGGTGGGCGGGGGCCAGGGCCCGCAGCGCGTGGTAGCCGGTGATGACGACCAGGGTGCCCAGGGCGATGCCGCTGAGGCTGAAGGTGTCGGTGAACTTCAGGGTGACGTTGCCGATGCCGATGATGATGCCCGCCGCGGCCGGCACCAGGTTGAGCGGATTGCGCAGGTCCACGCCGGACTTGGTCCAGATCTGCGCGCCGAGCAGGCCGATCATGCCGTACAGGATGACGGTGATGCCGCCGAGCACCCCGCCGGGGATGGCGGCGACGACGGCGCCGAACTTGGGGCAGAGGCCGAAGAGCAGCGCGAAGCCGGCGGCCGCCCAGTAGGCGGCGGTGGAGTAGACCCGGGTCGCGGCCATGACGCCGATGTTCTCCGAATAGGTGGTGTTCGGCGGGCCGCCGACGGCGGTGGAGAGCATGGAGGCGACGCCGTCCGCGGAGATCGCGGTGCCCAGCTTGTCGTCGAGGTTCGAGCCGGTCATCTCGCCGACGGCCTTGACGTGTCCGGCGTTCTCGGCGACCAGCGCGATCACCACGGGCAGTGCGACCAGGATCGCGGACCACTGGAAGGAGGGGCCGTGGAAGGTGGGCAGGCCGACCCAGTCGGCCTTGCCGACGCCGGACAGGTCCAGGCGCCAGTGGTCGGTCATGTGGCCGCCCGCGTCCACCGAGTGGATCTTGCCGAAGACGCGGTCGAAGACCCAGGAGATCCCGTACCCGAAGACCAGTCCCAGGAAGATCGCCACCCGCGACCAGAAGCCGCGCAGGCCGACCACGGCCAGCCCGGTGAAGAGCATCACCAGCAGCGCCGTCCACTGGTCCTGCGGCCAGTACGTGGACGCCGTGACCGGGGCCAGGTTGAAGCCGATCAGCATGACGACCGCGCCGGTGACGATCGGCGGCATCGCCGCGTGGATGATCCGCGCCCCGAACCGCTGGACGGCGACGCCCACCAGGAACAGCGCCACGCCCACGACGAACACCGCGCCGGTCACTGTCGCGCTGGTGCCGCCCTGGGCCCGGATCACCGCGGCGACGCCCACGAAGGACAGCGAGCACCCCAGTTGACTTCCGCTCCCCCGGCTAGGGCCGGGGGATTCCTGCCACGGTCGTCTGACCGTCTCGGTGGGTTCCTGCTTCTTCGCGCTGTGCCGGAACAGGTCCCGGTCTTACCTGCGCTCGACAGGCTGTCACCGCCAGTCCGGCGGCCTTGGCTGTGTTGACGGCGGCGTTGATGTCCCGGTCGAGCCACACGCCGCATGCCCGGCACTGCCAGACGCGGACGCCCAGGGGCTTGGGGCCGTCCTGGACGCCGCAGTTCGAGCAGACCTGCGAGGTAGGTTCGAAACGGCCGATGCGGGTGAAGGTGCGCCCGTAGCGGGTGGCCTTGTACTCCAGCATCGTGACGAACGCCGACCATCCGGCGTCGTGGACGGACTTGGCGAGCCTGGTCCGGGCGAGTCCGTTGACCGCCAGGTCCTCAACGGCAACCGCTTGGTTCTCGCGGATGATCTTCGTTGAGAGCTGGTGGTGGAATTCGCGCCGGGCGTCGGCCACCCGCGCGTGCGCGCGGGCGACCTTGGCACGGGCCTTGTCCCGGTTCTTGCTGCCCTTCTCCTTACGGGAGAGATCCCGCTGTGCCTTCTTGAGGCGCTTCTCGGCCCGGCGCAGGAAACGGGGGCTGTCGATCTTCCGGCCGTCCGAGAGGACGGCGAAGTGGGTCAGGCCGAGGTCGATCCCGATGCGCCCGCCCGTCTCGGGCATGCGCCCGAGGTCGGAGGCCGGATCGGTCTCGATGACGAAGGACGCGAAGTACCGGCCCGCGCTGTCCCTGACCACGGTCACCGTGGACGGCATCGACGGCAGTGCGCGGGACCACTTCACCCGCACATCGCCGATCTTCGGCAAGGACAGGTCACCGCCCGGCGTGATCTTCCACCGGGCGTTCGCGGTGAACCGGACCGACTGACGTGTGTCCCGCTTGGCCTTGAAGCGGGGCGCGCCGGGCTTCGGGCCCTTGCGGGTGCCTTTGAGGCCGGCGAAGAAGTTGGAGTACGCGGTCTCCAGGTCCCGGAGGGACTGTTGCAGGACGACCGCCGACACCCCGCCGAGCCATGCGCGCTCGGGGGTCCTCTTCGCTTCGGTGATCAGCAGCTTCGACAGGTCGCCGATCGTCGGGTATGGCAACCCGTCCGCACGGGCTGTCTCACGAGCCCGAAGGGCGTCGTTGAACACCACCCGCGCGCACCCGAACGCCCGTGCCAGCGCAGCACGCTGAGGCCCGTTCGGGTACAAGCGGAAGCTGTACCGAAGCTGCACGAAAAACACTGTACTAACTAAAGTTCCTTTATGGCCGGGTATCAGAACATCACTTCGCTTTCCTCATGCCCACTCGGTTCTTGTGATGAAGCACCGGCGTCGCGCGTTCACCGACGCCCACCTCAAGCGCACGGAAGAGATCATGCCCGCGGCCTGTGCGGACTTCGAAACCGAGCCGGTGGAATTCAACGGCAAGGCCAACCACGTCCACCCGCTGGTGAAATTCCCGCCCAGGTGGCGATCTCCAAGGTGGTCAACAGCCTCAAGGGCGTCGGCTCCCGCCGTCTACGCCAGGAGTATCCCGCGCTGTTCAAGCACTACTGGCGCGCACAGTGCCTCTGGTCCGGGTCGTATGTCGCCGGATCGGACGTCGAGCAGCAGAACCGACCCGTCTGAGCCGAGGCCAACAGCGCGGGAGACCGCCGGATTCAGCGGAGAGCAGGGTTCGGAATCGCTTCGCCACCGGGCTGAGGCCCGGCGCACTGCGATTAATCCCGGTAGCTGGGCACCCGGCCGCGGGTGGACAGCAGGAAGATGACGGTCGCCACGCCGGACATCATGATCGCGAGGTTCGGGTCGAGCCCCATCAGGACGGGCGCCACGAAGCTCGCTCCGAACATCGCCACCACGTGCTGGGCGCCGAGCCCTGCCGTGCGGGGCCAGGAGAGCCGTTCGTCGGGGCGGACGACCGCCCCCGGCGCGGGTGTGCGCCCGTCGCCGTGCAGCTTCCAGCGGACGCCGAGATCCATGATGGGGTTTCGCTTTCTGTACTTCCGAAGATCCGTCCGCACCATTCTGGTGGCCGCCGCGGGTTCCGCCGAATCCCCCCTCGTCTCGGCCCCGCGTTCCAGGGGCCCGGCATCCGCCCTGGTCAGCGCCTGCCCGGGCGTTCCGCCGTCCCGAACTGCCGGTGATCCCTGGCGGCCGGGAGGGATCACCGCGCAAGCTCTCACCCGAGGCCGCGGACCCCGTCACGCACCGGCAACGGTCCTGCGCCCAGGGGCCCGTGACGCCCAGTCGTCATTGTGCGGTCACCTGGGTGTCGCCTGGGCGACACCCTGTGATCAGCGGATCGCCTACTGTCATATGCTTGTCACATTGAATGGGGAGCGGGTTTTGGATTTCCGATTGCTGGGCTCGGTGGCCGCGGTGGCCGCGGACGGCCGGGAGCTGCCGGTCGGGTCCGCCAAGCGCCGCAGCCTGCTGGCCATGCTGCTGCTGAACCCCGGCGCGCCGGTCGCCGTGGACCGGCTCACCAAGACGCTGTGGGACGAGGAACCGCCCCGGCACTCGCGCACCGTCATCCACAACCACGTCTCGGGCCTGCGCGCGCTGCTCGCCGCGCACGACGCGCCCGCCGGCGGCGTCGAGCTGGTCACCGACGGCGGCGCCTACCTGCTGCGGGTGCCCGACCTCGCGGTGGACACCGCCCGCTTCGAACACCTCCTGCGCTCCGCCCGCTCGACACCCGACACCGCCGAGACGGTCGCGGCGCTCCGGGAGGCGCTCGCGCTGTGGCGCGGCCCCGCACTGGCCGGCACCGCGCCCAGCGTCCCGCTGCAGTGCGCAGCGCACGCCCTGGAGGAGCTGCGGCTCGCGGCCGTGGAGGAGCTGGCGCGCGCCCACGGCCGGCTCGGCGACCACGGCGCGGCGGCGGGCGTGCTGTCCACCGAGGCCACCATGAACCCGCTGCGCGAGTCGCTGGTCGCGGCGCTCATCCTGGCGCTCGGCCGGGCCGGGCGGCGCTCGGAGGCGCTGGACTGGTTCCACCGCACCCGCCGGGCGCTGGCCGAGGAGCTGGGCATCGACCCCGGTCCCGAGCTCGTCGAGGCCTACGACTCCCTGCTGCGCACGGACGCCGCCTCCCTGCGGCCCGACCGGGTCCCGCCCCCGCGGGTGGCCACCGTCGGCGGCCTGGCCTCCGTCCCCGACCCGGTCCCCGCACACGCCCCCGCCCCTGCCGCACCGGCCGCGGCGCCCGTCCCCGCCCCCATGCCCACCCCGGCCGCCGGAGCCGCCGCCACCGCCGGACCCGCTACCACCGCCGGGCCGGCCGGCGCCGCGCGCCCGCCGCGCGCCACACCCTGGCCCTTCCCCCGCCGCCCGCGCGGCTTCTCCGGCCGGGAGGACGAACTGGCCGCGCTCGACCGGGCCACCACCGGCCCCGGCGCGATCGCCGTCGTCACCGGCGGCGCCGGGATCGGCAAGACCACCCTCGCCCTGTACTGGGCCCACCGCCGCCAGGACGACTTCCCCGACGGTCGGCTGTTCGTCGACCTCTGCGGCCACAGCCCGCTGCCCGAACGCTCCACCCCCGCCGTCCTGCGCGAACTGCTGCTCGGCCTGGGCCTGCCCGCCGAGCAGATGCCCGCGACCCCGGAGGCCATGGCCGCCCGCTACCGGGAGCTGACCGCCGACCGCCGGATGCTCATCGTCCTGGACAACGCCCGCCGCTCCGACCAGGTCCGCCCGCTGCTGCCCGACGGCGAGGACTGCGTCACCCTGGTCACCAGCCGCGACCGGCTCGGCGGCCTGGTCGCCTCCGACGCCGCCCGCCCCGTCCCGCTCGCCGAACTGTCGCCCCCGCAGGCCGTCACCCTGCTCGCCGCCACCCTCGGCGCCGACCTGGTCGCCGCCGAACCCGAAGCCGCCGCCCGGCTGGCCGGCCTGTGCGACGGCCTGCCGCTCGCGCTGCGCCTGGCCGCCGCCCGCGTCGCCACCGGCCCGGCCCGCGACCTCGCCGTCCTCGCCGACGAACTGGCCGACGAACAGGGCCGGCTGGGCATCCTCGACATCGAGGACACCAGCGTCGCCGCCGCCCTCGCCCTCACCGTCCAGCACCTGTCCGATCCCGCCCGCCGGATGTTCCACCGCCTCGGCGCGCACACCGGCACCACCCTCGACAGCCGTACGGCCGCCGCGCTCGCCGACTGCCGCCCCGGCGAGGCCTCCGGCGCGCTCGGCCAGCTCGCCACCGCCCACCTCATCGTCGAGATCGGCCGGGACGCCTACACCCTGCACGACCTCGTCCGCCTCTACGCCCGCAGCCTGCCCGGCGAGGTCGACGACGAGGTGCTGCCGCGTCTACTCGACCACCTGCTGAACACCCTGCTCGTCGCCTGCGACGCCGCCGAACCCGGCAGCGAGCCCTGCTGCACCCCGCCGGCCGGCAGCCGGCGCCCCGCCGACGTGCGCCCGTTCCCGGACCGGGAGAGCGCGCTCGCCTGGTACGCCGCCGAGCGCGACACCCTGCGCGGCGCGGTCGAGGCGGCGGTCGCGGCCGGACTGCACGACCGGGCCTGGCGCCTGGTCCTGCTGCAGTGGCCGCTGATCGTGTGGCAGGTCCGGGACGGCTGGGTGCCGCTGCTCGAACACGGCCTGGCCGCCGCCGAGGCCGACCACGACCCGGCCGCCCAGTCCCGCGCCCGCGCCCTGCTCGGGTGGGTCCTGCTGGAGGAGGGGCGCCACGAGCAGGCCCTCGTCCACCTGGAACGCGCCCCCGATCTCGCCGCCCAGGCCGGTGACGGCACCGCGCAGGCCGTCGCCCTGATGAACCTGGCCGTCGCCCTCGGCCGCTACGGCAGGAACGCGCGGGTGCGCGGCCTGCTGGTCCGCGCCCTCTCGCTGTCCGAGCGGGCCGCCCGCGCCGACCTGGTCGCCCTCGCCCGCCAGCACCTCGCCCAGGAATGCCTGACCGCCGGCGCCCCCGAGGAGGCCGCCCACCACGCCGCCCGCGGCCTGGCCGTCGCCGAACCCCCCTTCCCCGCCGCCCGCCGGGTCCTGCTGCTGACCCTCTACGGCCGGGCCCTCGCCGCCACCGGCCACCCGGAGGAAGCCGCCCACCACCTCGACGCCGCCGTCCGCGAGGCCCGCGCCCACCGGTTCGGGGAGGGGGAGGCGGGCGCCCTGGCAGCCCTGCACGCCCTCCCGGCCGCGGCGGCCACGGCCCTCGCGACGGTCACCGCGACGGTGCCGGCTCCCGCGACGGCCACCGCGACGGCGAGGGCCACCGCCGGGGCGCCCGCCCCGGGCGGCCGCTGACCGCGGCGACGCCTACCGCCTGCGGCCCGCCCCCGCGCGCTGACCCGAGGCCGGTAAAACCCTCCGCCACCGGTAGAACCGTCCGCCACAGGGAAAGTGACGTCGCATCAGTGTCGGCGGGGGCGGCACCGTGCCCGAACGGTTCGTCCTCGCCGCCCGCCCGACCGAGGGAAGCGCGATGACCGTGCCGCCGGAGTGGAACCGCCAGACCGAACTGCTGGAGCTGTACAAACTCGCCGTGGAGATGGCCGACCGCGTCTCGGCCCGCCGGGGCACCGCCAACACCTTCTTCCTGTCCGTGCAGACCGCCCTGGTCACCCTCATCGGCTTCGGCATACCCAGGCTCTCCGAGTCCCCGTGGTGGGTGCCCACCGCCGTCGCCCTGGCCGGCATCACCCTCTCCGTCGCCTGGTGGATGCAGCTGCGCAGCTACCGGGACCTCAACGCCGCCAAGTTCAAGATCATCAACGCCCTGGAGGAGCAACTCGCGACGCGGATCTACACCGACGAGTGGGACACCCTCAGGAACGCGACCCGCAGCGGCCGGTGGCACAAGCACTACACCGAACTCGGTACCACCGAGCGGGCCGTGCCGGTCGTCTTCGCGGCGGCCCACCTGATCCTGCTCACCGGCACCCTGGTCACCGGCACACTGGCCTGATGAGCCACCTCGATCCCATCGCCGATCTCATCCGCGCCTGCCTGCCCTCGGAGGCGAGACCTCCCGCCGGCTCCGACGACCTCTTCCGCCTCTACGCCGTCCTGCTCCAGGCCAAGGGCGACCAGGTCACCGACGAGGACGTCCACAACGCCTGGACCGCCTGGACCCAGTCGACCGACGACACCCACCAGGCCCTGGTGCCCTTCGACGAACTCGACGCCCCCACCCGCGCCCTGGACACCCCCTACACGCTGGCCATCCGCACCGCCGCCCGCAAACTCCACCACCCCACGGCCCGCTGAGGACCGGGGCCCGCGGACGGGGCAGTGCCGCCGCCGCGGGCCCGGGCCGCCGGTCACGCCGGGCAGCCGCCGCCGGGTTTCACGAAACCTCCACCCCGGATGGCCGCATCGACCGGCTGTCACCGGGTAACCGGGCGGTTCGACCGTGCCGACACGAGGAAGGGAATCCGATGGCCGTGCCCACTGGTGAACTGCCCGTTTCCGCCGAGCCGTCGACGGGTGAGCCGTCGGCCCCCGCGGCCGTGCCCGACGGGGGGCTGCGGGACCTGCTCCCACCGCAGCTCGCCGCGGCCGACGATCCGCGCGAGATCGCCCCGGCCGACGCACGGCAGCTCACCCGGGTGCTGCTGCGCCGGCTCGCCACCCTGGAGGAGGGGACGCGGGAGTACTCCTACGTCCGCGCCACCCTGGTGGAGATGAACCTGTCCCTGGTGCGGTTCGCGATCCGCCGCTTCACCGCGCACCGCGAGCCCCAGGAGGACCTGCTGCAGGTCGGCGCGGTCGGCCTGATCAAGGCCATCGACCGCTTCGACCCCGGCCTCGGCGTCGAGTTCACCACCTTCGCCATGCCGACCGTCCTCGGCGAGATCCGGCGCCACTTCCGCGACACCACCTGGGCCGTCCACGTGCCGCGCCGCCTCCAGGAGCTGCGCATCGTCCTGGCCCGGGCCCAGGAGAGCCTGGCACAGGAGCTGGACCGGGCCCCCACGGTCGCCGAACTCGCCCGCCACCTCGACCTCTCCGCGGAGGAGGTGGTCGAGGGCCTGACCGCCGCCAACGGGCACACCGCCGGCTCCCTGGACACCGGCACGGAGGACGACGAGGGCCCCGGCCCGCTGGGCGAGCGCCTCGGCGAGGACGACCCGGACCTCTCCCTCGTCGAGGACCTGGTGGCGCTCAAGCCGCTGGTCGCCGCCCTGCCCGAGCGCGAGCGCCTCATCCTCTCGATGCGCTTCTGCGAGGACCTGACGCAGTCCCAGATCGGCGCCCGCCTCGGGCTGTCCCAGATGCACGTCTCCCGGCTGCTCAGCCGCACCCTGCGGCAGCTGCGCGAGGGACTGGAGGACGCCTGACCGTGCGCCGCGGCGAACCCGCCCCGGGCGGGCAACCCGCCCGGGGCGGCACCGATCCACGACCCCCTGCTTGGCCGACGGGCGCGACCTCCGTATGGTCGAAGGGCACGGACAGGGAGGGGACGACGATGACGCCATCCGACGACCAGAGGGAGATCGTGCTGGCGGCCTCCCCGCCCCGGCCTGAGCTGGCGGTGCGGACCCGTCACGAGGCCTGCGGCGCGGTGGTGTGCGTCCTGGTGGGCGACCTCGACATCGAGACGCTCGCACCGGCCGCCGACGCGCTCACCGCCCTGGTCGCGCAGCGCCCCCGCGCGGTGGTGATCGACCTCGCCGGCGTGGGCTTCTGCGACTCCTCCGGCCTGAACCTGCTGCTCAAGACGCGCCTCGCGGCGGGGGAGGAGCGGGTGGCCCTGTACCTGGCCGCCGTGTCACCCACCGTCATGCGGGTCCTCGAACTGACCGGCGCGCAGGCCGTGTTCTCCCTTCACGAGTCGGTCGCAGCGGCCCTGGAGGCCTGAGCCGGGGCGGTCGGTCCTCCCGGCGCGGGCGGCGCACCGGGCGCGCCGTCCGGGCCGCGGCCCGGGTGTGCCGTTCGCGCCACGGCCCGGGGCCGTGGCGGTGCATAATCCGGAAAGCACCGGGAATCCGACCATGCGAACCGCCGTCGATCCGAAAGGGTGCCCTCACAGCAATCCGTGTGACTACCTGACGGATGATCACATATCAACATGCTGTTCCGCCCTGGCGGCGAAACGGCTGTCCATGACCCGCTACGCGGGCGATCCATTTCCTTCCCTGGCTGAAGCCGGGAGTATCCACGGAGATATCAGATGAGCCGGGGAACCCTCGATGGTGATCCGCACCGGGCCGGGACCGCGCTGCCCGTCGGCGGCCAGCGCAGACGGCTGACCCTGGCCGGGCTCCCCAAGCCGGTCGCCCACGCCAGGACCTTCACCGCCGGCGCCTTGGCCGACTGGTACGCGTGCACCGGCGAGGGCGCCGCCGCGGACGTCGTCCTGCTGGTGGCGGAACTTGTGGCCAACGCCATGCTGCACGGAGGCGGCCCGCTGGAGCTGGTCCTGGACGCCACCGGGGCCCGGCTGCGGGTCGAGGTCAGCGACCGCAGCCCGGCCATGCCCGTCCCGTGTCTGCCCCACGTGCCGGCCCTGCCCGGCGGCCACGGCCTGGTCATCGTGCAGCGCATCGCCGACCGCTGGGGCGCCGAAGCGCACAGCCAGGGCAAGACGATCTGGGCCGAGTTCGACGCCCGGCGCCTGACCCGCGCCTGACCCGGCCGCCCCTCCCGCGCACGGCGGGCGGGCGGCCGGCGGTCAGCGGACGCGGGCGCGTTTCAGAGGATGCGCCTCAGAGGATGCGACCGCTGTAGAACGGGCCGTAGTAGAGCCCGTACCGGTCGCGGGCGTCGAGTTCCGCCTCGGCCGTCTCGTCGCCGAGGTCGGGGCTGTTACGGATCTCCGCCTTGGTCCGGTCGACGTACACCTTCTGCTCCCCGACCTCGATGCGGGCGACGGTGCCGGCCGGCAGGAGCACCCGCTTGCCGAAGATCCAGGGGCCGGTGTCGACCACCAGGTACTGGGCGCCCACCTCCTCGGACAGCTTGTCCACCTTGCCGATCGGGCCGTCCTCGGCCTCCACGTGGAACCCGATGAGGTCGGTGCCGGCGGTGTGGCCGCTGGCGCTGCGGAACTCCCAGATGTCGACGTCCCCACTCATGTCCCGTTCCCTTCCCTTTCGTGCCGTGGTGCGGGCCGGACGGGTGCCCGGCCCCGCGCGTACGCGCGATGACCGCGTGCCCCGCAGCGCCGCTTCCATGCCGCGCCCGCGCCCGGGCCCGCCCGGGTCCGCCCCCTGTCGTCGCGCCGGCAGGAATGGTTGGGCCGCGCCGGGAAAAACGAGCAGGCGGCACTGGGCCGGGCGGCGTGGACCGCCCACCCGTCGGGGCCCGGGGCGGAAGGGAAGAACGGACGATGTGGTGGAGTCTGGTACGCCTGGCACTCGCGGGCGCCGCGGCGGTCCTCGCCGCGTACGGTCTGGACCGGATCGCGCAGTTCGCGGTACGGCGGCTGGCCGCCCGCGGGGGCACCACCGGCGTGCCGAAGCTGGTGCGCAGGTGCCGGCTGCCGATCCTGGCTCTGACGGCGTGCCTGCTCCTGCTCGGCGCCCTCCCGTGGGTCGCCGCGCCGGCCGCCGCCCGCGAGGGGCTGCGCCACCTGGCGGTGATCCTGGCCATCGCCGCCGGCGGGTGGCTGTGCGCCCGGGTGGTGGCGCTGCTCGTGGACAGCACCCTCAGGCTCGCCGTGCACCGCCGCGACCCGGCGTGGGCCGGCCGCGCCCGCACCCAGGCCGACCTGCTCGGCAGGATCGGCCAGGCGATCGTCGCCCTGGTGACGCTGGGCGCGGTCCTGATGACCTTTCCGGCGGTGCGCGGCATCGGCACGAGCCTGCTCGCCTCCGCCGGCCTGGTCGGCGTGGTGGCCGGTGTGGCGGCCCAGAGCACGCTGGCCAACGTCTTCGCCGGCGTCCAGCTGGCCTTCGGCGACCTCGCCCGGATCGGGGACGTGGTCGTGGTGGGCGGCGAATGGGGGACGGTGGAGGAGACCACCCTGACGGCCGTGGTGATCGAGACCTGGGACCAGCGGCGACTGGTGATGCCGATGTCCTACTTCGTCGGCCGCCCCTTCGAGAACTGGTCCCGCCGCTCCAGCCGGATCACCGGCACCGCGCTGCTCCACCTCGACCACCACGCCCCGGTCGCCCAGCTGCGGGAGGAGTTCGACGCGTTCCTGGCGAAGAACGAGCTGTGGGACGGCGAGGGCAGCGCCCTACAGGTGGTCGACACCACCCCGACCACCATCGTGGTCAGGGTGCTGGCCACCGCCGCGAACGGCGCCGACGCGTTCGAACTGCGCTGCGAGCTGCGCGAGCACCTGGTCGGCTTCCTGCGCGACCACCACCCGTACGCCCTGCCCCGCCTGTCCGTGGCGCAGGCCCCCGGCCCGCGCCCGCAGGTCCCGGACCCCCGGGCCGCCGACGAGGCGCCCCGCCCTCCCCAGGGCCCGCCCCGGCCGTGACCGGCACCGGGCCGGGCGGCCCGGACGGGGCGGCGGTTCATCCCCGCGCGGGCGCCCCGGCGGCGGCGAGGAGCGCGTGCACGGTGGCGGCCATGGTGTGGCGCGCCTGTTCGACGTCCAGGCCGCAGCCGCGCCAGTGGTGCCAGGTGCTCCACGTGGTCACCGCGTCCAGGCCGTTGAGCAGGTCGGTGCGGGCGGGCTCGGGGAGCGGGTCGAGTTCCGCGGCGAAGACCTGGGTGAGGCGCAGGCGTGCGAAGTCCAGCATCTGCCGGACGGCCTCCTGGATCCGCGGGGAGGGGTTCTCCAGCCGCATGACGGCCAGTCTGGCCGGGGTGACGCCCTCCAGGATGCGGGCGCGCTGTTCGGTGAGGGCTGCCACGCGCAGCTCGCGCGGCCCCTCGGTGGGAAGCGGCCTGATCTGGGCCGCGAGCTGTTCCAGGCGCCGGTCGACGGCCACTTCGGCGAGCTCGGCCATGTCCGCGAAGTGGTGGAACACCAGGCGGCGCGAGACGCCTGCCCGTTCGGCCACCTTGTCGGCGGGGAAGTGGGCCTGGTTCTCGTCGAGCAGTGACAGCACGGCGTCGGCGATCTTCTCGCGGGTCTGCCGCCCGCGTTCCGTGCGCCCGTCGGGGACGGGCGCGGCGGCTTCGGACCGTTTCACGTGGGCTCCTCGCCCTCTCGTTGACATTTTTGCACCGCGAGTGCAAGTGTACGCATTGCACGAGGAGTGCAATAAGTTTGGCGGGGGTCGGTCGAGGCTGCCCGCCGCACGGGAAAGGGCTGTCCGCCGCCGATGTTCACCACTGTGGGGCGCTGGTGCGCCCGCAGACCCAAGCGGGTCCTCGCGGCCTGGCTGCTGCTGACGGCCGCCGCGCTCACCGCCCTCGCCACGTTCGGGCGCGTCACCAGCGAGGCCGTCTCCATCCCCGGCAGCGACAGCCAGGCCGCCAAGGACATCGCCGACCGCGCGTTCCCCGGCTCGGCCTCCGGCAAGCAGCCGGTCCTGCTCCACACCCCGGCCGGCGCCGCCACCCTGACCGACTCCGGCGCGGCCGCCGCGGTGCGCAGCGCGGCCGCGGCCATCACGGCGGTGCCGCACGTGGTCGCCGTCACCACGCCCGACGACCCGGCCGGCGCGGGCAGCATCAGCGCCGACGGCCACACCGCCTACCTGTCGGTCGAACTCGACGTCTCCGGACGGGAGGTGACGCCCGCGACGACCGATGCCGTGCTCGCCGCGGCGGCCCCGGCCACCGCCGCCGGCATCGAGGTGACCCCGGGCGGCTACCTGGCCGCCGCGGTCGACAAGGGGAGCACCGGGCGCAGCGAGGCCATCGGCCTCGGCGCCGCCCTGGTGATCCTCACCCTCACCCTCGGCAGTCTCGTCGCCGCCGCGCTGCCGCTGCTCGCCGGCGTGATCGGCCTCGGCATCGCGCTGCCCGTCCTCGGCCTGGTCGGCCACCTGATGGACGTGCCCGAGGCGGGCGAGACCATCGCCGCCATGATCGGCCTGGGCGTCGGCATCGACTACACCCTCTTCGGCCTAACCCGTTTCCGGGACCTGCGCGCCGCCGGGGTCGGGATCGAGGACGCCGCCGTGCGCACCACCGCCGGGTCCGGCAAGTCCGTGGCCTTCGCCGGCAGCGCCGTCGTCGCCGCGCTCGCCGGACTGGCCCTGGGCGGACTGCCGCTGCTGTACGCCCTGGCGCTCGCCCCCGCGATCGCCGTGGTGACGGCGCTGGGCGTGAACCTCACGCTGCTGCCCGCGGTCCTCGTCCTGCTGGGCGGTCGGCTGACCCCCCGGCCCGCCGCCCCCGCCCCCGAGGGGCGCCCGCGCGGCTGGGGGCGGGTCGCCGCCCTGGTCGCGGCCCGGCCCTGGCCCCTGTTGCTGGCCGGCCTGGCCCTGCTCGGCGCCCTCGCCGTCCCGGCCGCCCGCCTGCACCTGGGCCGGCTGGACGCGGGCAGCAAGGCCGCGGGGAGCATGAGCCGCACCGCCTACGACCGGATGGCCGCGGCCTTCGGCCCGGGTGTGGGCGGCGTGCTCCAGGTCGTCGACGTGCTGCCCGCCCCGGCGGCCGGGGGAGCCGGCGACCCGCGGGCGGCGGCCATGACCACCGCGCTGCGCGGGGCGGAGGGCGTGGCCGCCGTCAGCCCGCCCGCGCTCGCCGCCGACGGCCGCACCGTCCGCTGGCAGGTCACTCCGGCCACCGCCCCCTCCGACCCCGCCACCACCGCCCTCGTCCACCGGCTGCGTTCGGACGTGCTGCCCGCCGCCACCGGGAGCGGCCAGGTCCTCCACGTCGGCGGCACCCCCGCCGCCCAGGCGGACCTCAACGCGCGGATCGCGCAGCGCATGCCGCTGGTCGTCGGCTTCGTCCTGACCGTCGCGGGCCTGCTCCTGCTGCTGGCCTTCCGCTCGCCGGTCGTCGCGGCGAAGGCGGCCGTGATGAACCTGGTCTCGGTCGCCGCCGCCTACGGTGTGCTCACCGCCGTCTTCCAGCAGGGCCACGGTGCCCGGCTGATCGGCCTGGACGGCGCCGTGCCGATCCCCGGCTACGTGCCCCTGCTGATGTTCGCCGTGCTCTTCGGGCTGTCGATGGACTACGAGGTCTTCCTGCTCAGCGCCGTGCGGGAGGGCTACCTGCGGGAGCGGGACAACCGGCGCGCCGTGGTGGCCGGCCTCGCCGGCACCGGACGGATCATCAGCTCGGCCGCCCTGATCATGGTCGCCGTCTTCCTCGGCTACCTGCTCTCCGACGATCCGGTCGTCAAGATGTTCGGCATCGGCCTGGCGACCGCCGTCGCCCTGGACGCGACCGTCGTCCGCGGCCTGCTGGTCCCCTCCACCATGGTCCTGCTCGGCGACGGGAACTGGTGGCTGCCCCGATGGCTCGACCGCCTCCTGCCGCACGTCGACATCGAGGGCGACGGCCACCGGGAGCACCCCGCCGCACCGCACACCGTCCCCGCGGCGGCCGCAACCGGGGCGTGAGCCCCCCCGTGCCCGCGCCCGCCGCCGGTCCCGCCTCGCTGCTCAGTCGGAGTCCGCCGCCTCCAGCGCGGCGTCGACGGCCTGCCCGGCGGCGGCCTGCTCGACGCGCCGGGCGAGCATCGTCGCCAGCTTCCGCAGCTTCGGCACGTCCGCCGAGTCCTCCAGCATGGCGCCCGCGAAGGTGGTGCCCACCCGCATCAGGATGACGTTGCGCGCGCTGCTGCCGTGCGTGCCGCTGAAGGCGACGGTCTCGTTGCCGATGGTCGGCACCGACAGCTTGGAGGCCGTCTTGCCGGCTTTCGTCTCGAACTCCTTCGCGGTCATCGCGAGGTAGGCGTCGGCCTGGTCCTTGGTGGCGAAGGTGGTGATCTTGAACGTGGCCGTGACGGGACCGTCCTCGAAGTCGGCGGTCCCGTCGAGCTTGCAGCCCGGGCAGTCCTTGTCGGTGCCGTCCTCGACGGAGACCCGGTTGTTGTGGACCTCCCAGCCGGGCATGGCCGCACGGCCCGGCAGGGTCTGCTTCAGCGCGACCTTGTCGGAGAGCGCGGTCTGGAAGTCCGGCCACTTCTGCGCACCGGCGGCCAGTTCGCCGGAGACCGGGCCGGAGCCGCAGGCGGTCAGCGCGCCGCCCAGTACGACCGATGCGATGCCGATGCCCAACCCCCGTGCGGTGGTGCCGATGTGCGCGGCCATGCCGTACTCCCCGTCCCTGGCTTCCAAGATCATCGGATGATATGTCAACTCAAGGGTCGTGCGGACAACTCCCGCCGCGCCCCCGTCCGTCGTACGCTCCGAGCCCGGGGAGACGACCACAGGGGGCCGGATGCTGACCGACACATCGACCGGCGCGGGCAAGGCGGTACTGCTCCACGACCGCTGTCCCACGCTCGCCGAACTCGCCGCCACCGCCCACCGGTTGGCCGCCCTGCGACCCGACCTCTGCCGGGTGCGCACCGTCGGCACCTCCCGGGCCGGCCGCCCGCTCACGCTCCTGTCGGTCGGCCGCGCCGAGCGCAACGTCCTGGTCGTGGCGGGCGCGCACGCCGACGAGTTCGCCGGCCGCGCCAGCACCGTGGAACTCGCCCACCGGGTCCTCGCCCGCCCCGCCCTGCGCACCGCCGCGACCTGGAACTTCCTGCTCTGCCTCGACCCCGACGGCGCACACCTCGCACGCGGCGCCCTCACCGCCCGCACCCTGCCCGAGTACTTCGCCGGCTACTTCCGCCCCGCCGCCGAGGAACAGCCCGAATGGGCCCCGGCGGTCGGCGGCCGCCTCCCGGAGAGCCGGGCCCTGCTCGACCTGATCGACGAACTGCGGCCCACCCTCCAGTTCACCCTGCACAGCATGGACGTGGGCGGCACCTTCCTCCAGGCCACCCGCGACCCGGCCCACCTCGCCGCCCCGTTCGCCACCTCCGCCGCCGCCCTCGGCATCCCGGTCGAGACCGGCACCTACGACACCTTCTGGCTGCGCGAGTCCGGCCCCGGCGTCTTCCTGATGGAGCCCCACCACATCGACCGCCAGGAGAGCAGCACCGGCATGCTGACACCGCACCGCGCCGAGAGGGCCGGTGACACCGGCGGCGTCCGGGCCTCCACCTGGTTCGCCCCGCAGCGCCACGGCGGCGAGACCGTCATCGTCGAAGTACCCGCCTGGACCAGCGACCGCCTCGGCGACACCCGCCCGGCCGACGACGCCCCCGAGCGCCTGACCGCCAGCGCCGACCGGCTGCGCACCCGCACCGCCCTGCTCGCCGACCTGCTGGACGCCGCCCTGCCCCACCTGCCCGACCGGGACACCGCCCTGCTCCGCGCCGTCCGCAGCCCGCTGACCGCCTCCCGGCAGCTCGCCGACGAATGGGACCCGCGGGCGCTCGGCCGGCGTCTGCTGGGCCCGGGGCTGATGACCCGGGCGAAACTGGCCGGCATCGACCTGTGGGCGCACCGCATCCCGGTGCGCGCCGCCGCCCTGCTGCGGCGCGTCGTCGACCCGGCCGGGGCCCGCCTGGCCCCCGACACCGCCCGCCTCGACGCCCTCCTACAGGACTGGTGCGCCCGCTACCAGCGGCGCTTCCGGCCCGCCTGGCTGCCGGTGGCCCGCCAGGCCGAGCACCAGGCCAACATCGTCCAGGCCGCCGTGGAGCTGCGCCTGACGGCCTGACCGGCCCGGCCGTCCCGGGCGGAAGGGCCCGGGCGGGAGGGCGGCCGGGGCCGTCGGGTCAGGCCTCGGTGACCAGCGCGGCGACCAGTCGCCGGACCAGCTGCGCGCCGTCGGCCGACCGGTCCCCGTACATCAGCAGGTGGTGGACCGTGCCCACGAGGGCGAGCGCGAGCATCGCGCAGTCGGCGTCCGCGCGGACCCGGCCCAGGCGCTGCTCGGCCTCCAGGTAGCGGACGACCGCGCCCTCGACCGCGTCCGGTCCGGGCGCGCCGGCCTCCCAGGCCAGCCGCACCCGCTGCGTGGCGCCCTGCCGGGCGAGCGCGGCCGCCGCGATCACCGGCCCGGTGGTGCCGAGCAGGACGAGCGCGGCGCCGGTCAGGTTCTCCCGCACCTCCCCGCTGCCCGCCCGCCCGGGCAGCGGGGCGACCTCGGCGGCGATCCGCGCGAAGCGGTCCAGGACGAGCTGGGCCATGAAGTCGTCCAGGTCGGCGAAGTGGTTGTACAGCAGCCCCTTCGCGCAGTCGGCCTCCTCGGTGACGGACCGGTTGGTCAGCCCGGCCGGCCCCTCGCGGGCGAGCACGCGCTCGGCCGCCGTGAACAGCCGTTCCCGCACGTCGGGGATCGCTACGCCGCGTGGTGACATCCAGGTCCTCCGGAACGGGTCTTGCACAGTATGGGCGAGTGCCCATACCTTGCTATGGGCGATCGCCCATACTAGTGTCCGACAGGAGCGAACCCATGCGCACACCCGTCAACACCGCCCAGTCCCACGCCTGGAACGGCGACGAAGGCCAGCACTGGAGCGACCACCACGACCGCTGGGACGCCGTCAACGAAGGCTTCGACCCGCTGCTCCTGGCCGCCGCCGCGATCACCCCCGCCGACCGCGTCCTCGACATCGGATGCGGCGCCGGCCACACCACCCGCCGCGCCGCCCGAGCCGCCACCCACGGCTCCGTCCTCGGCCTCGACCTCTCCGCCCCGATGCTGGCCCGGGCCCGCGCCCTGACCGCCGACCAGGACCCGGACCACACCCCCTCCGGCCGGATCGCCTTCGAACAGGGCGACGCCCAGATCCATCCCCTGCCCACCGCCGCCTTCGACGTCGCGATCAGCCGCTTCGGGATCATGTTCTTCGAAGACCCCGTCGCCGCCTTCGCCAACATCGCCCGCGCCCTGCGCCCCGGCGGCCGCCTCGCCTTCGTCTGCGTGGCCGACCCCGCCCGCACCGAATGGGTCCGGGTCCTCGACGAGACGCGCGCCGCCCTCCCTCTCCCGAAGCAGCAGGACGCCCCGCCCGCCGGCCCCGGCATGTTCTCCCTCGCCGACCCCGCCGAGATCCACCGCGTCCTCGGCTCCGCCGCCCTCACCGACATCCGCACCGAACCCGCCGAGGCCCACGGACACTTCGGCCGCGACACCGCCGACGCCGCCGACCACCTCCTCGGCTCCGGCCCCGCCCGCGACCTGGCCGAACAACTCGACCGGACCCACCCGGGCGACACCGACACCCCCACCGGCACCGACCGCCTCCGCGCCGCCCTCACCACCGCCCTCGCCCCCTACGAACGACCCGACGGCGTACGGCTGCGCACCGCCGCCTGGCTGGTCACCGCCACCCGCCCCTGACCGCCCCGGGCGCCCTACGCCTGCTCGCCCTCGCCCTCGGCGTCGATGTGCGGCAGGATCCGGTCCAGGAAGCGCGGCGTCCACCAGGCCGACGCGCCCAGCAGCGTCATCACCGCCGGGACCAGCAGCAGCCGCACGATCGTGGCGTCCACCAGCACGCTCACCGCCAGGCCCAGCCCCATCATCTTGATCACCACGTTGTCGCTGACGATGAACGCCGCGAACACGCTGACCATGATCAGCGCGGCGCAGGAGATCACCCGGGCCGTGATCTCCAACGCGTGCGCCACCGCGTCCTGGCTGCGCCCGGTGCGCAGCCAGGCCTCGTGCACCCGCGAGAGCAGGAAGATCTCGTAGTCCATGCTCAGCCCGAAGACGATCGCGAACATCATCATCGGCACGTAGCTCTCGATCGGGACCTTCCCCGCCACCCCGAGCGCCGGCCCGCCCCAGCCCCACTGGAAGACCGCCACCACCACCCCGTACGAGGCCGCGATCGACAGCAGGTTGAGCACCGCGGCCTTGACCGCGACGAGCGGGCCGCGGAAGACCGCCAGGATGATCAGGAAGGCCAGCCCGACCACCACCGCGATGATCAGGACCAGCCGGCTCGACACGATGTCCAGGAAGTCGACCTGGGCCGCGGTGTTGCCGGTGACGTAGGTCTTCGCGCCGGTGCCGGCCACCGCGTCGGGCAGCACGGTGTCCGACAGGTGGTTGACCAGGTCGGTGGTGGCGCGGTCCTGCGGCGCGCTCGCCGGGATGACGGTGCCGAACAGCACCGCGCCGTCCGGGCTGGTCTGCAGCGGGGTGGCGCTGGCGGCGCCGGGCAGGCCGGTGAGGGCCTGCTGCACCGAGGCCGACACGGCCGGCCGCGTCTCGGCGGGCACGGCGCTCTGGTCCACCACCACCGTCAGCGGCGCGTTCGAGCCCGGACCGAAGGCCTGGGACATCAGGTCGTAGGCGCGCCGGTCGGTGAAGTCGGTGGAGTCGGCGCCGTCGCCGATGTGGCCCAGCTGGATGGAGAACAGCGGGATCGACAGCACCCCCAGCACCACCACCCCGGCCACCAGGTACCGCCAGGGGCGCGCCTCCACCCGCCGGGCGTAGCGGTGCCAGCTCCCGCCCTCCGCGCCCTCGGCGCCGCCGGACTCGGCGATCGGACGGCGCACGGCGAAGCGGTCCATCCGCCGCCCGATCAGCCCCATCAGCGCCGGCAGCAGGGTCAGCGCGCCGAGCACCGCCGACACCACGGTGACGGCCGCCGCGGCACCCAGCTTGGCGATGAAGGAGATCCCCGACACCGACAGCCCGGACAGCGCGATGATCACCGTGCAGCCGGAGACCAGCACCGCGCGCCCGCTGGTGGCCACCGCCTGCCCGGCCGAGACCACCGGGTCCACGCCGTCCATCAGGTTCTGCCGGTGACGGGTCAGCAGGAACAGCGCGTAGTCGATGCCCACCCCGATGCCGATCATCGTCGCCAGGGTCGGCGCGACCGTCGCGAAGGTGGACAGCGCCGCGATCAGCCCCAGCGCCCCCAGCCCGACCACCGCCGCGAACAGCGCCGTCACCAGCGGCAGCCCGGCCGCGATCGCGCTGCCGAACCCCACCAGCAGCACCACGATCGCCACCGCGAAGCCGATCGCCTCGCTGGAGCGGTCGTCCGGCGCCGGCCGGGCCAGCTCGCCCAGCGGACCGCCGTACTCCACCTGCACCCCGGCCTGGCGCAGCGGCGCCACCGCCTCGTCCACCCCGGTCAGGTAGTCGGTGCCCAGCAGCGTCGGCGTGGTGTCGAACCGGACGGTGATGTACCCGGTCAGCCCGTCGGCGGCCAGCGGACCGCCCGGCGCCACCGGCTGCCCCGGCGGCGGCAGCGGGCTCTGCACCGCGATCACGTGCGGCAGCTGCTGCAGCGAGGCGACCGCCTGGGCGATCTGCGGCTGGAAGCCGGTCAGCGGCGCGGCGTCGTGCAGCACCACCTGGGAGCTGGTGCCCGCGGCGGCCGGCTCGTGCGCCTGCAGGACGTCGCGGCCCTGCTGCGCCTGGGTGCCGGGCAGCGAGAAGTCGTCCGAGTAGGTGCCGCCGACCGTCTTGTTGGCGGCCTGGATGCCGGCCAGGGCGACGATCCACAGGACGATGACGATCAGTGAGTGGCGCGCGCACCACTCGCCCAGGCGGCGCAGCGCCGCCCGCCTGGTCGGGCGCTCGGCGGCCGAGGGGACGGGGCGGGCGGACAGCGGCATGGACGGCTCCCGGGTCTGCTGCGCGCTGGTGCGCCGGATCGGCGCAGTGTTCCCGGCGGGGCCGGACCGCCCCCGGGTACCGGCGGGTAGTCGTCCCGACGGCCCCGGCGTGGCGTCCGGGGCCGTCGGGAACGGCGGGCTGGTGGGCTGGGGGGTCAGGGCCGGGCGGGGCCGCCGAGCCCGGGGGTGGTGACGGGGGCGGCGGCGCCGATCAGGACGACCAGTTCGTGGCCGCCGGGGTTGGTCCGGACGGGGACGGTGCGCCAGTTGTTGGCCAGCCAGACGTTGCCCGAGGGATCGATCTGCAGGCCGGTGTTGCGCTCCAGCCCGTCGCTCGGGTAGCCGGTGTCGGGCGGGGAGAGGGGCTGTCCGGTGCGGTAGCCGGGCGGGCAGGCGGTGAGGTCGGTGCCGCACAGGCGGGCGACGCGGTGGCCGCCGAAGTTGGCGACCCAGACGGTGTCGTCCCCGTCGACGGCGATGCCCCAGGGCAGGAACAGTCCGCCGTCGGTGAAGGGTTCGGGGGCCGGGGTGCCGTCGGGCCCGATCAGGGTGACCGAGGCGCCCGGGCGCGGTCCGGCCTCGGCGGCAACGGCGTCGGCGAAGTCGTCCGCGGTGGTGTCCGCGCAGGGGACCGGCAGGATGCCGCTGTTGCTGACCCAGGCGTAGCCCTTGCTGTCGGTGGCGACGGCGAGCGGGCGGCGCAGGCCGCCGCCGGTGACGGTCCGCTCCGGGGTGCCGTCGGGGGCCAGGACCTGGACGCTGTCGTTGCCGTTGCCGCTGACCCACAGCCGCCCGGCGGGGTCGACGGCGGCGCCGAAGGGCTTGCTCAGCGCGGGGGTGGGCACCTCCCGGGCGCGGGTGGCGTCACCGTCCGGGATCCGGGTCACGCTGTCGCCGCCGCAGTTGGCGACCCAGACGGTGCCGGCCCGGTCGGCGGCCATGCCCTGCGGCTGGGCGATGCCGCCGGTGCGCCATCCTTCGGGCGGGGAGAGCGGGGCGCCGTCGGGGGCGAACTGGGAGACGCTGCGCTCCAGCGGGGTCGGGTCGACGGGGCAGCCGCGGCCCTGGAAGCCGAAGTTGCCGACCCAGGCGCTGCCCCTGGCGTCGACGGTGATGCCGAAGCCGGCGCCGTACAGGCCGCCGCCGCGGTGGGGCGCGCCGGGGGCGTCCCGGCCGGTGGGGGTGAACGTGAGGACGGTGCGGCCGCCGCAGACCGGGACGGCGGGGTCGGCGCCGTAGCGGTAGTTGTTGGTGACCCAGGCGTTGCCGTCGGCGTCGAAGGCGAGGTTGCCGGGGCCGTCGAGCTCGTGGCCGTTGCCGTCGTAGCGCAGGGCGAGGGTCCAGGCGTCGGGGGCGGCGGGCAGGGCGGGCCGGTAGCGGGGGGTGGTGTCGGCGAGGGCGAAGAGGGCGGCGGCGTTGTGGCCGGGGTCGTGGGCGATGTCCACGGCGGCCCGCAGGGTGTCGCGCGGCCGGTCGTGGCCGGGGCGGCGGGCCAGGTCGAACAGCTGCTCGCAGGCGTCGCCGGTGACGCACGCGGCGAGCAGGTTGGCCAGGGTGTTGAACTCGGCCATGGTCGAGGTGAGGGCGCCGTTGGGCGCGGTGGCGAGGGGGGCGGCGATGTCGCCGGTGCCGGTGTCGGCCAGATTGTGGGCGACGGCGGCGGCGTTCGGCAGCCCGGGGCGGGGGCCGGAGACGCCGGCCGGGCCGGTGAAGCGGGCCAGGGCGTAGGCGACGGCGACGGTGGTGCGCTCGTTGACGACGAGTTCGGGTGGGGCGTCGGCCCCGCTGAGCACGGCGGCGAGCACGGCCGGCCCGTCCTGCGGCGCCCCCTCCAGCGCGGCCCCGTCCTGCGCGGTGCGTTCCCCCGGGTGCCCGAGGCCGGCGAGCACGTACAGCACGGCGCGCGGGTCGTGCGGGCGGCGGTAGTCGAGGGTGAAGCGCCCGTCCTCGGCGCTGCGGGTGCGGGCCAGCACCCGTGGCGCGGCGCCCTCGCCGTCCCCGGCCTGGTAGAGCGTCACCTCGGCGCCGCCGAGCGGGGTGTCGCCGCTGCGGACCACCCCGCACCGGTCGACGGTCTCCCACCCGGCGGGGGCGGCGGCCGCCGCGTGGGAGGGTCCGGCGGCGAGCTGGGCCAGGAGGGCGGCGGTCAGCAGGACGCCGCGGCGTCGGCGCATGGGGGGCTCCGTTCGGTCGCAGGGCAACGGCGGCCCGTGCGCCCGTCACGGGCGGGGCCGCCGCCCTCCTGCCTGCCACATCCGGGGGCCGCCCGCGCGCGACCGGCCGCGGGACGCGGCGGAAATTGCCCGGTACGGGCGAGGCGGCGGCGCGGGCGGCCCCGGTGGACGGGGCGTCAGCCGAGCTGCGCCGGGGCGGCGCCGGCGAAGGAGCGGTCCTGCTCGGGGGCGGTGGCCGTGGCGGCGCGGGCCTGGTCGCGGCGTTCCAGGGCGGCGGACCAGAGGGCGAGGACGAGCGCGGCGGCGGCGAGGGCGGCGCCGACCCAGTTCGGGGCGGTGTAGCCGAGGCCGGCGGTGATGACGATCCCGCCGAGCCAGGCGGCCAGCGCGTTGCCGAGGTTGAAGGCCCCGATGTTGACGGCCGAGGCCAGGGTGGGCGCGCCGTGGGCCTGGTCCAGCACCCGCTTCTGCAGCGGGGGGACGGTGGCGAAGCCGAGGGCGCCGACGAGCAGGAGGGTGACGGCGGCGAGGATCCTGCTGTGCGCGGTCAGGGTGAACAGCGCCAGGACGACGGCCAGGCCGCCGAGGGCGGTGTACAGCATCGGCATCAGCCGGCGGTCGGCGAACCTGCCGCCGAGCAGGTTGCCGAGGAACATGCCGACGCCGAGCAGCACCAGCAGCCAGGTGACCGCGCCGTCGGAGTAGCCGGCGACCTGGGTCATCATCGGGGCGATGTAGGTGATCGCGGCGAAGACCCCGCCGAAGCCGAGCACGGTCATCGCCATCGCGAGCAGCACCTGCGGGTTGCGGAAGGCGGTCAGCTCGCGGCGCAGGTGGGCGCCCTCGAGGCGCGGCATCGCGGGCACCAGTCTGGCGATGCCGAGCAGGCCGACCACGCCGAGCGCGGCGACGACGCCGAAGGTGGTGCGCCAGCCGACGGCCTGGCCGATGAAGGTGCCCAGCGGCACGCCGACGATGTTGGCGACGGTCAGCCCGGTGAACATGGTGGCGATGGCGCCGGCCTTCTTCTCGGGGGCGACCAGGTCGGCGGCGACGACGGAGCCGATGCCGAAGAAGGCGCCGTGGGCCAGCGAGGTCACGATGCGGCCGGCCAGCATCAGCGGGAAGCTCGGCGCGAACGCGGAGAGCAGGTTGCCGACCACGAACAGGCCCATCAGCAGCATCAGCATCGTCTTGCGGTTGATCCTGGTACCGAGGGCGGTCATCAGCGGCGCGCCGATGACGACGCCGAGGGCGTAGCCGGTGACCAGCAGGCCCGCGTGGGGGATGGAGACGCCGTAGTCGCCGGCGATCCGGGGCAGCAGGCCCATGATCACGAACTCGGTGGTCCCGATCCCGAATGCGCCGATGGCCAGGGCGAGGAGAGCGAGAGGCAAAGGCCCGAACCCTTCTGTGATTGCTTGAGTGAGCGGCTAGCGTGCTTCGACAATAGTTGCACGCGCGCAATAAGTGCAATCGCGAGTAGGGTGCGCGCGCCGTGACCGTCCGGCCAGTGGTCCAGACCACTGACGCGCGCCGTAAAAGCCGCACATCGGTACATTGAGGGCGATCGGGAGCAGCGCCAGGCTTCGCGCGTCCACGCACAGAAGGCCGAACCGCCTTCGGAAAGGGTCTCCATGCACCCCGCCCTCAGCCCCGCCGTCCTCGCCGAGCTGCGCCGGCCCCGGCCCTACCCGGCGGTGTCGATCCTGATGCCCACCCACCGCCGGGAACCGGACAAGACGCAGGACCCGGTCCGGCTGCGCAACCTGCTGGCCGAAGCGAAGGAGAAGGTCCAGGCCGACCCCGCGGTCTCCCGCGCCGAGCGGATCGACGTCCTGGAGCAGCTCGACCGGGCCCTGAGCGAAGTCGACCTGGTGCACGCCGAGGACGGCCTGGCGATCCTCGCCGCGCCCGGCGAGCACCGGATCTGGTCACTCGGGCGCACCGCCCCCGCCCGGGTGGTCCTGTCCGACACCTTCCTCACCCGCAACCTGGTCGCCGCGCACGCTGCCGAACGCCCCCACTGGGTGGTCGCGATCGCCGCCGACCGGGTGGCGCTGTGGGGCGGCACCCAGGAGCGGGTCGCCGAGGAGACCGGCAACGGCTTCCCGCTGGTGCGCGTCCACGACAACCCCGACCCCGAACGGCAGGAGCAGATCGGCGACACGCCCAGCACCTTCCGCGACGAGGAGACCAAGACCTTCCTGCGCCAGGCCGACGCCGGGATCGGCAAACTGCTCGCCGCCGACCCCCGCCCGCTGTACGTGGTCGGCGAGGCCGCCGCGCTCGCCCTGCTGGACACCGTCGGCCCCATCGCCCAGCAGGCCACCGCGCAGATCCCGCACGGCGGCCTCGCCCAGGCCGACGCCGAGACCGTCCGCCGGGTGGTCGAGCCCGCCGTGCGCGCCCGCGCCGAGCGCGAGGTCGCCGACGCCCTCGCCCTGCTCGACAAGGCCCGCGGCCGCCAGGGCTTCGCCGCCGGCCTGGACGAGGTCTGGCGGGCCGCCGGCGAGGGCCGGATCGACCTGCTGGTGGTCGAGGAGAACTACCGCGCCACCGTCCGCGACGACGGCGAGCACCTCGTCCCCGCCGAGGCCGGCCAGGCCGGCGTCCGCGAGGACATCGTCGACGAGGTCATCGAGCGCGGCCTCGACACCGGCGCCCGGGTCAGCTTCGTCCCCGACGGCACCCTCGCCGACAGCGACCGGATCGCCGCCGCCCTGCGCTACTGACCCGCCTTCCGCGCGTCGGGCCCCACGCGCGTGCCGGGCGTGCCGGTCCCAACCGGCTTGCCAGGAGAGCGGATACGCGACACCGGCGGCGGGGTCGGCTACCCGGCGGCCGCTGCGGCGGGGACCTGAGGGGCCGGGACCCGGGAGGCCGCGCCGCCGTCGGGGCCGGCCGGCTCCAGGGCCACGTCGAGCACGTCGACCATCCTGCGCAGCTTCTGCTGCACCCGTACGGCCTCGCGCCGCGGGACACGGACGACCGCCCGGGCCGAGGCCGGCGCCACGGTGCTGAAGGCGAGGTCCAGGACCCGGTGGTTGTTGAGGGTGGAGGCGAGCCGTGCGAGCGTCCCGGTGGTGGGGCGCAGCGTGACGGTGATCCGGGTGTGTTCCATGGCGGCGGTCCTGTCGGTGGATGGGACGGGCGGGCCGGAAAAGCAGAAAGACCCCTCGCGGAGTGCGAGAGGTCTGCGTGCGGGCGGTGGGCCGGGGGAGGGTCACTCCTCCCGGCGCGGTGCCGGCACGCTGCCGCTGGTAATCAGCTGCTGCTGCATGCCCCGCATGCTGGCAGAAACCCGCCGGGGTGGGACAAGGCGTCTCACCCTGCGGGACGGCCGCGGTGACCCGGCGGCGCAAGGCCCGCGGCCCGGACGTGGCACCCGGTCGGCGTCCCCGCGCGGGCCGCCGTACCGCCGCCGCACCGCCGCCGCCCGTAAACCGGTTGGCCGGGCACACCGCCGACTGCTACGGTCTGCGCAGCCGTGAGAAAAACGCGAGGAGGTGTCACCCATGAAGGCTGTATCCGTGTGGGTGCTCCCCCTTTCCGCCACGGCGGGCGATTGACACAGGTGTCGCCCGGGAGCGCCTCAGACCAGGCACTCCCGAAGGGCAACACCATGAACACTTCGCACCCCACCCCCGACATCCCCGCCGCCGACGACCACGCGCTCGCGGTCACGCGGATCTCGGACACCCAGTGGCACGCCGTGGAGGACGACCGCGTGGTCGGCCACGGCGACGCCTCACGCCGGCCCGACGGCCGGCTCTTCGTCAGCGTCGACGCATGGCAGGGCGCGGTCTTCGACCGCATCGCCGCCGCGATGTCGGCCGACCTGCCGGAACCGCTGCACACCGTCACCGACGAGGTCGACCACGACACCACGGCCGCCTGGCAGCGGGCCGGCTTCACGACCGTACGCCGCGAGTGGTGCTACCTCCTGCCCACCGACCCGCAGGCCACCGGGCTCGGCCCGGTCCGGCCCCCGGCGGGCGTGACGATCGTGCCCGCCGGCGAGGCGCAGGAGGATCCGCTGCGCGCCCTGGACCGCGTCATCCACGAGGAGGTCGAGGCCGGCATCGGCTGGCCGGCGATGCCGGCCCAGGTGCTGCCCCGGCCGGCGTGCAGCACCGTGGTCGACCCCGCCAAGTACGCGGTGGCACGGCAGGACGGCCGCTACGTCGGGCTGCTCCGGATCGCGCCGCTGCGCCGGCCGCGGATCGGGCTGCTCGCCGTCCGCGCCGACCACCAGCGCCGCGGCATCGCCCGGGCGCTGCTGGCCCACGCACTGGAATCGCTGCACCGCGACGGCGTCACCTCGGCCTGGGCCGAGGTGACGGAGTCCAACACGGCCGCCACCGCCCTCTTCGAGGGCATCGGCGCCCGCCGCGCCGGCAGCACCCTCGAACTCGCCCGCCACCGAAGCCATTGACACCCCAACACCGAACGGAGAGGTGAGAGCCATGAGCAAGACCGCAGACGGCATCGAAGTCGAAGGCACCGTCACCGAGTGCCTGCGCAACGCCACCTTCAGGGTGGAACTGCCCAACGGGCACATCGTGCTCGCCCACATCAGCGGCAAGGTCCGCAAGAACCACATCAAGATCCTCCCGCACGACCGGGTCCTCGTGGAGCTCAGCCCCTACGACCTCACCCGCGGCCGCATCCGCTACCGCTACCGGTCATAGCCGGTGGCTGCGGCCGGCGGCTCAGGTCGGTGACCGCGGCCGGTGACGGTGGCGTCAGTCGGTGACTGAGAGTCAAGTGACTGATGTGCTTGACCGTTTCGCGGGCCACAGTGGGTGGTGCCGGCCGCCGGTCCGCGGTGGCATCGGCTGACGCCACCGCGCGACGGAGGAAACGAGCATGATCGACAGGCGCACCTTCACCAGGGCCGTCGGGCTGGGGGCGGGCGCGAGCGCCCTGTCCCTGGCCGCCCTGTCCCAGGCCGCGGAGGCCGCACCGGCGGCCCCCGTCCTGGAGGCCGTGCCGGGCGGCGCCGCCGCCGGGCGGACCGGGTTCGCCCGGCTGGCGCAGGTCCGCGCCGGAGTGCTGGACATCGGCTACGCCGAGGACGGCCCGGCGGACGGCCCCGTGGTCATCTGCCTGCACGGCTGGCCGTACGACATCCACAGCTACGTCGACGTCGCCCCGCTGCTCGCCGCGCAGGGCTACCGCGTCATCGTCCCCTACCTGCGCGGGCACGGCTCGACGCGGTTCCTGTCCGCCCGTACGCCGCGCAACGCGCAGCAGGCGGCGGTCGCGCTGGACATCGTCGCCCTGATGGACGCGCTGGGGATCGGCCGGGCGGTGCTGGCCGGTTTCGACTGGGGCTCGCGCACCGCCGACATCATCGCCGCGCTGTGGCCCGAGCGGGTCAAGGCGCTGGTGTCGGTCAGCGGGTACCTGATCACCGACGTGGAGAAGCAGAAGGAGCCGCTGGCGGCCGCCGCCGAGCACACCTGGTGGTACCAGTTCTACTTCGCCACCGAGCGCGGGCGCCAGGCCATGGAGGACCGGGACAAGCGGCGCGACCTGTGCCGCCTGGTCTGGGAGAGCGTCTCCCCGACCTGGGCCTTCGACGACGCCGTCTTCGCCCGCACCGCCGCCGCCTTCGACAACCCCGACTACCCGGCGATCGTCATCCACAACTACCGCTGGCGCCTGGGCCTGGCCGACGGCGAGCACCGCTACGACCGCGTGGAGCAGCGGCTCGCCGCGCGGCCGCGCATCGCCGTCCCCACCGTCACCCTCGACCCCGGGCGGGACCCCTTCACCGCCCCCGGCGACGGCTCCGGCTACCGCCCGTACTTCACCGGCCCCTACCTGCACCGCACCCTCGCGGACGTCGGCCACAACCTGCCCCAGGAGGCGCCCGACGCCTTCGCCCGGGCCGTCCTGGACGCCGACCGCCTCTGACGCCGGCCGCCTGTGACGCCGGCCGCCTGTGACGCGTCGCCGGGCGGCCGCCGGGTCAGCGCTTCGCGTACTCGGCCAGGAACAGGTCGACGCCGGAGCTGATCGTCCGCCACGTCTCCGCCTCGTCCGGCCCGGCCCCGGGGCTGAAGGTGTGCACCAGCTGCAGCACGCCCACCGTGCAGGCCACCAGTTGCTGCACCGCGAGCTTCGGGTCCGGGACGGCGAGCAGGCCGCGGCGGTCCAGTTCGGTGAGGGCCTCGACCAGCGGGGCGTTGTTCATCTCGTAGCTGACCTGGTACCAGAGCCGGCCCAGCTGCGGGAAGCGGTCGATCTCGCCGATCACCAGGCGGCGCAGGGACATGATGTCGGGGCGCAGCACGATGCGGGCCCAGTCGTGGGTGAGCGTGATCAGTGCGGAGCGCAGGTCGGCGGCTTCGGCGATGGTGGAGTTGTGGGGCTTGAGGCCCTCGTAGGTGGTGGGCAGGAAGCCGCCGATCACCGCGAGGAAGAGCCGTTCCTTGTTGCCGAAGTGCTTGTAGATGGTGGCCTTGGAGACGCCGGAGCGTGCGGTGATGGCGTCCATCGAGGCGGCGGAGTAGCCCTCCTTGAGGAACTCGGCCAGGGCGGCGTCGATGATCGCCCGCCGGCGCCGCTGGGCGGCGTCGGCGGGGCCCGGGATGATCGGCAGGCCGAACTCGTCGGTGGGCCCTGCGGTGTCGGCGGCCATCGGGTGCTCCTCGGAGGGGGTCTGCGGAGGGCGGAGGAAACGGTACTGATCAGTATAAGAACTGAACTGTCCGGTACAAGTCCATGCGCGCGACGCGCCGCCCGGACTGAACCATACGATTCAGTTCACCGAAAAAGACTGAACCGTATGGTTGACGCACTGAACTGAACCGTTTAGATTTCTCGGCGTCGGGACGACGACGAGCGGCAGCCGCCCACCAGCGAACGCCGACGAGTTCGGCCTGCCGGTCACACCCGTACCCATTGCAAGGAGCACGTCATGAGCGCGTCCAAGGTCTTCGCCATCTCCGGCTCGCTGCGCGCCGACTCGCACAACACCCAGCTGCTGCGCGCCGCCCGCACGTTCAACCCGGCCGGCATGGAGATCGAGATCTACGACGGCCTGCGCGAGATCCCGCCGTACGACTACGACCTCGACCACCCCGGCAAGCGCCCGGCCGTCGTCGAGGAGCTGCGCCGCAAGGTCACCGAGGCCGACGGCCTGCTCATCGCCACCCCGGAGTTCAACTACTCCATCCCCGGCGTCCTGAAGAACGCCCTGGACTGGCTGAGCACCGACTGGACCAAGACCGAGGGCCTGCCGCTGCACCGCAAGCCCACCGCGATCATGGGCGCCGCGCCGACCAACTTCGGCTCGGTCCGCGCCCAGCTCGCGCTCCGTCAGGTCTTCGTCTGGACCGACAGCGACGTGGTGGTCAAGCCCGAGCTGGTCGCCTTCCGCTCCCACGAGCGCTTCGACGACCAGGGCGAGCTGACCGACGAGGTCACCATCGGCATCCTCAAGGACCTGCTCATCGCCCTCCAGGGCAAGATCGACGCCCGCTCCTGACGCCCGCTCCTGACGCCTGACTCCTGACGCCTGACGCCTGACGCCTGACGCCCGACGGCCCGGCCCCGGCCCCCCGGAACACTCCTGGGGGGAGCCGGGGCCGCCCGCGTGTGAACTGCCCTGCCAGGCACCTGGGCTGACGAACCGTCCGATACGGCCGGCCGCCGCGCCGCACACCCGGAACCCCGGACCATTGCCGACCTGTTGCACGGGGAGTGGCCCGGCTCACAGCCGTTCGAGGGCGAAGCGTGATCGACTCGGCCGATGCGCGAGTCCGAGAAGCCCACCCCGCCGCCGTCGGCCCGTCGGCCCGCCGCGGCCGTCACCCTCGCCGTGGTCGCCGCCGCCCTGCTCACCGCCTGCGGCACCCGGACGACCGGAGCGAGCGGCGCGGCCGGGGCGTTCGCCACCCCGGCGGCCTCCGCCGGCGCCACACCCTGCGGGGCGCCGCTGCCCGCGCCCGCCGGCGGCGCCCAAGCGCCGTCCGGACTCGCGCGGGACGGCGTGCGGATCACCGCCGCCAGCCCGGCCTGCGCCGAGTACGAGGTGACCAACCCGAACGGTGAACCGTCCGACGTCACCGTGGTGTTCAACCGGCTCTCGGCCGCCGGAGCCGCCCTGGACACCGTGACCCACACCGTCGCCGCGCTCGCCCCCGGAACCACCGAGAAGAGGCGGATCGACCTGTCCGGCCCGGGCCCGGCCCTGCCGGGCGCAGCCGCGTCCCAGGTGAAGATCGTCAAGGTCCGCAGCGTGCCCAGCGCCGAAGCCCCGCAGCCCGACGGCCCCTGCCCGGCCTCCGGCCTGCGCCTGTACGCGGACGAGGGCGACGCCGCGATGGGCCTGCGCGTCGCCGGCCTGCACCTGCGCAACTGCGGCACCGCCACGCTGGCCCTCGACGGCTACCCCACGCTGCAACTGCTCGACCCCGAGCACCACCCCGTCGACGGGGTCCGGCTGCTCTCCGGCGGCGCCGAGATCGCCACCGGCACCGGCGCCGACAACCCGCCGCAGAAGATCGCGCTGCGCCCGGGCGAGGGCGCCCGCGCCACCCTGGTGTGGCGCAACACCACCGGGGACGGCACCCCGGTGAACATCCCCTACGTCCGGGTCCGCGCCACCCCGGACGCGGCCCCCGTGATGGTCACCCCGGAACTCGACCTGGGCACCACCGGCCGCCTCGGCGTCGGCGCCTGGGCCAGGGAGGACGCCGGAGCGAAGCCGCCCGCCACCCGGCCGCCGGCCCAGGGCGGCTGACCCCGCCCGCAGCCCCCCGGCACGGCGCACCACGGCACGGCCCGGCCCAACACGACACAGCCCGGCACGACCGGCGGCCCGGCACGCTCCCCCGTGGCGTGCCGGGTCGCCGGTTCGTCTCCTCGTGGAGGATGCCAGGGCGCGGCCCGGCCGAGTTGGCGCTGCGTCGACAGTCCCTTGGCGCTGCGTCTACTCTCCGGCGCCTCCGCCGCCGGTGTGCTCGGACAGCGCCTGGCGGCGGTGCTCGCCGGGCGGGAGTCCGTACGCGGCCCGGAAGGCGCGGCTGAAGTCGGAGGCGCGGGGGATGCCCCAGCGGGCGGCGAGGGCGTGGACGGGCACGGCGCGCAGGGCCGGGTCCGTCAGGTCGCGGCGGGCCTTGTCCAGCCGCTGGCGGCGGATCCAGACGGCGACCGTCTCGCCCTGCGACTGCTGGGTGAAGAGGCGGTGCAGGTAGCTGACGGAGATGTGGTGCGCGGCGGCGATCACGGGCGGGGACAGCTCGGGGTCGTGCAGGTTGCGCAGGATGAACGTCCGTACGCTCTCCAGCAGGGCCCGCTGCCGGGTGTCGTCCGGCACGGCCGCCTCGGCGTCGAGTTCCCGGGCCAGCCAGGCGGCCACCAGGTCGACCACGACCGTGCCCAGCCGGGGCGCCTCGGCCGGTCCCAGGGCGGCGGCCTGCCGGTCCAGGCCGACGATGAACTCGGTGAGCAGCGCGCTGGTGCCCTCCCGTCCGGAGAACGCCCGCCCCATCAGGGTGCGCAGGCGGTGGGGCGGCAGCGGCAGCGCGGACACGGGGAAGTCGACGCCCACCGCTTCGACCCGGCGGGGGCCCCGGTCGGTGGCGCGTGCGCCGAGGCCCCGCACGTCGTACGGCTGCGAGCTGTCGAGCACGTACAGCTCGCCCGGGCCGAACACGGCCGTCCGGTCGCGGTCGCCGTGCGTCAGCGACAGGCCCCCGTCGAGGACCATGGTCAGGTGGTACACCCCGGGGTCCGAGCGCCGCACCCTGCCGGCGGTGCGCCGGAACCGCGCGGGCGGGAACGACGATCTGAGGAGGGTCACCGGCCCCAGCTCCAGGCGCCGCATCTCCGCCGTGAAGTCGTCGGCGTGAGCGCTGGTCATCTCGCTGTCCCGGGTCCGTCCGATCAGCTCCCGCCAGCAGTCGAACCGTTCCTTCGCGGGCACGTCCTCGCCCCGGAACACACTCGCCGTCCTCGCGCTCACGCTCCCGTTCCCTCCTCCGTGCTCGTCCTGCGGCCCGCCGACGAGGCCTGCCGCTGACGGCGCCAAACCCTGCGGCGACTTGCCAGAGCGTAAGGGGACGGTGACGGTACGACGAGTGCGGGGGTGGCGGTCGGGAGGTGGGCGGGTGGCGGTCGGGAGGTGGGCGGCCGCCGATTTTCCTCTTCCGATCATGGGCTGGTAGCTTCTTCCCTGTCGGCGGGACAAGATCGCGGAAGCGGTCGGGGAACCGCCGGACAGGCGTCGGTGGTGCAGTGGTAGCACGCCCGCTTTCAGCGGGAGGGGTTCGTTCGATCCGAGCCCGGCGCTCCCATCGGTAGGGGCGGAAGTCGCATGCGACTTCCGCCCCTACCGCGTTCCTCCGCGCCCCCGGGCCGGCCGGCGGCTCCGGGCCCTAGCCGGCCAGCAGCGCGCAGACGAAGTCCTCCTCGACCGCGCGCAGCTGTGCCAGCAGGTCCGGGTTGCCGGTCTGGTTGACCTGCTCGGTGACGGAGACGGTGACGCTGCGGCGGCCGTCCGGGGTGCCCGCGCCGAACTGCGTGTAGCCCGCGGTGTTGCCCGTGTGCCCGTACACCACGCCGCACCGGGTGGTGTACTCGAAGATCGCCAGCCCGGCGCGGTTGGCCCCCGGGCCGGCCGGCTCGGAGGCACCCGCGACGAACGCCCGCTGCCGGCGGCGGGTCGCGTCGCTGATCAGCGGGCCGCCCGCGTACCCGGCCGCGAACGCGCTGAAGTCCTTCGGGGTGGACACCAGGCCGCCCGACGCCCAGGCGCCCGAGGCGCCGAACAGGGTGCTGACGTCCTGCGCGGGCTCGGGCGGCTGGACGGCGTAGCCGTGCAGGTACGGCTCGGGCAGCCGGTAGCCGGAGGGGAGGCTGGTCTGTGTGAGCCCCAGCGGCCGGTAGACCTGGGAGTCCAGCAGGCCCTCGTAGCGCTGCCCGGTCGCGGCCTCGGCCATCAGGGCCACGGCGATGTTGTCGGAGTTGGAGTAGTGGTAGCGGGAGCCGGGGGCGAACTCCAGGTCCTGGCCGGCGACGAAGTCCAGCAGGTGCCGGGAGTCGAACCGGTGGTGCGGGTCGGCGCGGATCAGGTCGACGAACTCCGGTGCCGCGCTGTAGTCCGGCAGCCCGCTGGTGTGGTTCAGCAGCTGGCGCAGCGTCACCGTGCCCCAGGCGGCGGGCAGCGCGGGCAGCCGCTGGGCGAGCGTGTCGTCCAGCCCGAGCAGCCCGCAGTCGACCAGGCGCAGCGCGACCGCGCCGCTGAACGCCTTCGCGGCGCTGGCCAGGCGCATGTGGTCGTCGGGCCGGGGCGGCCGGCCGGTGCCGACCTCGGCCACCCCGGCCCGGAACACCCGCACCCGCTCGCCGTCGCGGAGCACCGCGATGGCGCCGGGCGGGCCGTCCGGGCGGTCGACCAGTTCCTGCAGCCGGGCCCGCAGTGCGAGGTCGTCGTCGTCGCGGGGCGCGGCCGCGGCGGCCCCGGCGGGCGCCAGCGCCAGCGCGGCGGTGAGCAGGGCGGCGACCGCGCGCCCGGGGCGGCGGGACAGCGGCGAACGGCGGGAGCGCAGGGACACGGCGGGGCCTTCCGGACGGCTCGGGTGGATCGGGGTGGCTCGGCGGCGGGGGTGCACCGCCGCCCCGGCCGCAAGGGATCACCCGCCGACGCCCGGCGGAAACGGCCGACGGCCCGCCGTGACCCGCCCAGCCGAGCGCCCCGGCCGCCGTGACCCGCCGGGCGCCGGCCCGTCCGTCCGTCAGCCCTGGGGCAGGTGGTCGGCGACCAGGACGGCGAAGTCGTCGGGGGTGACGACGCGGATGCTGAGCTCCTCGGCCTTGGCGCGCTTGGATCCGGCCTTCTCGCCGGCGACGAGCAGGGTGGTGCGCTTGGAGACGGACGAGGAGGCCTTGCCGCCGGCGCGTTCGATGAGCTCGTTCATCTCGTTGCGGGACAGCGCGGCGAGCGGGCCGGTCATGGAGCCGGTGACGACGACGGCCTCGCCGGTGAGCGGGCCCGAGGCCGCGTCCTGCCCCACCGGGCCATCGGCGTCCGCCGCGTCGGACGCCGCTGCGGGCGCCTGCGGCACGGTGACGGCGGTGCCCACGCCCCGGGCCGCGAGGCGGTCCAGCAGCGGTGCGAGCTCGGCGAGTTCGGCGACGATGACCCGGGCCTTCTCCGCCCCGATGCCGTCCACCGCCGCCAGGGTGTCGGCGTCGGCGGCGCGGATCGCGGCCATGGAGCCGAAGTGGGCGGCGATGCGCCGGGACATGGTGCGCCCGGTGCCGCGCACGCCGAGCGCGCAGAACACCCGGTTGAGCGGCTGCGACCGGGCGGTCTCGATCGCGGCGAGCAGGTTGTCGGTGCTGGTCTCGCCCATCCGCTCCAGGCCGAGGAGCTGCTCGCGGGTGAGGGAGAACAGGTCGGCGAGGTCGGTGACCAGGCCGGCTTCGACGAGCTGGACGGCGCGGGTGCCGCCCAGGCCCTCGATGTCGAGCTGGCCGCGGCCGGCCGCGTAGATCACCGAGGCGACGGCCTGGCAGTTGCGCCCGCGGGCGCAGCGCCAGCGCTGCTCGGTGGTGTCGATGGTGTCGCCGCAGCGGGGGCAGGCCTCGGGGAAGGCGATCGGCTTCTCGTCGCCGGTGCGCTCGTCGACCAGCGGCGCCTCGACGCGCGGGATGACGTCCCCGGCGCGGTAGACGAAGACCCGGTCGCCGAGCATGAGGCCGCGCCGGGTGATGTCGGCGGGGTTGTGGAGCGTCGCGTAGGTGACGGTGACGCCGTCGATGACGACCGGTTCGAGGACGGCGCGCGGGGCGATGATGCCGGTGCGGCCGACGTTCCACTCCACGTCGAGCAGCCGGGTGACCTTGTGCTCGGCGGCGAGCTTGCGGGCGACGGCCCATCGCGGCGCGCGCGAGCCGGAGCCGGCGTCCTGCTGGTCCACCGAGGAGTCGGCCTTGACCACGACGCCGTCGATGCCGAACGGCAGCTCGGAGCGGAGCGCGGCGATCTCGCCGACCCGCTGCTGGGCCTCCTCCAGCGTGGCGCAGCGCTGCGGGTGGGCGGCGGTGGTGGCTGCGGTGTTGGCGCCCAGGGCGGCCAGGCGCTCCAGCAGGGCGCTGTGGGTGAGGTCGTCGTCGAGGCCGACCGCGCCGTAGCCGAAGAACGTCAGCTCGACGCGGTAGGGCCGGTCCTTGGCCCGCAGGGTGCCGGCGGCGCCGTTGCGCGGGTTGGCGAAGGGGACCGCGCCGTGGGCGGTGCGCACCTCGTTGGCGTGCTCGAACTGCTCACGGGTGAGCAGGACTTCACCGCGCAGCTCGACGTCGACGGGCTCGGCGAGCACGGCGGGCAGGCCCAGCACGGCGTCGGCGGCGTGGCTGATGTCCTCGCCCGCCAGGCCGTCGCCGCGGGTGATCAGCCGGTGCAGGCGCCCGGCACGGTAGCGGGCGGCCACCGCCAGACCGTCCAGCTTGGGCTCCACGCACCAGGCGGCCACCGGCCGGCCCAGGCGCCGCTCCAGCCCGCCCGCCCAGTCCGCGAGCTCCTCGGCCGAGAAGACGTTGTCCAGCGACAGCATCGGCACGCTGTGCGGCACGTCGCCCCCGACCGCACCGCCCGCGACCTTCCCGGTGGGCGAGTCCGGCAGCACCTCGCCCGGGTGCGCCTGCTCGTAGGCCGCGACGGCGCGCAGCAGGGCGTCGTACTCGTCGTCACCGAGCGGCGTACCGCCGTCGGTGTAGTAGGCGGCGGCCGCCCGGACGGCGGTGGCAACGGCATCGGCGTAGTCGCCGGGGGTGAGCAGAGCGGCGTCGTTCATGGGCAGCATCATCGCCACTGGCACTGACATTCGACGGCGGCGGGCCGTACCACCGGCGCGACCGGCCGCGCCCCGCTCCCGCCGCCGCGTCCCCGGCCGTCCCGGCCCCGCCCTTGCGGCCGGCCCGTCCGGTCATGGGAGCCCGTCCGGTCACGGCGGGCAGAGGGCGGTGCCACCGGCGAACGGGCGCACCACCGCGCCGCGTCCGCCGGCCCCGCCTGCGCTCAGGGGAGGTAGCGCTCCAGTGCAGCGGCGCCCTTGCGCTCGATCTCCTGCCGCGCCCACTCGAGGCGGCCGGGGGTGACGTCGCGGCCCGACACCATCACGAGGTCCTCGGGATCGAAGGGACGCTCCGATCCGGTGTAGAGCTGCCGCTGCATTCCGGACGCCGACTCCGGCACGCCCTCGTTCATCGATTCCCGCATGTCCATCACCTCATCGCCTGGTGGCCCGTACGCACGGTCCTTCGATGGTCGTTCCGACGGCCGGACCATGACGGGTGGAACACGACCAAGTTACTCCGTTCGAGTGAATGCGCGGCCTGGGACGACTCCGGCTAACCGCCAACGGCCCGGCCGTGCCCGCCGCGCCCGCCGCGCCCGCCGCGCCCGTACGGTCAGCGGGGGCGGTGGGCGACGGCGGCGAACATCGTCACCGACAGGTGGAAGGCGCCCTGCCCGGCGGCGGCCTCGAGGCCGGCGTAGAGCCGGTCGCGCTGCTCCTCGGTGATCAGGTCCCGCCCGAGGGCCGCCGTGGCGAGCCCGCGGACGATCGGCCGGCTGACGGTGCGCGGGTCGTGCAGGAGGACGTCGGAGCCGAGCCCGTCGACGGTCAGGCCCGCCGCGGTCAGCCAGCCGGCCAGGCGGCGTCCGGCGTCCGGGGTGGCGGCGGTGGCCTGGGTGACGGTGGCCAGCGCGGGGCGGATCTCCGGGTCGGCCGGGTGCAGGACGAAGGTGGCCCAGTCGGTGTCGAGCAGGGCGACCCGGCCGCCGGGGCGCAGCACCCGGGCGATCTCGGCGACGGCCCGCGCCGGGTCGTCCAGGTGCTGCAGGACGCGCTCGCACCAGACGACGTCCACGTCGGCGTCGGGCAGCGGCAGCGCGAGCGCGTCGCCGTCCACGAACCGGGCCGGGCTGCCCGCGTCGGCGGCGCGCCGCTCGGCGACGGCCCGCAGGCCGGGGTTGGGCTCGAGGCCGGTCGCGTCGCCGCCCGGCGCGACCGCCGCCGCCAGCACCCGGGTCTCCGAGCCGGTCCCGCAGCCGACGTCCAGCGCCCGCTCGCCGGGGCGCGCGGCCAGGCGCGCGTGCGCCCACTCGCGCAGCCGCCGCACACCGGCGTTGGCGCCCTGGACGTCCAGGGCGGCGGTCAGCCGGTCGGTGGCCGCGGGGTCGGCGTTGGCCGCGTGGAAGGCCGAGGTGGGGCGCGGGTCGCTCATGGCGCCCACTCTAGGCAGCCGCCCGCCCGCCGCAGGGCACGCCCGGGAAGCCCTCGGCGCAGGCCGGGCGGTCAGGCCGGGGCGAAGGTGCGACGCAGGTGGGCCACCAGACGGGCCGGGTCGGCGGCGGGCAGGCGGGCGGCGAGGTAGCCGTCGGGGCGGATGAGGACGGCCTCGCCGTCGCCGGGCCGGTAGGCGGCGTGGAAGGCGGCGCCGGTGTCGCGGACGACGGGCAGGCGCAGGCCGTCCGGGGCGGCGGGGGACGAGGCCGTGGGGGACGCGGGGGCGCTGGGGGAGTCCGGGGCGAGGACGGCGTACACGTCGAGCAGGCCGTGGGCGGCGGCGTGGGCGGCGGCCGCGCAGGCGCGCAGGGTCCGCGTGTCGGTGGCGGGGCCCGCGGACAGCAGCAGGATGTGGTGGGTGCCGCGCAGCAGCTCGTGCAGGCGCTGCGGGTAGGCGGTCAGGGGGCGGGTGAGGCCGGGGCAGTCGGGGGCGCGGTCGCCGGGGGCGGGGCGGGTGCCCGGGGCGGGCTCGGTCAGCGGTCCGTCGCGGTAGCCGACCAGGAGCTGGGCCTCGCGCAGCAGCGGGGTGGCGGGGTCCTCGGGGTCGGCGTCGAAGCCCGCGCGGGCGTGGCGCACCGTACGGGCGACGACCTCCCGGCCGACGGGGTGGCGTTCGGCGTGGTAGCTGTCGAGCAGGGTGTCGGCGGCGGCACCGCGGACGGTGAGGGCGAGCTTCCAGGCGAGGTTCCAGGCGTCCTGGATGCCGGTGTTCATGCCCTGGGCGCCGGTGGGCGGGTGGATGTGGGCGGCGTCGCCCGCCAGCAGCAGGCGGCCACTGCGGTAGCGGTCGGCGAGGCGGTGGCTGATCCGGAAGACCGAGGACCAGCGCAGCGCGGAGGCGGTGACGGGGCGCGGCGCCAGCCGGTCCAAGCCCTGCTGGATGTGCCGCAGTTCGGGGGCGTGGCCGCCCTCCAGCCCGTGCGCGACCCCGCGCACGGGGTCGGCGGCGGTGGCGAGTTCGGGCGGGACGGTCATGGACACCCGGTAGCGGCGCCGACCGGGCAGCGGGACGCACACCAGTACGTCCGCGGCGGTGCCGTCGGCGGCGGCGCGGGTGGCGCGCACGGCGTAGCCGGGCGGCAGGTCCCAGTCGAGTTCGACGTCGCCGAGCATGAACTGCTCGGGGAAGGCGTCGCCGCCGAAGCCGATCCCGGCGGCGTGGCGCACCGTGCTGTGGGCGCCGTCGCAACCCACGACGAAGCGCGCGGACAGCTCGCGCGGCCCCCGGGGGGTGGCCAGGGCGGCGTGCACGCCGTCGTCGTCCTGCCGCAGGCCGAGCACCTCGGTGCCGCGCTCGACGACGGCGCCGTAGCCGGCCAGGTGCTCGGCGAGCAGCCGCTCGGTGGCGTCCTGGGGCAGTGCCGCGAAGCGGTACGGCACGTCGGCGGGCAGGTCGAGGTCGATGCGCGGGCCGGGAGCGCCGTCGACGAAGGCGAGTTGGCCGAGCAGGGGCACCGCCTCGTCCAGGACGCGGCGCACCAGCCCCATCGCGTCCCAGACCTCCAGGGTGCGGGGCTGGATCCCCACCGCCTTGGCGTAGGGCTGCGGGGCGTCCAGCCGGTCGACGATCCGGCACCGCACGCCGCGGCGGCACAACTCGGCGGCGGCGGTCAGGCCCACCGGTCCGGCCCCCACGACCAGTACGTCGGTGTCGTCCACGCGCGCTCCTCGGCTGCCCGGCACCGGCGGTGCCGCCGTATCCCCAGGCTGCCCTCCGCCCTGGTGTTCCGCCCGGCGGGGCCGGCGGACGCCTCGGCCGGGCCCGCCGGGGGCCTCGGTGTCCAGGTCCGGTGTCCAGGTCCCGTGTCCGGGCCCGGTGGGCGGGGTCCTCCGTACGAGTACCGGGCGTCGGCGAACAGTGAACGCCGGACACGGCTGCTCCACCGATCCGCACCCTGGACTCCACTCATCGTTCGACCAGCGGCCTTGTACAATCCCTACATTCGGGCCACTGCCGGTGATCGGCCGTCGGCGGTGCGTACCCGCCCGGGCCGTCCGGCCCCGTCCGCTTCTGAGCGAAAGGCCGCGTGATGGCCCCCCGCCTGTCCGTCGTCGTCCCGATCTACAACGTCGAGCGCTACCTCCAGGAGTGCCTCGACTCGATCGCGGCCCAGACCTTCGAGGACTTCGAATGCGTCCTGGTCGACGACGGCTCGACCGACGACGGCCCCGCCATCGCCAAGGCCTACGCCGACCGGGACCCGCGCTTCCGGCTGGTCCGGCAGGAGAACAAGGGCCTCGGCGCCGCCCGCAACACCGGCTGGCGCCACCTCACCCCCGGCACCGAGTACCTGACCTTCGTCGACAGTGACGACACCCTGCCCCCGCACGCGTACCAGCTGATGATCCGCACGCTGGACGAGAGCGGATCCGACTTCGTCACCGGCAACGCGCTGCGCCTGCGCACCACCGGCCTCACCCCCTCGCACGGCCACCGCCGCGCCTTCCGCGAGAGCCGGCTGGGCACCCACGTCAGCGAACTGCCCGCCCTGGTCACCGACCGCACCGCATGGAACAAGGTCTACCGGCGTTCCTTCTTCGACGCCGCGGGCATCCTGTACCCCGAGGGCATCCTGTACGAGGACGCCCCGGTCAGCGTGCCCCACCACTTCCTCGCCAAGCGGGTCGACGTGCTCGCCGAACCGATCTACCACTGGCGGGTGCGCGAGGACGGCGACCTGTCCATCACCCAGAAGAAGACCGACCCGCGCGGCCTCGTCGACCGGGTCCGCTCGATGGAACTGGTCCGGGAATGGCTGCTCGCCCGCCCCGAACCGGCCTTCACCGAGCACCTGCGCGCCTACGACCACAACTGCCTGGTCGAAGAGATCCCGATGTTCTTCTGGTCCGTCCCGGACGGCGACCGCGCCTACCGCGAGGCCTACCAGCAGCACGTCAGCCGGCTGCTGCGGGCCATCGGCCCCGAGCGGCTGGCCGGGCTCAACAGCCAGCTGCGGCTCAAGTACCGCCTGACGCTGGCCGACCGGATGCACCGCTTCGTCGCCGTCCAGCGCCTGCACCGCCTCGCCCGCCGCACCCGCCAGGCCGCCGCCCGCACCTGAGGCCGGGGGCGCGGCCACGGCGACGGCGACGGCTATGGCCGCCGTGCCGCGCGGTGCTACCGGCCGTCCGCTCCGCCGCCGTCCGCCTCGCCGCCGTCCGCCTCCGGCCCGGCGCCGAGGGTGCGCAGGGTGCGCAGGAACAGGTCCGCCTCGGCCGGGGCCAGCGGCGCGAGGAAGCGCGCCTCGGCCTCGACGCGGACGCGCTCGGCCCGTACCAGCAGCTCCCGTCCCTGCGGGGTGAGCCGCACGACATTCTTGCGGCGGTCCTCGGGGCTGCGGGTGCGCTCGGCGAGGCGCTTGGCCTCCAGGGCGTCGACGAGGGCGACCATCGTCGTGCGGTCGACGCCGAGGAGGCCGGCCGCGTCCTGCTGGGAGAGCGGCACCTCCGCCCCCAGGACGGCGAGGACCGCCAGTTCACGGCCGTCGAGGCCGAGCGGCGCCAGCGCCCGGGCCGACGCCTCGGCGTACCGCAGGTGGGTGTGCTTGAGCAGGTAGCCGAGGCGGGCCGACAGGGGCCCGGAGTCCACATCGCTTGACATATCCGTTGACATATCCGCGAGAGTATCTCAGCCCCATTGATGGTCAGCATGGCTGACGATCAATTAGGCTGACGATTATGACGCCGTCGACCGCACCACCCGCGCAGCCGATCACCTTCGGCCTCAAGACCACCCCCATGCGCGTCCCCTACACCGACATCCTCCGCGTCTGGCAGGAAGCCGACGACCTCAACGACATCGCCGACGCCTGGTTATGGGACCACCTCTTGCCCATCGCCGGCCCCAAGGACAGTGACGTCCTGGAAGGCTGGACCCTCCTCAGCGCCCTCGCCGCCTCGACCCGCCGACTGCGCCTCGGCCTCCTGGTGACCAGCAACCGCCTGCGCCACCCCGCCCTCCTCGGCAAGATGGCCACCACCGTGGACGTCATCTCGCACGGACGCCTCGTCATGGGCCTCGGCGTCGGCGGCACCCACCAACCGCCCGGAGCCGGCGGCATCGCGGGGGAGAACCCCGCCGCCGCGGAGTACGCCGGATACGGCCTGAACCTCGTCCCGCCCCGCGAAGGCATCGACCGGCTCGCCGAAACCCTCACCGTGCTGCGCGGCATGTGGACCCAGGACGTCTTCGACTTCGACGGGCGCTACACCTCCCTCCACGGGAACCGCAACCACCCCAAGCCCGTCCAGCGCCCGGGCCCACCGATCCTCATCGGCGGCTGGGGAACGCGCCTGCTGCGCCTGGCGGCCGAACAGGCCGACATCTGGAACATCCCCGGCCCGCCCCACAACACCGTCGACCACCTGCGCGAACGCAGCCGCGTCCTCGACGCCCACTGCGCCGCGATCGGCCGCGACCCGCGCACGATCACGCGCTCCGTCCAGTACATCGTCTCCTACGACGACCCGGCCCAGGACCGGGCCGCCCTCGCCGAGTTGACCGCCGCCGGCTTCACCCACCTCGTGCTCAGCCTGCGCAGCCCCTACCCGCCGGGCGCGGCCCGGTGGCTGGTCGACGAGATCATCCGGCCGCTGCGCAACGGCTGACCCGGGGGAGCGGGGCGTCGGCCGCGCAGCGCGGGGGCGTGACCGACCCCGCCCCGGCCCGCACGGCCTCCCGCCTCAGCCGGTGCCCGCCTCAGCCGGTGCCCGGCCGGACGGCGCGCGGTCCGGCGCCGTCGAGCGTGGCGAGCAGGCGGGCGCGGACGTCGGCGGCGGCCTCGCGGGTGACCGGGTCCGCGCTCTCCAGCTGCGGGGCGATCAGCTCCGCGGCCGCGGCCAGGAGCGGGAGGGGTACCTCCGCGGTCCGCAGGTGGAGGAGCTGCGAGGCCGCCCGTTCACCGGGCGTGGCCGGGGCGGGGGCACTGGGGATCAGGGCGGTGATGCCTCGGGGGAGCTGACTGTCGGTCACCCGTCCATTCTCGCGGGTGCGGACCGGTGACGATCACCACGGCCGTCGCCCGGCGGGGCAAGGGAGGTGCCCCGGGTGGCCCGGGGCGGGATGATGACCGCCATGAGTGCGATCATCAGCTTGGACTTGGCCGGTTTCGTCCCACGCGCGGACGAGGGCGGCGCCGGGGGCACGAACCGGGTGTGGGACGACGCGCGAGGGGTGGTCCTGTCCGTCCACGACTTCGCGCTCGTGCCGGACCTGGTGGCCCCGCTCGACGCGGGCGAGCGACTGCTGCGCGAACTGGCCCGCAACACCGCGCAGAGCGGGGCCGCGCTGATCGAGGCGCAGGTGCGCGAGCTGGGCGGGGTGCCCGGCCTGTGGCAGCTCGTCAAGATCCCCAAGGCGGCCGGCCGCGGGCAGGTGTTCGTCGGGGCGTGGACGGTGCCGCGCGACCGGTGCAGCGTGGTGCTGAAGGTGCAGGCCGCCGAAGGCCCGGTCAGCGGCATGCGCGAAGCGGTGGTGGCCGACCGGGTCGGCTTCGACGCCTTCGTCCGCCCCCACCCCTACGACCCCGACCTGCGCGGCCCGCTGCCGTACCACGTCGCCGACCTCCAGGAATGGGACGCCCACTTCCCGACACACCCGCTGACCCTCGTCCGGGAAACGCTCACCCGGGTCGGCGCGAGCACCGTCCTCGACGACAGCTTCCGGACCCTGCCCCCATTCCCCGGCCCGACCCCCGCCGGCCCGGCTCTCGATGGCCCGCCCCCCTCCGGCCCGACCCCTGCCGGTCCGACCCCCGACAGCGCGCCGCCGGCGGAGGCCCCACGCCGACGGTGGTGGCGAGGCCGCTGACCGGCGCCGTACGTGAGGTGGATGGCAGCCGGTTGCGTCGCGGGCCGCGAACCCGGCCGTCGGGCCGGGGCCCTGTGGCCGCAGGCTGCCTCTGCTTCAGGCTTCAGCGGCTTCAGCGGCCGGCGTGGCCGGGCAGAGGGCCGTATTCGACGCAGAAGCCGCAGTCGCAGCTGGTCAGGGAGTTGGCCTGGCAATGGGCGGCGGGCCAGTACGGAGACGCGCACGGGCCGGGCTCGACGGGGGAGTCGTCGTCGGGCAGGGTGCGCCGGCACCAGCCGCACCGGATGACGGCCGGTACCCCGGCCTCGCGCAGCCGTTGCGCCGCGGGGGCCGCGAGGTCGTACGGGACGCCCGACGCGACGGTGGTGGGCGCGCCGTCCAGCAGCTGCTGACTGCGCCACAGGCCCGGCCCGGTGACCGCGTGGACCGCCTTGAGTGCTTCCGCGCCGCCGGGGGAGGGACCGGTCAGCAGGACGGTGAAGTCCGGGTCCTCCATGGATCCCTCCTCGTCGGGTCGGCGCCGGTGCCCGCCGCCAGTCAAGCTTCCTGGCGGACCGTCGGCCACGGGTTTTCGCGGCAAGACGGGCGTCCACGTGACCACCTACCGCCGCGCCGCCGGCGCCGGCTCCCGCGCGTAGGGCCCGCCGAACCCGCGCAGGAAGTCGGCCCGTCCGACTTCCTGCGCACCTCCCGCCGGAAGGCGGACGGGCCGCACCGGTCGTACGAGCGTCCGCCCCGGGTGTTCTGCCCTGCCGATCGGCAGGGCAGAAGGGCGGGAAGAGCGGGACTTTTATGCCGATCGGCACATGTCCGCGAGGGGGTGCGGCGGCCAGGCTTGGGGGCATCGAGACGGCGGCCACCGGGCTGCCAGGGGGAGGGAAGTCCACCATGTTCCGCATTCGTACCCGCGCCCGCGTCGGCACCCGCATCACCCGCATCACCCGCGTCACCCGCGTCACCCGCGTCACCCGCGTCACCCGCGTCACCCGTGCCGCCCGGGGCGCCGCCGCTGCCGGGCTGGCCCTGGCGGCGCTCACGGGCGTCGCCCCGGCCTCCGCCACCGCCACCAACCCGCCCGCTCACCAGGACGGACGGGCCGCGCGCCCGGCGAGCGTCAGTGGCACGGCCCGGATCTCGTACGCCTTCGCCCCGGCCGACGAGATCTGGTTCACCGTCAACGCCCAGGCGGCCCCGTACACCCACCGCTTCCCGGGCACCCAGGTGGCCGACGGCCTGCCCACCGACGCCCGGGGCACCGTCCGCTTCTCCCACCGCACGGCCGACACCGGGAAGGTCTACAGCGCCGAGGCCGAGGTGGACTGCCTGACCACCGGCGGCCCGGTCGCCACGCTGACCGCCGTCGTCACCACGTCGGACGTCGGCAACGTCGGCCAGCGGATCGGCCTGAGCATCTACCAGGGCAGCGGCCACGACGACGGCCGACTCGGGTTCTCCTGGGGCATAGCCAACATGGACGTGGACGCCGACGGGAAGCCCTACCAGCCGGTGGTGGGCACCTGCATGGCCCCGGCCCCGTTCGCCCCCGTCCTGCGGGGCGGCTTCACCGTCCACCACACCGAACTGGAGGCCCCGAAGACGGCCGGCCGGTAGCCGGGGCCGCCCGGCGGCGAGGTGCTCAGGCGGACCAGACGAGGAGCCCGTGCCGGCAGCGCGCGGCGGTGCAGGCGAAGGAGGTGAGATCCGCGTGGTCGCCGGCGGACCGCGCGGTGGACTTCCTCAGCCAGGCCATGCTGCGTTCCCCGCTACCCGCGGCCCCCCGCACCGCCTCCCGTATGGGCGGTGACCAGGCCGGACTCGTAGGCCGCGATGACCGCCTGGGCGCGGTCCCGGACGTCGAGCTTGCCGAAGATGCTGGTGATGTAGTTCTTCACCGTCGACAGGCTGATGTCCAGGGCCCGGGCGATCTCGGTGTTGTCGAGGCCGGTGGCCATCAGCCGCCACACCTCGACCTCCCGGGGTGTCAGCGCGCCCGTGTCGGTGACCGGCGGCGGGGAGCCGAGCGGGGCCCGGACGTAGGTGGAGATCAGCCGGGTGAGCAGGCGCGGGGCGACCACCGCCTCGCCGGTGTGGACGGTGCGGATCGCCGCGCCCAGCTCCTCCGGCGAGACGTCCTTGGGCAGGAACCCGTGGGCGCCGGCGCGCAGCGCGGCCACCACGTACTCGTCCATGTCGAAGGTGCTGAGGGCGAGGACCCGGCAGGAGGGCAGCGTGCGGGCCAGCTCCCGGGTCGCGCCGACCCCGTCCAGCACGGGCATCCGGATGTCCATCACCACGACGTCGGGGCGCAGCAGGCGGGCGGCGGCGACGGCCTGCTCCCCGTCCTCGGCCTCGCCCACCACCTCGAAGGACGGGTCGGGGGAGAGGATCAGTGACAGGCCGCGCCGCACCAGCGGCTGGTCGTCGGCGATGAGGACCCGGATGCCCGGTGCCGCCGCGCTCACCGGGCCGCCGCCGTTCCGTGCTGGACGGCCGCGTCGGCCGTCTCGTCCGGGGCCAGTGGCAGGTCGGCCAGTACGGCGAAGCCGCCCTCGGGCTGCGGGCCGGTCCGCAGGGTGCCGCCGTGCAGGGCGACGCGCTCGCGCATGCCGATCAGGCCGTACCCGCTCCGGCCGCCGGTCGGCGCCACTGCCCGGGGCGTGGTGTCGCCGTCGCCCGTTCCCCCGTCGTCGCGCACCTCGACGGTGACCCGGTCCGGACCGTAGGTCAGGCGTACGGTCGCGCGGGCGGGCCCGGCGTACTTGCGGGCGTTGGTGAGGCTCTCCTGGACGATCCGGAACACCGTCAGGCCGACGGTGGGCGGCAGCGGGCGCGGGGGCCCGTGGACGCTGAAGTCGGTCGGCAGGCCGGCCACGCGGGACTCGTCCACCAGCCGGCCGAGGTCCTCCGCCCCGGGCTGGGGCGACGGCGGGGCGGTGTCCGGCTCGTCGCCGGCCCGCAGGACGTCCAGAAGCTGGCGCATCTCCCGCAGGGCCAGCCGCCCGGAGGACTCCAGGGTGACCAGGGCGTCCCGGACCACCTCCGGGTGGGCGAGGTTGGCCCGGGCGCCGCCGGCCATCAGCTGCATGGTGGTGATGTGGTGCGCCACGATGTCGTGCAACTCCCTGGCGATGCGGCGGCGTTCGTCGGCCACCGCTTGGTCGGCCAGCAGCTTGCGGTTGGCCGTCACCTCCCGCTGCCAGCGCGACACGGCGAGGCCGGCGCCGGCCACGAGCAGGCAGGAGCATGGGGTGGCGGCGAGCGCCTGCCAGGACGGGACGCGCAGGTGGCTCTGGCTCAGAACGGTCAGCACCGTCGTCGCCGCCGCGGCGGCGGCCGTCGCCGGGCCCGTGCGGGCCCGGGCGACCGAGTACAGGCCGACGATCAGGACGGCGCCGAAGTGGGTGCTCGCCGGTGCGGACAGGTCGAGCGCGGCCTCGATGGCCAGGACCGCGGCGAGCGCCGGCACCGGGTGGCGGCGCCGGACGAGCAGCGGCAGGGCCGACAGCGCGATGAGGAGCAGGCCCGGGGCGCTCACCCTGCGCACCCCGTCCAACTCGCTGAAGAGCAGGTAGTTGAGCAGGTCGAGCGTGCAGGCGCCGACGGCCACCAGCGCATCGGTGTGGGTCCACGGCGCGCTGTCGGCGTCCGGTGGCGGGTCCACCACGCCGCCGGGCCCCGGGCTCCGGCCCGCCCCGTGTGCCGCATCCGCGGCGGGGCGCTGACGCCCGCCCATCCGTTCCCCCTCCGTGCCCGGCCTCCGCCGCGCCTCCGACACCCGATACCCGATACCGCCACCGGTCCCGACGCCGAGGCCGGTCCCTCATCAGCCCTGATCAGGGCCGATGACCGCCATTGTGGCATCGGCCCACCCCGCCCCGGCATGGTCCCCACGGCCGATCACGACAGCGCGGACCAGGACCACGGTCCCGGGTCCTGGCCCGGCCGAGGAGCTGGGGCCCCGGTGCGGATCGTCCGTCGCAAGGACGTCCGCACCCCACCCCGGGTGATGGTCTGGAACCCGGCCGGGAACCCCCGGAGCCGAGACTGACCTTGCGGACGCTCGCGTCCACCGCCGGAGGAAATCGTGATCCGCGCACTGACCGGATACTCCACCAGGAACCCGTGGAGGGTGATCACCCTCTGGGTGGTGCTGGGAATCGCCCTGGCCGGGCTGAGCCCGATGCTGCTCGCCCGCGTCACCCAGTCCCAGACCGGGGACTTCCTGCCCAAGAGCTACGACTCGGCCGCCGCGCTGCGGATCGCCGAGGAGAACTTCGGGATGAGGCCCGACGCCACCACGGTCACCGTGCTGGTCGCCAGGACCGACGGCAAGGCGCTCGGCGCCGCCGACCAGCAGCGGATCGAGGCCGAGGCGGCGAAGCTCGCCCAGCGCCGGGTCGTCATGCCCAGGAAGGACGACCAGCCGGCCTTCCTCGTCCCCGACCACTCCCAGACCCCCCGGGTCGCCCCGGCCATGGTGGCACCCGACCGGAGCTTCGAACTGCTCGCCGTCGAACTGACCGGCAACGCCGCAGACGAGGGCGTCCAGGGCGTCTACCGGACCTTCCGGGACGCCACCCGGGCCCAGCTCGCCGAGGCCGGGATGCGCACCGGGTTCACCGGGGGACTGGCCGACGCCGCGGACACCGCCGACTCCCACCGCACCGCCGCGACGATCGGCAGCGCGCTCCTCATGGGGCTGATCGTCCTGCTCAACGTGCTGGTGTTCCGCAGCGTGGCGGCGGCCCTGCTGCCGCTGCTCGCCGTCGCCATGATCGGCGGCGTGGCCGGCGGAGCCGTGGCCGGCGTCGCGACGCTGACCGGCCTCAAGCTCGACGCCTCCACCCCGGGGCTGGTCTCCGTGGTCCTGCTCGGCATCGGCATCGACTACCTGCTGTTCCTGCTCTTCCGCTTCCGCGAGCACCTGCGGGCCCGGCCCGAGCAGCCCGCCCGCGAGGCCGCCGCCCAGGTGACCGCCCGGGTGGGCACCGCGATCACCTCGGCCGCGCTGACCATCGTGGCCGCCTTCGCCACCCTCGGCGTGGCCAGCTTCGGCCAGTTCCGCTCGCTCGGCCCGGCCATCGCCGTCGCCGTCCTGGTCATGCTGCTGGGCAGCCTCACCCTGATGCCCGCCCTGCTCGCCGCCTGCGGACGCGGCATGTTCTGGCCCTCGCGCAGCCTGCGCCGGCAGCCGGGCGAGGGCTTCGCCGCCCGCTTCGGCGCGCTCGTCGCCCGGCGGCCGCTGCCGATGCTGCTCGCCGCCGTCGCCCTGCTCGGCGCGCTGGCCGCCGGGATGACCGGGATCCGGATGGACTACGGCCTGGGCGGCGCCGGCGAGGAGACCCCGGCCGCCGCCACCGCCGCCGAGATCTCCCGCACCCTGCCGGCCGGCGTCTCCGACCCGACGAGCGTCTACGTCGTCACCACGGACGGCACCACCCTCGACCCCGGCCGGCTCGACGGCCTCTCCCGCGCCCTCACCCAGGTCGACGGCGTCGGCAAGGTGGGCGGGACCGTCCTCAACGGGGACCGGCGCGCCGCCCGGATCGACCTCTACCTGACCGCCGACCCGCGGAGCGGGCGCGCCCGCGACCTGGCCGCCGGCCCGGTCCGCGCCACGGTCGCCGCCCACACACCCCCCGGGACCAGCGCCCACGTGGGCGGCACGGCGGCGATCTTCGCCGACATCTCCACCGCCGTCGACCACGACCTGGCGGTCGTCTTCCCGGTCGCGGCCGCCCTGATCGCCCTGATCCTGCTGCTGCTCCTGCGCAGCCTGCTCGCCCCGGTGGTCCTGATGCTCTCCGTCGGGCTCGGCTTCGCCGCCACCCTCGGCGCCGCGACCCTGCTGTTCCAGCACGGGCTGGGCGAACCGGGCGTCAGCTTCACCCTCCCGCTGGTGCTGTTCCTGTTCGTCGTGGCGCTGGGCACCGACTACAACATCCTCATCACCGACCGGATCCGCGAGGAGATGCACCGCCCCGGCCCGCCCCGCACCGCCGTCGCCCGCGCCGTGCGGCACACCACGCCCACCATCGCCACGGCCGGCCTGGTCCTGGCCGGCTCCTTCGCCACCCTCGCCGCGACCCCGGGCAGCGAGCAGGTCGCCTTCGCGTTGACGCTCGGCATCCTGCTCTCCGCCGCCGTCCTGTCCCTGGTCCTGGTGCCGGCCCTCGCCGCTCTGCTCGGCCGCGCCCTCTGGTGGCCCGTCCGCCCGGCCCGCCACCACCACCGGGCCGAGCCGGCCCCGGAGCCGGACCGCGTCCCGGTGCCCTGACCGGCGAGTGGGGCGCTGACCGATGAGCCGGGGGCGGGACCGCCCCCGGCTCGCGCCCGCTCGACCGACCGCCCGCCACACCAGCCAGCGGCCGCCGCGCATCAGCTCCCGACCGGCCAGCTCGTCCGCCTCGCGCCACGCCTGGACGCGGCGCGGGGTGATGCGGAACCAGCGGTAGGGGGTGGCGAGTTCGCGCGGGTCGAAGCCGGTGCGCGCGGCGAACCGGTCGCCCCCCGGGCCGGGCAGCGCGTCGATCGCGAGGACCTCCACCTCGCCGTCGACCACGGTGACGTCGCGGGTGTGGCCCAGGGTCAGCCGGGCGGTACGGCCCGCGGCCAGGTTGCGGCCGGTCGGACTGTTCGCGGGGGTGGCCACCAGCAGGGCCTCGCCGTCCCAGTCGAAAGACAGCGGCACCAGGTACGGGACGCCGTCCGGCGAGGCGCTGGCGAGCCACAGGTCCACGTCCCCGGCGAGCCGGCCTCACACTCTCTCCTGCCCGCCTCCGTGCTCACCGCGGAAAGCACCACGGACGGCGAACCCGGACGGCGAACCCGAGGCGGCCGAACCCGGCTGCGCGCAAGGCCGGACGACGCTAGCCTCGCCCGGATGACCACCACACTGAACGATGCCGTCCGCGCACTGCTCGACGCGCCGATTCCCGCCGTCCTCGCGACCCTCAACCCGGACGGAAGCCCGCAGACCTCGGTGGTCTGGGTCGGCCGCGACGGGGACGACGTGCTCGTCTCGACCGCCGCCGGGCGCCGCAAGGAACGCAACCTGCGCCGCGACCCCCGCGCCAGCCTCACCGTCTACGACCCCGCCAACCCGCTGCGCTACGTCGAGATACGCGGCCTCGCCACCGTCGCCGAGGACACCGGCCGCGCCGTCGCGGTCGCCCTCGCCGAACAGTACGAGGGCCCGGGCGCCGGCCAGGAGTACCTCGACCTGCCGGAGGAGGTCCTCCGCGTCGTCGTCCGGATCACCCCCACGAAGGCGGTCGGCACCGCAGCGGCCTGACCGGCCGCCTGACCGGCCGTCACCGGGCCGCCCGCGCGCCGCGCGCCGCGCCCCGTCCACCCCCGCCGCGCGGGCACCGGGCTCCCGCCGTTCGCGGGGGCGGCGCGGGATCAGGCGACGAGGGCGGTGCGGGTGGTGCGGTAGCGGCCGGGGGTGGTGCCGAACTGGCGGGTGAAGGCGTGCGAGAGCGCGTAGGGGCTGGCGTAGCCGACCTTGCGGGCGACGGCCTCCAGCGGGTCGGCGGTGTCGCGCAGCAGGCCTGCGGCCCGGGTCATCCGCCACCAGGTGAGGTAGGCCATCGGCGGGCGGCCGGTGAGCGTGGTGAAGCGGCGGGTGAGGGTGGCGCGCGAGACGCCGGCGCGGGCGGCCAGGGCTTGGGCCGTCCACGGGTGGGCCGGGTCCTCGTGGACGGCGGCGAGCGCGGCCGCCACCACCGGGTCCGTCAGTGCCGCGCCCCAGCCGTCGGCGCCGCGCCGGGTGGTCCAGGCCCGCACCAGGTAGACCAGCAGCAGGTCGATCAGGCCGGGTACGGCGAGCTCGCCGCCGGGCCGGGCGGTGGTCAGCTCGGTGCTCAACAGCTCGACGGCGGACCGTAGTTCGGGGTGTTCGCCGGTGCGGGTGGGCAGGTGGACGACCTCGGGCAGCTCGCGCATCAGGGGGTGCCCGAGCCCGTGGTCGAGGCGGTACTTGCCGCACAGCAGGTCGGCCGCACCGGGGACGTCCGGGACGTTCGCGGCGGGTGCGGCCTCCGGCGCGGGCGCGCCGCCCGGGCGCCGGTGCGGGCCAAGCAGGGAGTCCAGCTCCGGCAGGCGCGCCGCCCCGGCGGCCGTCAACTCCTCGTCGGACAGGGCGTGTCCGCTGCCGTGCGGCAGCAGCACCGCGTCGCCGGGCCCCAGCCGCAGCGGCTCGCCGCCGTCGGCGAGCAGCCAGCAGTCGCCGGCCAGCACCACGTGGAAGCCCGCGCCCGCGTAGGAGGGGACCCGGACACCCCAACGCCCCGCCACCCGCAGCCGGTTGGAGGCGGGCCGGCCCGCCCGTACGGCGGCGATCGCGTCACTGACCACGTCCACCCGGCCATCGTAGCCGTGGCGCCGTCCCCGGAACGCGACCGCCGGGCACCGAGGATGAGCCGTTCGCGTATCGGAGCGAGCCATCAGCGCATTGAGCGGCTCACCCGGGCTTCCTAGGCTCGACGAGCAGACAGCGAACCGACGGATCAACAGATGGAGGGCCGAACCGTGGAGCGGATCGTACTGGGGGACGTGGAGATCATCCGGGTGCTGGAGTTCCAGGGGCCGTTCGCGCCGGCGGCGGCGATCGTGCCCGACCTCGGCGAGCCGGCCTGGGTCGCCGCCGCAGACAGCGACGCCGCCCTGGCACCCGAGCACTACGACCCGGCCTCCGGCGCCTACCTTGGCGCGCTGCAGACCTGGGTGGTGCGCAGCGGCGGCCGGACGGTGCTGGTGGACACGGGGGTGGGCAACGGGCGCGAGCGCCCGGCGACGCCGATGTTCCACCGGCGCGAGGGGCGCTTCCCGGAGCTGCTGGCGGCGGCGGGGGTGCGGCCGGAGGAGGTGGACGTGGTGGTGAACACCCACCTGCACGCCGACCACGTGGGGTGGAACACGACCGAGCAGGACGGAAGTTGGGCCCCGACGTTCCCGAACGCGCAGTACTTTCTGCCGGCGGCCGACCGGGAATTCTTCGACCCGGCCGCCGGGCACCCGGCCCGCAGCGGCGGCGCGGCGGACCCGGCGCGGTGGGCGGAGTGGGACCTGGTGTTCGAGGACAGCGTGGCGCCGGTGCTGGCGGCCGGGCAGGCCGTGGAGTGGTCGGGGTCGCTGCGCATCGACTCGGCGCTGGTGCTGGAGGAGGCGCCGGGGCACACGCCCGGCTCGTCCGTGCTGCGCGTCGAGTCCGGCGGCGAACGGGCGGTGTTCGTGGGGGACTTGATGCACTCACCGGTCCAGCTGGCACACCCCTCGTGCAGCAGCTGCTTCTGCCTCGACCCGGCGCAGGCGGCGGCCAGCCGGCTGCGGATCCTGGAGCGGGCCGCAGCGGAGCGGGAGTTGGTCATCCCGGCGCACTTCGCGGGGGCGGGAGCGGTGAGGGTCAGCCGGGCGGGCGCGGGTTTCGCGGCCGACTGGGTGCGCTGACGGGCCGGGCGGCCGCGGGCCCCCGCGCGCCCGCCCCGACCCCGGCTGCGGCGCCCCGCGCGCGCCCCCCGGCACCTTCCGCCCGGCACCTCTTCCCGCTCATCCGCACGTCCCTTTGCTCGCCTGCGCAAGTTCTTGCTCAGGCGAGCAAATTGCTCTACAGTCTTGCTCAGGCAAGCAAGAATCAGCTTGCACGGGCAAGGAGGCGTGGGGATGGGGCGGACGTTCACCGAATCGGGGCGCCGGGCGCAGATCGTGCAGGCCGCCATCGACGTGGTCGCCGAACTGGGCTACGCGAAGGCGTCGTTCAGCCGGATCGCGAAGCAGGCCGGGCTGAGCAGCACCGGGATGATCTCGTACCACTTCGCGGGTAAGGACGACCTGATGCACGAGGTCGTCGCCGAGGTGACCCGGGTGTCCACGGGGTTCATGGCGCCCAGGATCGGCGCGGCCGAGGGGGCGCGTGCCCGGCTGCGGGCGTACATCGAGTCCAGCGTCGAGCTGCTCGCGCTCTGGCCCCGGCACCTGAAGGCGCTGATCGAGGTGCTGCCCAACCTCGGCGGGGACGATCCCACCGCGGCGGACTACCGGGCCTCCCAGCAGCTGACGATGGAGGGCCAGGAGCAGGTGATCCGCGCGGCCCAGGAGGCGGGCGAGTTCCGGGAGTTCGACCCCCGGCTGATGCTCGTCGCGCTGCGCGGGTCGATCGACGCCGTGGTGCTGCGCTGGGTGGGGGATCCGGACTTCGACGTCGCCGAGGCCGGCCGCGAGCTGGCGGACATCTTCGACCGGGCCACCCGCGCCGAACCGTAGCGGAACAGCCGGAACGGCCGGACAGCCGGAGAAGCCGGAACAGCGGGAACAGCGGGAACAGCGGGCTCGACAGGTCGCAGCAGGACAGGGGAGAGACAGCCATGGGAAGGTCGAGTGTGATGGGGGAGATCGTGAACAAGCAGGCCGACCAGGGGACCGACCAGCAGGGAACCGACCAGCAGGGAACCGACGGGCAGGGCGCCGCGCCGGGCGCGGACCGGCGGGGCCGTGCCGCCAAGCGGGCGCTGGCCAAGTCGCTGGTCTTCGAACTGGCGCTGCCGCTCGGCGGGTTCTACGTGCTGCACGGCGTGGGGTTCAGCCAGTGGGCGGCGCTGCTGATCAGCGGCCTGCTGCTGGTGCCGTGGCTGGTGCTCGGGATGGTGCGCAGCCGCCGGGTCGAGGTGATGCCGGTCTTCACGCTGCTGATGATCGTGGTCGGCACGCTGATGTCGATGGTCAGCGGCAGCCCCCGGGTGCTGCTGGTGCGCGACAGCTGGGTGTTCGGGGTGCTCGGGCTCTGGGTGCTGGGCACCCTGGCGACGCGGCGGCCGTTCATGCTGACCGCGGCGCGTTCGATCGTCGCCGCCAAGCTCGGTGAGGCGGGCGCCGAGGAGTGGGCGGGGAACTGGGACCACGACGCGGTCTTCCGCCGTCATCTGCGCACGCTCACCGCGGTCTGGGGCCTGGGGTTCGCCGTGGACGCCGGGATCCGGGTGACGCTGGCCTGCACCCTGCCGGTGGACCTGGTGCCGCTGGTGAACTCGCTGCAGTGGGTGGCGGTGCTGGGCGGGCTGTTCGGCTTCCACTTCTGGTACGTCAACCGCCACGGCCTGAAGGTCTGACGGCAGGAGGTCCGACGGCAAGCCGTCGGCGGGGGCTGGGGCGAGGGCCGGGGCGGCGCGCGGATCGATCCCTTCGGGGTCCGCGCGTCGCCGTCCGCCGTCCGCCCGCCGTCCGCCGTCCGCCCGAGCCTGTCCGGCCGGGCGGTGAACGGTCTCGGACCGCCGGCGGCGCGGGTTTCGTCAGCCGTTGTTCCAGCTGGCGCCCGAACCCGTGAACGAGCCGGAGACGCCGTTGTCGTCGGCCCAGATCCAGAAGGCGGCGTGCGAGATCCCGTCGGGGGAGACGGCGGATTCGACAGCGCCGACGCCGGCGCCGTTCTGGTTCGCGATGAACCCGCCCTTGCCGAAGTCCGCGCTCAGGCCCTCATGGGCCGAGGCCAGACCGGCGCAGCCGATGACGAGCGGTGTGGTGAGAGCGGCGACGGCCAGAACACGCTTGAAAGCACGCATGGGAAATCTCCTCCACGGAGTTCACGTTGAAAGGGGCGGCGCCGATCGGCCCGCCACGACTTCAGACAGCCATGCGCGCGACCCCCCCCCCGCAAGCGCTGCCGCCGTCCGACCGGACCTTACAGCTCGTCAGAAACACCGAGCCGACCTGCGGGAATGCGGATCCGACGGGCGCCTCCCGCGGATCAGTCGGGCGGAGCAGACGCGTGGGCCCTTCCACGTACCCGGGAAAACGACGGGACTGGACGCCGGGACCGCGGCGCCGGGACTGCGGCGCCGGCACCGGCGGTCGCGGGCGGGTCAGGGTTCCTCGGAGTCGAGATCGGGGCCGGCCCGGAGGCATCGACGTCGCCCGCGGCCCTAACGTCGGCCGGCGCCGACGCGGCGGGAGTTCGCCCTGCTCGGCCCGGCCGGTGCGAGGTGCGGCCGGATCGTGAGGGGTGGCCGCGGCCGAGGCAGCCGGCGCGGTGGTCGTCGGCACCGTCCTCGCCGCCGTGGCGACCGTCCTGGCCGCGGTGACCCAGCACGCTTCGCCGGGCAGGCTCGCGGCCCGCGCGTCGACGGTGCTCCCGTGGGCGCGGATCGGCGGGACCGCCGCGCTGTGCGCCCTCGTCACCGTGGTCACCGCGGCGGCGGCCGGGCGCGTGACCCGCCGGCGGGCGGTCGAAGCCGCGGGCGCCCGTGCATAGGACACGGCCGCGACCGCCCGCTCGGAGCAGGCGCCTACTGCACGACCTGGACCTTGTCGGCCTGCATCCCCTTCTGGCCCTGGACGGCCTCGAAGGTGACCTTCTGACCCTCCACCAGGGACTTGAAGCCGCCCCCCTCGATCGCACGGAAGTGAACGAACAGGTCGGGCCCGGACTCCGGGGTGATGAACCCGTACCCCTTCTCGTCGTTGAACCACTTGACCGTGCCGTTCTGACGCTCCGCCATGTCTTCCCCTAGCCGATACGAACCATTGCCGACCGCGATCCTTTCACGTTCGGTGAGGGAACGGGTGCCAAAAGTCATGCGCGTCCTGGCGCCGATCACGCGCCGCCGGGGCCGCGGGCGGACCGGCGCGGCACATCGGCGCGGCGCCGACTCACGGGTGCCCACGGCGATCGGCCCGCGGTCGTGCGCCCGTCGGGAAAACATGAAAGTAGCCCCGACGGGTCACACGGCAGACGGATGCCGGACGTGCCGCTGGGCATCAGATCCGTTGGCTCGCTGGACCGATCTGTCGTACGAGTACCGGTTCGCGGTTCGCGGTTCGCTTCGGGTGAGCGTGAGTTCTGCCGACGAGGCCGGCGGGGCCGCCAGGCCGGCCTGAACGTCAGTGCGGCGGTCAGTCGACGCCTTCGATGATGCGGAAGTCGCGCTCGACGGCGTCGGAAAGAGTGACCAGCGCCTCCTGGTACGCCGCGCTCTCGCGTGCCGCGACCGCCTGTTCAAAGGTGTCGAACTCGACCAGGATGGTGCGCTCGGCGATTCCGGCGTCGTGGGCGAGGACCCGGCCGCCACGGGCGAGCACCCGCCCGCCTCCGGCCTGGACGGCCGGACCGGCCAGCTTGTTGTAGGCGGCCAGCTTCTCGGGGTCGGAAATGGTGCGGTAGACGCTGACCCAGTAGCCCTTGGCCATGGAAACCTCCTGTGTTCGGACAAGCGTGCCAGGCTTCGAGTCGACACTCGGATTGATCGGCCCCGGCGACGGATCACCGGGCATTTCCGAGGGCGGTTCGCAAGGGACTGGCTGATTGTGGTGGGCCGTTGAGACAAGACGATGTATCGGTTGGCGATGGAGCCCTGCCTGCAACCTCGTTTGGAAAGGGCTCACTGCGCCGGGAACGGGGCGCCCCAGGGCTCTTCCTCCAGGAGGAGCCCGTTGGCCAGGTAGCTGATGGTTCGGTACCAGCCGGCCAGCACGAGGAACTCCAGGAGTTGGGCGTCTTCGTAGTGGACGGCCAGGGAATCCCAGGCGGGTTGTGAGAGCTGTGCGGTGTCGTGCAGTTCGTCGACGGCGTTGAGCAGTGCCGCATGACGAGGCAGCCACGCTGTGTTGGCTGCGACGTCGATGGCGGTGGTGGCCCGGAGCTGTTCCTGGCTCAGTCCGGCCTGCTGGGCGAGGGTCGCGGCGTGTGCCCCCCATTCGTAGGCGCAGCCGGTGCGTGCGGTTACTCGGGCGATGATGATCTCGCGGTCGATGGCGGGAAGAAGTCCGTGGCCCAGCAGGCCGGACCCCAGGGCGAACATGCGTGAGGCCAGTTCCGGGTTTCGGTGCAGTACCCGGAACAGTGTGAGTGGCTCGTGTGTCACGCCGGGAGGCATCCATCGGCGCAGTGCCTGGTCGACGGGCGCGGGATAGGGCGGGGTGAGCGGTTCGATGCGCGGCACGAGCACCTCCTGCTTCGGTTTTCGAATCACTATGGTGCTTCGAAACCCAAAGCGCAAGGAGGAGATACGGAAGCCGGAACGCCTCGGCCGGGTTCACCGGTACGAGGGTCCGATTCAGGGCGCCCGGTCATGGCTGCACTCGATCTGCTCGGGCGGCGCCGGACGCTGCGCATCCGGTGGGAATCGAGCCAAGCCCCGGCAGGCTTCCAGGAGTTGCAGCGCCGTTGTGAACGCATGTCATCGAGCGTGCTCGGCACCCGGCCGGGCGAGCCGACCGGCGCCCGCGTGCCCACTCTGCACGGCGACGCCTGTCACCTCACCCGGCGTGGCGAGGACCTGGGTGCCGGGCGGAGGTTCCGGGTGCGCCGTCAACCCGGGCCGGGCGGGCGTCAGCCGGCAGGACCCCTCTCGAGCGTCCCGTCGCCCACGGCGTCGGGACGCGAGATGCCGTCGGCGGGCCGCTCGCTGTTGCGGTGCGCCGGTTGCGGGTCGAGCATCGCCGCCCAGCGCTCCGACCACTGGGCGAGGGGGCCGAGTGCGAGGCAGGCATCCCGCCCCAGTGGAGTGAGCTCGTACCGGCTGTCGGGTAGTTGGTGAACCACGTGGGCATCCAGCAGTTCGGTCAGGCGCTGCCGCATCACGCTGGAGGACATGTCGTCGCACTGCTTCTGCAGGGGGCGGAACCCGAGGGGGCCCCCGCGCAGCTCCCAAAGGATGCGCAGGCTCCACCGCCGTCCGAACAGGTCGAGTGCGGCCATGAGGGGGCGACCGGTGGTCGAACCACGAACTGGCTTGCCGGGTTTGGGGGTTGGCATGGCGTGGAGTCCAGCCTCCAAGATTGATGCTTCGGATTCCGAAACGCTACCATCGGAGATTGCTTCGGAAAACGAAACGAAGGGGACGTCGTGGCTCCGCCTGGACTGCTCGGGAACCACAGAAGCTCCTGGTCCGCGGGATCCGCCCAGGACAAGACGCAGTGACCCGTCGGGGAATGGTCGGGGCGCAGCACCACGCCCGACGGTCGGTCGGCCAGGGTCCGCGCGGCCAGGCCGTCCTCGTCCCGGAACACCCGCATCACCGCGAAGGAGAGGGCGCCGGGGGTGCGGTCAGCCGCCGCCCATTCCGCCCTGGGCGGCAATCATGGTCAGGCCCAGCCCGCCGACCGCCCCGGCCAGGTGCGGGGCCTCGTCGGCGAGCCGCTCGGTGAGCGCGGCGATCCGCCCGGCGTGGGCCCGGCGGTCGTGCCGGGACAGCACCAGCCGCAGGTGCCCGTGGGCGGCCAGCGCCGCGAGGACCGCGTCGGTGAACGGCGCCCCGGCGACCGGGGCGCCGCCGCGGACCAGCTCGGCCACCCGCACCTGGAGGTCCAGGGCTTCGCGCGGGTCGTCCATCGCCACCGTCCGCTGCGGCACGACCGGGCCGTAGGGGTCGCGGTCCGCCATGGTCACCACGCCGAGCACCGCGAGCCGCTCCTCGACGGCCTCCAGGGTGTCCTCACGGCCCCGCCGGATCCACGACTTCCAGCTGCGCGGCTGCTCGCCCACCTCGGCGAGCAGCGCGTCCAGGACGGGGTCCCCGGTGGCGGCGCCGGAGACGACCCGCACCCGGCCCGCCCCGTCCTCGGCGACGGCGCCCCGGTGGGCGAGCTCGGCCAGGGCGGCCGCGCGCAGCAGGAACCCGGCGCGGGTGCGGTCCTGCAGGGACTGGGCCCGGGTGTCGAAGGCCAGCAGGTAGGCGTCCAGATGCAGTCCTCGGCTCATGGCACCGACGATACGGCGCGCCGGCCCGCCCGCCATCGGCCCCGAGGACGGACCCGCCCTCCGCCCGAAGGAGCATCCGGCCGGCCGCCGCACCGGGGACGCGTGCGGGCCCCGCGCCCAAGAGTGCAGGTGGGGCGGGGTGCTCCCGGCCGCCGTCCGCTAGGATCCTGCGGATCTTGGTCGAGCGTGTGTCGGGCGAGTGTGTCGGGCAAGTGCGTCGGGCGAGTGTGTCGGGCGGGTGTGTCGAGATGGGTGCGGGGGAGACGCTTTCGTGAGCGGTGGCGGTCTGCGACTGGTGGGACTGGTCGCGTCGGTACGGATCCAGGCGTGCCTGCTGCTCCCCGTGAGCCTGGTGAGCTGCGTGCCGGCCTACACCGGGGGAGCCCACCGGCTGGACCCCGTGACGGGCGCGGCAGTTGCCCTGATCCTCTTCGCGACGGCGTTCTGGGGCCTCCTGGAGGCCCGTCGGCCCTGGTACCGGGAGCGGCTGGAACGGCTGAGCCCGCCGCCGCCGGACGCGCAGACGGTCGCGCGGGACAAGACCTTCGACCTGTTCTCCCGAGGCCTCGCCACGCCCCTGCTCCTGGTGCTGCTGATCGGACTCGCGCTCAGCTACACGACGGGGATCCCGGCCGGCATGCTCCTGGCGGGCATGGCGGGCGCGATGCTCTGGCAGTCCCGGTGGCTGGCGGCCGAGGAGAAGCGGCTGGGCGGCCGGGTCCTGTGCCTGCACACCCCGGTCCGCGTCGCGGCCGACGACCCCAACGGCCCCGCGTACCGCCGGTCCCGCTTCTGGATCGTCCACGAGACCCCCTGACCCCCGCCCGCCCTGGCCCCCGCCGGCCCCGGGCCGCGCTCGGCCGCGCTCGGCAGAGGCCGGCGTCCGCGTCACCCCAGCAGGCGCAGGCGGGTGGCGGCGACGCCGAGGCGCACGCTCTGGCCCCAGGCGAGCTGCAGGGCGTCCGCCTCGATGCCGTCGCCGAAGGCGACCAGGTGCTCGGACTCGACAGTGAGCACCAGCTGCCGCCCGGCCTCCAGCAGGCCGTGCACGTGGCTGGTGCCGGTGGTGGGGGAGGGCCACGCCTCCCGGACGAACCAGGCCAGGGCCGGCGCGCCCGGGGCGGGCAGGGCGGGCAGTGCGACGGGGCCGCCACGCTCCAGCCAGGCCGAGCGGCACCAGCCGGTGGCGCCCGTGCCGGTGCCGACCAGGACACCCGAGGAGGCCTGGGCCTCCGCCGCCCCGGCGCCGTCGAGTGCCCCGGTGCCGTCGGGTGCCCCAGTGCCGTCGGGTGCGCCGTCCGTGCCCAGGCGGTAGCGCGCCGTCTGGTGGCCCGGCTGCCCGACGTACACCTCGTTCAGCGCGAGCAGCCGCTGGCCGTCGTCCGCGACGGCCTCGACCATCGTCCGCTCCTCCAGCGCCCCCTCGCCGCGCGCCACCGCCCGCAGCAGCGCGCCGAGGCCGTCCACGCGGTGACGCACCAGCACACCGGGGTTGCGGCCCGGGTCGGCGTCCACACCGATCACCGGCTGGCCGTCCAGGTACTTGGCGACGTTGGCCACCAGGCCGTCCTGGCCGACCACGGCCACCACGTCCCCGGGCTCGAAGAGGAAACGCGGCAGGTCCGCCCGCTCGACCCGGCTGCGCCGCCAGTCCAGCGGCACGGCCGCCGCCGCCTCGGCGAGCGCCGCCGCCGCCCGGCGGTGGCGCTCCTCGACCTCCCGCGCCGAGCGGCCCCGGGAGGCCAGGAAGAACGCGGCCTGCCCGGGCGTGCCGTGACGGGCCACCAGCTCCTCGTACTCGGTGCGCCGGTGCACCAGCACCACCCGCGGGGCGAGGCTCACCGCCGCTCCCCGCCGGCGCCGAGGCGGGCCAGCAGCCCGGTGAGCACGTCCGGGGTGAGCGTCACGCTGTCGATCCGCGGCAGGTGCTCCGCCAGCCGCATCAGCGCCAGCGCCCGCAGCACCGCCGGGTCGGCCTGCTGGTGGGCCGCCAGCCAGGCGGCCTCCGCCGACGCCCGGGCCTCGCCCAGCTCGCGGGCGGCCTGGGCCTCGGCGGACGCCAGCCGGGTGCGGCGCTGCGCCTCGGCGTCGGTGCGGACCCGGTCGGCGACGGCCTCCTCCTCCGCCTGGAGCCGGCTGTTGGCACCCTGCTGGGCGAGCAACTGCTCCTCGCGCCGGGCGAGTTCGATGCGGTTGGCGAGCTCGTTCTCGGCGATGCCGCGCTCGTGCTCGACGGCCACCGCGCGGCGCTCGAAGGTCGCCCGGTCGGCCTCCTGCTGCACCAGCTCGCGGGCGGGGGTGCGCAGCGCCCGTTCGACCTCGGGCTCGGGGCGCAGCGCCACCACCCGGACGGCGATCACGGCGAGTCCGGTCTCGGTGATCCGGGGCTCGCCGGCCAGACCCTGGGTCATCCGCTCGCGCACCGCGTCCACCCCGTCCGCGAGGGCGGCGGCGAGCGGGGTGCGGGCGAGCAGGCCGAGGGCGTGCTGCTGGGCGGTCTCGGTGAGCAGCGTGGCGAGCTGGTCGAGCGGCGCCGCGCGCCAGGCGCCGGTGTCCGGGTCGATCCCGAAGTCGACGCGGGTGGCGGCGGTGGCCGGGTCGGTGATCCGGTAGGTGAGCGTCGCCTGGACGCTGACGTCCTGGAAGTCGGAGGTGCGGGCGTGGAAGAGCATGGCGAGTTCCCGGTCGTCCACCGGCACTTCGGAGATCGCCGCGGTCAGCGGCCGGAACCAGAACGCCAGCCCGGCCCCGTCGTGGGCGACCCGGCCGCGCCGCAGGTGGCGGATGTGCGCGGTGGGAACGGCGCGCAGGTGGCGCAGCCCGAACCGTCTGGTGATGTCGGCCATCGGAGGAACCCCTTTTCGTCATGACGACGATATTGGGCACCCCCGGTTTTCGTCAAGGTGACGACAAGACCAGCTGCAGCAGCTCGCGCAAGGCCTCGCGCTGCCGCGCGGTGAGCCGGTCCAGCGGTTGCGCCGCGAAGGGCATCCGGGCGCGCAGGTCGGCGGCGACGGTGCGGCCGGCCGCGGTGGCGGCGACGAGTTTGACGCGGCGGTCGGTCTCGTCGAGGCTGCGCTCGACCAGGCCGCGCGACTCCAGCCGGTCGACGATCACGGTCACGTTGGACGGCTCCGCGTGCAGCCGCTCGGCGATGCGGCGCGTCGGGACCGGGCTCTCGGCCGCGAGCAGCGCCTTGGCCTGCAGTGGGGTCAGGTCGTGGGCCGCGGCGGCGGCCTCGGACTCCTGGGTGTAGCGACGGTTGACGGCCGCGAAGAGGCCGACGACCTCCCTGGTGAGCTCATCCGATGAGTCGGGCATGGGGTCCAGCGTAGCCAGGTGCTTGACAGGGTTGAATGTCACCTCACATAGTTATGATTCATATTGGTTATGAACCATAAGCATATGAGAGGCCTCACGATGAGCACCAAGACCGTCCTGATCACCGGCACCTCCTCCGGCATCGGCCTGGCCACCGCCGTCACCGCCGCCCGCGCCGGCTGGCACGTCATCGCCACGATGCGCGACACCGCCAAGGCCGGCGCACTGCTCGCCGCAGCCGAGGAAGCCGCCGTCACCGTCGACGTCCGGGCCCTGGACGTGACCGACCCCGCCTCCGTTGCGGCCTGCCTGGCCGGCCTCGACCGGCTGGACGCGCTGGTCAACAACGCCGGCGCGGGCCACGTCGGCACCCTCGAACAGGAGAGCGTCGAGGACGTGCGCGCCGTCATGGAGGTCAACTTCTTCGGCGTCCTGCACGTCACGAAGGCCGCCCTGCCCCTGCTGCGGGCGAGCCGCGGCCGCGTGCTGACCGTGACCAGCGTCGGCGGCGTCATCGGCCAGCCCTTCAACGAGGCCTACTGCGCCGCCAAGTTCGCCGTCGAAGGCTTCATGGAGTCCCTCGCGCCGGTCGCGGCCACCACCGGCGTGACCGTCGGCGTGATCGAACCGGGAGCGGTGGCCAGCGAGTTCGTCGCCAACGTCGGCCTCACCGCCGACGCCCCGCAACAGGCCGGACCGTACGCCCCGGCCCTGTCCGCCTACCTGGACCGCACCCGCGACGCCTTCGCCAACGCCCAGACCTCCCAGGACGTGGCCGCGCGCATCGTCGACCAGCTCACGGCCGAACGGCCCGCCTTCCGGCTGCTCACCTCCGACGCCGCGCGCGCCTTCGCCGGGACCAAGCTGGGGGACCTCGACGGATCGGCCGTCCAGGCCCTCACCGCCACCTGGGTCGCCCGGTAACGCGCACCCGACGCGCTGCGCGAGGTGCCCGGCCGGGAGGCCGTCGGTCCACTAGGCTCACCGCCAGCCGCCTGACCAGCGGGAACGGCGAAACCGTCGGCGCTGTCCGTGGCGGCAGTCCCAGGAAACCGCGTCGAGAGGCAGTGCGTTGAAGGCAACCGAGATCGTCCCTGGTTCCCCGTGCTGGGCACAGTTGAGCGCCCGCGACCTCCCCGCAGCCGAGCAGTTCTACGGCGAACTGTTCGGCTGGACCGCCCAGGCCGACCCGGACCCGCAGTACGGCGGCTACACGACCTTCTCCCACGACGGCGCGCCCGCCGCGGCCGTGGCCCCGCTGATGAACCCCCAGCAGCCGGTGATGTGGCTGCTGTCCTTCGCCGCCGACAACGTCGACGACACCTGCGAGTCCGCCAAGAAGGCGGGCGCCCAGGTGTGGATGGGCCCGATGGAGGTCGGCGACCTCGGCCGCTGGGCCCTGCTCAGCGACCCGACCGGCGCGCCGTTCGCCGTCTGGCAGACCCGGAGGTTCGCCGGCTTCGGCGTGGTGGACGAGCCGAACGCCTTCGGCTGGGCCGACCTGTCGACCCGGGACAAGGACACCGCGCTCACCTTCTACAAGGACCTCTTCGGCTGGCAGGTCTGGCCGCACGACACCTACCCGATGGTCGGCCTGGCCGACCGGATGTTCGGCGGCGTCATGGCCATGGACGCCTCCATCCCGCCCGAGGTCCCGTCCCACTGGAACCCGTTCTTCGCGGTCGCCGACGTCGACGCGTCCGCGGCGACCGCGACCCGCCTCGGCGCCGAGGTCCTGCACGGGCCCGTCGACGTGGAGATGGACAACGGCCCGCGGCTCGCGGTGATCCGCGACCCGCAGGGCGCCACCTTCGGCGTCTTCGCCCCCCGCGCCGACAGCTGACCCCGCGCCGGCCGGCCCGCTTCCGGCCGGTTCCCGCCCCGGGCCCGACCCTGGCATGTTCGCGCCCGGAAAATAGCAGGTCACAGGCCTGTTCAGAGATACCGGCCGGGTCTAGCATTCCCGTCACAGCAGCCCCACCACCCCCTCGCCGGGCTGCTGAGCACACCGGCCACGCCCCCACGTCGGCCGGTACCTCCCACGGCCGGGACCTCGGGACGCCCCCGCCCCCCGAAGTCCCGGCCGCCCCCGACGGACGGCCGGCAGCCGCGCGAACCCGGCCCCGAACCCGATGTCAGAGCCCCCTCATAGGGTGGAAACAACGTCGGAGGGGCGCCGGAAAAGGCGTCGGAAGAGGCGTTGGAATCGGGGAGAGCCATGTCCGCGAACAGGATCAAGCACAAGGTCAACCACGTCTCGCTCGTGGTCGACAAGTCCGGTTCGATGCGCCAGCACCAGGCACAACTCGTCCGCGTGGTCGACGAGTTCGTGAAGGGCCTGCAGGAGGAGTCCGACCGCCTCGGCCACGAGACCCGCATCAGCCTCTACGCCTTCGACCACGAGGTGCAGAACCTGGTCTGGGACATGGACGTCAAGCACCTGCCGTCCCTGCGAGGCCTCTACCAGGTCGACAACGGGGCGACGGCGCTGATCGAAGCAGGCGTGAAGTCCATCGACGACCTGAAGAACATCTGGGAAGGCTACGGCGAACACTCCTTCCTCCAAGTCGTCGTCACCGACGGCGAGGAGAACGCCTCCGGCTACTCCCAGACCGGCCAGATGCACACCCGCGTGCCCGCCGGAAAGGGCAAGACCGTCCTGCGCACCTGGATCGACCGCATCCACGGCGCCATGGACGACCTCCCCGACCACTGGACCTCCGCCATCCTGGTCCCGAACTCCCTGGCCAAGCGCACCGCCCAGGAGTACGGCTTCCCGGCGGGCAACATCGCGATCTGGGACGCGGACTCCAGCAAGGGCGTCGAGGAGGCCATCGGCACCGTCAAGACGGCCGCCACGAGCTTCCTGCGGGGCCGCGAACAGGGCGTACGCGGCACCAGGAACCTGTTCGCCATGGGCCAGGACCTGAACACCGCCGAGGTGAAGGCCAATCTCGACGCCCTGGACACCGGCAAGTACATCCTGATCCCGGTCGACGAGCAGACACCCATCCGCGATTTCGTCACCCGCGCCGGCCACGCGTACACCTCCGGCTGCGCCTTCTACGAGCTGTCCAAGCGGGAGAAGATCCAGGGCGGCAAGCAGCTCGCCGTGGCGGAGAAGGACCCGGCCACCGGCCGGATGACGGGCCGGGTGTTCTCGGGCCCGGCGGCCCGCCGCCTCCTCGGCCTGCCGGAGTCGGAAGCCACGGTGAAGCCGGGCGACAACCCGGCGTACACCGTGTTCGTCCAATCGACCTCCGTCAACCGGAAGTTGGTGCCGAACACCAAGCTGCTCGTCATCCTGTAGCGGCAGCCGTCACCGCGGCCAGATCGTCATCGCGGGGCAGGCGTCCGGGCGTCCGGGTACTCGTCGTCCTCGGGCCGCGGCGCCGTCAAAGCAGGACCGCTCCCACGACGGCCGCCGCCGCGACGACGAGAAGGGCCACGACGTTGACCGCGGTGTCCGTTCCCACGGAGCGGAGTTCGCCCGCGCGGTCCAGCGTGAACACGGCCGGGTCGTCCGGTGCGTAGTGGACCGTGACCTCCCGGCCGTACGCGCCCGCCGGGTCCGGCACCCCCGACGCGCAGTGGGCGGTGACGGCCGCACCGCCGCGGGCGGTGAACGCCACGACCGGCGTGATGCTGGTGGAGGTGCCGCCCTCCGCGTCGGTGCTGACATCCCTGAGCACCGCCACGACACGGCCCTGGGCGGCGACCATGGCGGCCAGCTTCTCGCGACGGCGGCGCGTGTCGCGGATGTTCCCGGGCAGCCGACAGGCACCGAAGACGGCCCACGGCCCGCCGACGCCGATCAGCGCCCAGGGCCAGCCCCAGTCGACCGCGGCGACGACCACCGCCCCGACGTAGATCAGAAACACCGCGAAGTTCGGCCAGCCCAGCCCGCGGCCGCCCTCCCCGAGGTCGCTCGTGAGCCGGTAGGCGTGCGGTCTCCCGCGCGGGTAGTGGACCCCGACCTCCCGGCCCGTCCACGCGGCGGTGATCGACTCGCCGCACTCACCGTCGTTCGTCACGGTGACCCCCCGACCGGTGGACGGGTCGCGGTACGAGACGACCACCGATATCCCGCCGCGCCGGGAACCGCCGTGCCGGGGCTCCCGCACCCGCTCGATCCGCCCCCGGACCCGGACCGTCCGCTGCGCCCGGGTCATCCCGGCCAGCGACCGCCCGTAGCCGAACAACGCCACCGCGCCGAACACCGCACACCACAACGCCAGATACCCGTGCCAGCCCATCAGCCCTCCTCCTGCCGCTCCGGGGCCGGCCTCCCCACGCACCGCTGCCGGCCCCGGCAGCTCGGCCACGGCGACGCCGCATCAGATCCCCAAGTCCCCAAGTCGCCAAGTCCCCAAGTCACCCCACTGTGCCCGCCCTTGACACCGGCGGACAACCGGCCAACCACTCACCCAACCACCCACCCACCCCACCCGCACGGACCGGCCGCACGGACCGGCCGGCCCGCGGGCTCAGCGTGCCGGGCTGCGCCGCACCACCGTGCCCTGTCCGTCCGCCTCCAGCGAGGCCGTTCCCGCGGGGCCGGTCACGGTGACCCTGATCGTGAGGGAGCCGGTCAGGCGGTCGGCGGCGAGCTGCCAGGTCTGCGTCTGCGGGGAGTCGAGGCCGAGCGTGGTCCCGGCCTCCTCGACCAGCGCGGGCACGCGGTCGTAGGGCAGCGAACGCGGGTCGAAGGAGGGGACGCCCGTACCGCCGGGGGAGTACACGATCGTCAGCAGGCGTTCCTGCACGACGACGGTGAGCGCCTGGTGGGTGGCCTCGCCCGTGGTGAGCGAGTCGACGGCCCGGCGCAGTGCGCCCCGCTCGAGCAGCGAACCGTCCGGGCCGAGGGCGACCGTGCCGGACGCCGACGTCACGACCGTCGTGGAGGACGTCACGACCGTCGTGGACGACGTGACGGAGCCGGACGACTCCGGGGGAGGCGGCTGCGCGGTGCCGTCCGGGCCGAACAGGTCGGCGCGGAAGAACAGGACCACGGCGGCCGCGCCGAGCAGCAGGCCGAGGAGCGTGACGAAACCGCCGGCCCGGCCCTGCTCGGGGTCTCCCGCCGGGGCCGGCCCGGGCGCCGAGTCGATGCGGGCCCCGGCCGCCCGCTCCTCCCACTCGGGTGTCGGCCGCGTCACGATCCGCACCCGCAACGGCCGGTCCGGCGGGTACCGGACCACCAGGACGCCGCGCGGCCGGTAGTCGGGCAGCTCGGAGAGGTGGATGTCCTGCGTGATCCCGACGCGGTACGCGGGCGCGTCCTGCGGTGCGACGGTGAGATCGAACCGCACCGGCACATCGCTCACCTCGCCCGGGACGGCCTCCATGCTCTCGATCACCGCGAGCGCCGTGCGGGGCGCGACGGCCGCCTCCCGGGCACGCCGCGGCGCACCGGCGAGCAGGAGGAGCAGGCCGTAGGCCGTGGGCAGGGCCAGGGCCGTGACGAGCAGCGGGGGGTGCTCGAGGACGCAGCCGACGACGAAGGCGGCGAGCGACACCCCGATCACACCGCCCGTCAGGAACCCCCGGGCGAGGCCGACGGCAGTGTCGTGCGCGGGCGGCGCGTCCGTGGCGGTCGTCATACGGTGATTGTGGCGGTCCCGGGCGGCGGTCGAAAGACGTCGCCGTGTGGCAGGCCTGCTCGGCCGCGGCTGTCGCAGGTTCGTACTACGGTCCTGCCATGGCAGCCGGAATCGATCTGACCCTTGACTGCGCGGACGCGAAACTCCTCGCCGAGTTCTGGAAGACGGCCCTGGGGTACGTGGACGAGCCGCCGCCCGCCCCGTTCCGGACCCGTGAGGAGTGGCTCGCGCAGTTCGACCTCCCGGAGGGCGACGGCGCGGACGACGGCGCCTGGCTCTGCGACCCCGACGGGGCCGGGCCCCGGCTCTGCCTCCTCAGGGTCCCCGAGCCGAAGCGCGCGAAGAACCGGCTCCACATCGACATCCGGGTGCCGGGCCACGGCAGCCCGGGGGAGCGGTGGGCGCGGATCGGGGCGGAGTCCGAGCGGCTGGTGGAAGCGGGCGGGAGTGTCCTGGAGGAGTTCGAGGGGCACCACATCGTGATGGCCGACCCGGAGGGCAACGAGTTCTGCGTCGCCGCCGCGCCAGCCCGGGGCTGACCGGCCGAACCTCGCTCGCCGCACCGCCCGCCGCACCCCCCGCCGCCCCGGATCCCGCGCGTGCCCCTGCGGGCGCCGTCGGCCGGTCGTGTGAAACCCGGGCGGTCGGCGGATGCGGCTCGTTGAGCAGTCATGGCACACGAGACGGACCACGGCGACGGCGACGGTGACGGTGCGGCCCGGGAACCGGTGGTGTGGGCGCTGGTCGTCCGCGAGGCGGCGCAGGGTCCGCCGGTCGCGGAACTGATCGTGGAGGTCGGCGCGGCCCTTCACACCGACCTGGTGGAGGCCGCGGTCGACAGCGGCTTCGTGGTCGCCGCCGGTGAGCCCCCGCCGACGAGCGGCGCCGTCGAGGTCGCCGACGGCCGGGTGGAACGGCTCCTGCTGGTCGGCGGCCGCCAGGGGTGGGAGCCGGGCTCACGGGTCGAGGCGTCGCCCGGCTGGCTGGCGGCGGCCCGGGAGCGGGGCGAAGCCGTGGTGGTCATCGTGCCGCCGCGGACCGGGCCGGCCGGACCGCCCGGGCAAGAACCCGAGGCGCGGATCGACGCGTTCACCCGGTGGCTCGAGGAGCAGCGGGCGGCGGGCCGGGTCCTGCACGGCACGGTATCGGTGCGAGGCGGGCCGTGAACCCAGGGCCGTGAACCCCGTGCAGTGAACCCAGGGCCGTGACGCCGTGGCGCGGGCGGCCGACGGGACCGCGCGACGGCAGCAGCGGGAGCCGACCCTCGGGGGGTCACCCGGCGTGTTCGGCGCACAGGCAGCCGACGCCCTTCTCGATCCACTCCTGTCCGGCCCACTGCGGGTGGCGTTCGATCAACAGCGCCCGGACCTCGGCCGTGATCGCGCGTTCGTCCATCGCCGAGTCGCGCCGCCGCCAGGTCTCGTCGCGCAGCTCGCGCAGGTAGTCGCGGACGTCGGCGAGCACCTGCGGGCCGCCGACGCCGCCGTGACCGGGAACCACCACCCGGTGCCGGCCGGCGGCCAGCCGCTCCAGCACCGCCAGCCAGCCGACCCCGGAGACGTCGGTGTCGTGCGGCGGGAACCAGGGGAAGATCGCGAACTGTCCGGTCTCGGCCAGATCCCCGGTGAACAACACACCGGCGTCGGGTACTTCGACCACCTGGTCGCCCTTGGTGTGGCCCCGGCCGGTGGGCCGCAGCCGCACGGTGCGGCCGCCGAGGTCCAGGTCGTACCCGCCGTCGTAGACCGCGTCGGGGGCAGGCACGCGGACGCCGGCGTCGAGGCGGTCGGCCACCGGCCCGCCGAAGCCGCGGAACATCTCCAGGTAGCCCGGCCCCTTCGTCCGCAGGTCGTCCGCCTGGGCGCGGTTGGCGAGGTAGGTGGCCTGACCGTCGAACACGTGCGCGCCGAGGGCGTGTTCGGGGTGGAAGTGCGTCGTGGTCAGGTACAGCCGGCGCCCCCCGGCCACCTCGGACGCCAAGGCGAGGACCTGCTCGGCGTTGGCGGTGCCCAGGCCCGTGTCGACGACGAGGACGGCCCGCGTGCCGCCGATGATGCCGATGTTGGGGACCAGCGGGATCCCGCGGTTCGGGATCACCAGCAGGTCGGGGGCGATCTCCAGGGCACCGGAGACGTGTACGGCGGGGTCGGGAAGCAGCGTGTCGGTCATGCTTCGATTCCACCGCCCCGGCGGCCCGGCCGTCCAAGACCGGTTCGGAAACCCCCGATACCGAACGGGTATCGTCGCAGCATGGAGCTGCGGACACTGCGCTACTTCGTCGCGGTCGCCGAGGAACTCCACTTCGGCCGTGCCGCCACCCGGTTGCACATGAGCCAGCCACCGCTGAGCCGGGCGATCAGACAGCTGGAGACGAGCCTCGGCGCCACCCTGCTGCACCGCCGCGCCGCGGGCGTCACCCTCACCCCCGCCGGGGCGGTGCTGCTGGCCGAGGCCCGCGAGCTGCTCGACCGGGCCGACCGGGTACGCGCCCGCGTGGCCGCGCAGGCCGGCCCCGCGGCCGTCACCGTCGGCCTCCTCGGGGACGGCACCGACCCGGGCGCCGCCCGGCTGGCCGCCGCCTACCGCGAGCACCACCCGGGCGTCGAGGTCCGCATCCGCGAGGCCGACCTGACCGATCCGACCTGCGGGCTGCGCGCCGGACTGGTCGACATCGCCCTCACCCGGGCGCCGTTCGACGAGCGCGGCCTGACCGTGCGCGAGCTGCGCGCCGACCCGGTCGGTGTGGTGCTGCGCGCGGACGACCCGCTGGCCCGCCACGCGTCCCTGGAGCCGGCCGACCTGGCGGGCCGGCGCTGGTTCCGGTTCCCGGACGGCACGGACCCGTTGTGGCAGTCGTACTGGAACTGCGGTGAGCCGCGCGAGGGGCCGGTGGTGCGGGCCGTCCAGGAATGCCGGCAGGCCGTGCTCTGGAACGGCACGGTCGGCATGACCCCCCTCGGGCACGGGGTGCCCGAGGGGCTGGCCGTGGTGCCGCTGGCCGGCGTGGCGCCGAGCCGGGTGGTGGCGGTGTGGAACGAGGGCGACACGAACCCGCTGATCCCCTCGTTCGTCCGCATCGCGGCGGCCGCCTACCGCCGCTGAACCCCTCCCGGCCCGCCCCTGCCCGCCGCTTGCTCCCTGCTCCCTGCTGGCCGCCGCCTGCTCCCCTTCCCCTTCCCCTTCCCTTCCCGTTCCGGTCCCGGTCTCCGTTCGGTCAGGCGCCGAAGACGGCCGCGGGGTCGCCGGTGTACCAGGTGTTGTCGATGCGCATCCGCCGGATGAGCCAGCGGCCGCCGTCGCGCACGAGGTCGAGGGTGTAGGGGTTCTTGAGCAGGGCGTGGGTGTCCGGGTCGGCGGTGAGCAGGTGCTGGGCCTCGACCAGGGCGGTGAGGCGGGCGGTGTCCCCGTCGATGTCGATGCGCGGGTTGGTGACCTGGTGGGTGGTGTCCACCCGTCCGGTGAACATGGCCAGGATGGTGTCGACGATGAAGTCCCGACCGGTCATCAGGGGCGGCTCGCCGCCCCAGCGGGCGGCGGCGGGGCGGAAGTCGAGTTCCGCGTCGGCGGTGAAGGCCGAGGCGAAGAGTTCGCGGTCCTTCAGGTCCTGGCCGAGGGCGAACCGGTAGAGGGCGTCGGTGATTTCGGCGCGGTCGCGCAGTTCGGCGACGACCGAGGCGGTGTCGTCGGGCTTCGCGGTCAGGGCCTGCAGCGGGTTGGTGGTCATGGTGTCCTCCGTCGGGTGGGAGAGGCCGGTTTCGACGTGATCCACTCTGCCGCCGTGATCGTTGGCGAACAACGGCGCTCTGCGCAATGATCGTGAACTCGGGCTTAACGACGGGGTGGCGTGTGATCGAGCGGTACGAAGTGGAGTCGTTTCTGACGCTCGCGGAGGAGCTGCATTTCGGGCGTACCGCCGAGAGACTGCGGGTATCCACCGCGCGGGTCAGCCAGACGATCCGCAAGCTGGAGCGGCGGGTGGGGGCGGCGCTGTTCGAGCGCACCAGCCGCCGGGTCGAACTCACGCCGCTCGGGCGCAGGTTGGCCGACGATCTGGGGCCCGCCTGGGCGGCCGTCGGGGCGGCGCTGCAGGGAGCCGTCGACGCCGGGCGGGGCCTGTCGGGCAGCCTGCGGGTCGCCTACGTCGGTGCCGCCGCCGGGCAACTCCTCATCGGGGTGGCCGAGTTGTTCCGGGAACGGGCCCCCGACTGCGAGGTACACCTGCGGGAGGCCCGGATGACGGAGACGATCCGCTGGCTGCGTGGCGGCGACGTCGACCTGTGCCTGGGGCCCTTCCCGGTGCACGAGCCCGGCATCGGCTGCGGCCCGGTCCTGGTGCGCGAGGCCCGTATGCTCGCCGTCCCCGTCGGACACCGTTTCGACCGTCCGGGCGGCGTCTCGGTCGGGGACCTGGCGCAGGAGCCGGTGGTGCGGCTGCTGCCGGACGCCGTCGCCGTGCCGCCGCAGCGCCCGGACGCCGTCGCCGTGCCGCCGCAGCGCCCGGACGCCGTCGCCGTGCCGCCGCAGCGCCCGGACCGGGCACCCGCCGCGCCCGGCCCGGTGGCCGAGACCGTCCAGGAGGCACTCATGTTCGTCGGGGCCGGGCAGGGGGTCCTGCCCGTCGGCGCCCACGCCCGGCGCTACTACCCGCGCCCCGACGTCGCCTACGTCCCCCTCGACGGCGCGCCGCCGCTCGAGTGGGGCCTGATCTGGCCCGACGGCCACGCCACCGCCCGCGTCCGGGCGTTCGCCGAGGCCGCGGCCGACCTGGCCGGCGACCGGCGGTGAGCGAAAGCGAATACCGCCTATCCGCCCAATCCTTGATCTAACGGACTGCCGGAGTAATTGCCATACTCTATTGCCGCGAACCGATGCGACCCATGCTGTTGGAGTGGAACGCATGGGGGGTGGTTTTCTCCGACAGCGGTGGTCCCGGAGTCCGCACGCGACCGGTGCTCGTCGGTCATCGGGTGCGGGGTCGGTCCGGTTGCCTTGATGGTGCCGAGGTGGCAACCAGCCGTTTCCGGGCCGCATTCGAAGGAGAACTCGGCTGCGAGGCTCCGAACGCATTTTGTCTTCGCGACCTCCCGCAGCACTAACCGTGCCCGCAGCACTCACCATGCCCGTCACCCCGCGTCCACGGCCGCGACGCCCGACATGACGGCCGCAGGGGCACGACCAGCAGCAGATCAACCCGTATCCCGCCGAACCGGAGGAACCCATGGACGGCGACACCCAGTCCTATGTGGTCGTGCTCAACGACGAGGAGCAGTACTCGATCTGGCCCGCCGACCGCGACCTGCCTCTCGGCTGGCGCGGTGACGGCGTCAGCGGTTCCAAGGCGGAATGCCTGGCCCACATCGGCGAGGTCTGGACGGACATGCGCCCGCTGAGTTTGCGCCAGGCCGTGAAGCACGCCGGTTTAGCCGCCCACTCTCAGCAGTGAAGGATACGTGCGAGATGGTGCTCAATGAATTTCACGCCCGGGTGGCCGAGGCACCGGACACGGTCGCGGTGCAGGACGGCGACCTGAGGCTGACCTACCGCAGCCTTGCCGCGCACGCGTCCGCTCTGGCGATCAAGCTCACCGAGCGGGGGGTGGGCCAGGACAGCGTCGTGGCCGTCTACGCCAACCGGTCAGCGGAATTGGTGGTCGCCGAGCTGGCCGCCCTGCTGGCGGGCGCGGCCTACCTGCCGCTGGACCCGGCCCACCCGGCCGAGCGGATCCGCCAACTGCTGGAAGTCTCCGGCGCCGCCGCGGTCCTCAGCACCGCGCCGCTGGTGTCCGGCGGGGCACCGCTCGGCGACGACGTCCTGGTGGTCGATCTGACCGAGGAACCGTCCGACGCGACCATCCTGGCACCGCCCCCACTGAACGGCGCCGAACTGGCGTACGTGATCTACACGTCGGGTTCCACCGGCCGGCCGAAGGGCGTCGCGGTGACCCACGCGAGCCTGGCCAACCTGATGCACTGGCACCACAAGACCTACCGGACCCGGCGGGAGGACCGGTCGACCCTGCTGGCCAGTCCCGGATTCGACGTGTCCGTCCAGGACATCTGGTTCACCCTGACCGCCGGCGCCACGCTGGTGGTGCCGCCCGCCGAGGTGCGCACCTCGCCCCCCGCGCTCGCCGCCTGGCTGGCCGACGAGCAGATCACCGTGACCTTCCTGCCCACACCGCTGGCCGAGGCCGTCCTCGACGAGACCTGGCCGGCGCACACGGTGCTCCGCTTCCTGCACACCGGCGGCTCGGCGATGCAGCGCGGTGTGCCGGACGGGTTGCCGTTCACCGTGATCAACCTCTACGGGCCGACCGAGGGCACGGTGAAGGTGACGGCCGGCGAGGTGCTGGCGGGAGGACCCGTGCCGCCGCCGATCGGGGTGCCCGTCGACGGCGTGCGCTGCTACGTGCTCGACGGGCTCGACCCGGTGCCCGACGGCGAAGCCGGCGAGCTGTGCCTGGCCGGCGCGTGCGTGGCCCGCGGATACCTGGACGACCCGGCGAGCACGGCCGCGGCGTTCGTGCCGGACATCGGCGCCCCCGGGCAGCGGATGTACCGGACCGGCGACAAGGTCCGCCGCGGGCCGGACGGGGTCTTCGAGTACATCGGCCGCTACGACGACCAGGCCAAGATCCGCGGGTTCCGGATCGAACCCGGCGAGGTGGCCACGGTCCTCAAGCAGCACCCCGGCGTCCGGGACGCCTTCGTGGCGGTCGAACACTCCGGCCGCCCGGACGCGCGCCTGGTCGGCTACGTGGTCACCGACGTCCCCACGGCCGAGCTGGTCGACTTCGTCGCCGCCCGGCTGCCCGCCTACATGGTGCCGGCGGCGGTCGTCGTGCTGCCCGCGCTGCCGCTGACCCCCAACGGCAAGGTCGACCGCGCCGCGCTGCCCGCCCCCGACCGGACCGCGGCCGGCCTGGCCGACGTCGCCGCGCCGCCCCGCACCCCGACCGAGGTGGCCCTGGCGGCAATCGTGTCCAGGCTGCTCGGCGGCACCGAGGTCGGCGCCCACGACGACTTCTTCGCACTCGGCGGCAACTCGCTGCTCGTCGCCGGCCTGGCCGGCCGCATCGCGGCGGAACTGCACACCGTGGTGAGCATGCCCGACCTGTTCGACGCGCCCACCGTCGCCGCCCTCGCCGCGATCATCGACCAGCGGGCCGCCGTGGCCGGAGACGACGGCCGGGCACCCGCCGCCCACGTGATCGCCCCGACCGCGCCGCCGGTGCGCCGAGCCGACCGGGACCGGCCGATCCCGCTGTCCCTGCCACAGGAACGGGTCTTCTTCTTCGAACAGCTGTCGCCCGGCAACCTGGCCTACAACTTCCAGGCCACGGTCTCCTTGCAGGGCGAGGTGGACGTCGACGCCATGCGCGCGACACTGGACGAGATCGTCCGCCGGCACGAGGTCCTGCGGACCGCCTTCGTCGCCGTCGAAGGAGTCGGCTACCAGCGTCCGCTGGCGCAGGCCAAGGCCTCGCTGAAGGTGATCGACGTCCCCGCCGAGCAGGCCGACGAGGTGGTCGCCGCACAGCTTCGCGAGCCGTTCGACCTGACCAAGCCGCCGCTGGCCCGCTGGGTCCTGCTGCGACACGGGAACGGCCAGAACACCTTCCTCCACGTGGAACACCACTTCGTCCACGACGGCTGGTCGCTCTCGGTGTTCCTGTCCGAGTTCCGCGCCATCTACCCGGCCTTCGCCGCCGGAAAGCCCTCACCGCTGCCCGAACTGCCCGTCCAGTACGCGGACTACGCGATCTGGCAGCGGGACTGGATGCGCGGCGACGTGCTGCGCGCCCACGTCGACCACTGGACCGCCCGACTGGCCGGCGCCCCGCACATCCTGGAGCTGCCCGCCGACCGGCCCCGCCCGCCGGTGATGACCTTCCGCGGCCGGGCACCGCGCATCCTGATCCCCGCCGAACTGGCCCGGGAACTGCGGGCCTTCAGCCGCGAGAACCGGGTGTCGCTGTTCTCCACCATGTACGCGGGCTTCGCGGCCCTGCTGTACCGCTACACCGGCCAGCAGGACATGCTCGTCGGCACCGGCGCGGCGAACCGCAACATCCCCGAGCTGGAGCCGCTGCTCGGCATGCTCGTCAACACCCTGGTCCTGCGCACCAAGGTGTCGGCCGACCAGCCGTTCAGCCGGCTGCTGGCGCAGGTGCGCCAGAGCGTCGCCGAGACGCTGGCCTGGTCGGACACCCCGGTCGACTCGGTGATCGACGCCATCGACCCGGCCCGTGACCCCTCACGCACCCCGCTGTTCCAGGTCATGTTCAGCTTCCACGACTCCGCGGTGCCCGACGTCGACTTCGGCGGGCTCACCGGCAAGGTCACCGAACGCTCGAACCGCACGGCCAAGGCCGACCTCAACGTGATCGTGATCCCGCGGGCCGAGCAGCGCCTCGGCCGGGAGGCCCGGCCCGAGGACGACGACCTCTACATGATCTGGGAGCACTCGTCCGACCTGTTCGACGAGGCCACCATGGAGCGGATGGTCACGCACTACCTGACCCTGCTCGCCGACGCGATGGCCGCGCCCGACACCCGCGTGGGAGCGCTGCGCCTGCTCCCGGACACGGAGGCGGACCAGCTCGACCGCTGGTCCCGCGGGCCCGCCGCGGCCGACACCCAGCCGGTGACCGAACTGATCGCACGGCAGGCCCGGACCCGACCGGACGCCGTCGCGGTGCGCTGGCCGGACGGACAGCTCAGCTACGGAGAGCTCTGGCGGCGCGCCGGCGGGCTGGCCCACCGGCTCCGCGAGTCCGGCATCACCGCCGAGGAACCGGTCGCCGTGTACGCCGACCGTTCCGTCGAACTGGTGGTCGGCGAACTCGCGGTGCTCATGGCCGGCGGCTGCTACCTGCCCGTGGACCCGAGCTACCCGGCCGAGCGAACCGCCTACATCCTGCAGGACGCCGGCGTCCGCAAGGTCCTCGTCACCCCCCGGACGCTGCCGCAGCTGCCGACGTCCACGGAGAGCCTCCACGTCTTCGACCTGGAATCCGACACCACGGACGAGCCGGTCCACGCCGACCAGGTCACCCCGCAGCGGCTGGCGTACCTCATCTACACGTCGGGATCGACCGGCCGGCCCAAGGGCGTGGCACTGGCGCACCGGGGACTCGCGAACCTGGTCGCCTGGCACCTGGCCGCGTACGCGCTCGGCCCGCAGGACCGGACCACGCTGTTCGCCAGTCCCGGGTTCGACGCGTCGACCTGGGAGATCTGGCCAACCCTCGCCGCCGGCGCCACCCTGAGCGTCGTCCCGCCGCAATTCCGGGCCGCACCGGCGGAACTGGTGCGCTGGCTCAGCGGCGAGCGCATCACCGCGGCATTCCTGCCGACCCCCGTCGCCGCGGCCGTACTGGCCGAGCCGTGGCCGGCCGACACCGCACTGCGCGCGCTGCTGACCGGCGGCGACGTGCTGCCGGCAGCGCCCGCCACCGGGCTGCCGTTCCGGCTGTACAACCACTACGGACCGACCGAGAACACCGTGGTGGCCACGGCCGGCCTCGTAGCGCCGGACCCGGCAGCACTGCGCCCGCCCATCGGCAGGCCGATCAGCGGCATCGACGCCCACGTGCTGGACGCCGAAGGACAACCCGTGCCCACCGGTGTCCGCGGCGAGCTGTACCTCGGCGGTCCGGCGGTGGCCCGCGGCTACGTCAACCGCTCGGCGCTCACCGCCGAGAGCTTCCCCGCCGACCCGTTCACCGACCGACCCGGCGCACGCCTCTACCGCACCGGCGACCTGGCCCGCTGGCGTCCCGACGGGCAGCTGGAATTCCTCGGCCGCGCGGACGAACAGGTGAAGATCCGCGGCTTCCGGATCGAGCCCGAAGAGGTCGCGGCAACGCTCAGGGAACACCCGGACGTACGGGACGCCGTCGTCGTCGCCCGCGCGGCGGGGGCCGAGGTCTCACTCGTGGCGTACGCCTGCGGCGCCGGCCTGAGCGAAACCGCCCCCGACGAGAAGCTGCTGGCGTTCCTGCGGGACCGGCTGCCCGCCTACATGGTGCCGGACGCGGTCATGGTGCTTCCCGCCCTGCCGCTCACCGAACACGGCAAGGTGGACCATGACGCGCTGGCCGCTCTGGCACCCAGCACCCCGGCCGAACCCGAGGCGGAGCAGGCACCGCGCACACCGACGGAACAACGCGTCGCGCAACTCGCGTCAGCGTTGCTCCAGGACCAGCCGGTGGGGCGCGCGGACGACTTCTTCCGCATCGGCGGCCATTCCCTGCTCGCGGCCCGCCTGGTGGCCCAGGTGAACGACGCCTTCGGCGTCCAGGTGCCGATCGCCACATTCCTCCAGCGACCCACCGTGGCGAGCCTGGCGGACGCCGTGACCGCCGCGACGGCAGGACCGGAAACAGGCCCCGCACCGATCAGGCCCCGCAACCGCCGCGCGGCGCAGGAACCCGAGGTGCAGCAGTGAGCGGAGCCATCGAAGAGGACGGCCCGGCTCCGCTGTCGTACGCGCAACGGCGACTGTGGTTCCTCGACCAGCTGCAGCCGGGCAGCGCGATCTACAACGTCCCGCTCGGCTACGACATCACCGGCCCACTGCACCACACGGCCCTCGAACAGGCGCTGACCAAAGTCGTGCGACGCCACGAGATCCTGCGAACCGCCTTCCGCTCGACCGGCGGGACACCCCACCAGGTGGTCCTGCCACCCGCCCCCGTGCCCCTGCCCGTCGTCGACCTCACCGCACCCGGCCGCACCGCGGACGAGGTGGCACGGCTCGCGGACGAGGAAGCCGGCACCCCGTTCGACCTGGTGGCCGGCCGGGTCATCCGGGCCCGCCTGCTGCGCCTGGGCGAACAGCAGCACCGGCTGCTGCTCACCGTGCACCACCTCGCCTGTGACGGCGCGTCGGTCGGCACGCTCGGCAGGGAACTCGAAGTCCAGTACCTGGCCGCCCTGAACGGCCAGGAACGGCACGAGCCCGACCTGCCCCTGCAGTACGCCGACTTCGCCGAGTGGCAGCAGAACACACTGGCCGGGCCCGAGCTCGACCGGCTGCTGGCGTACTGGACGGACAAGCTGGCCGGCATGCCCGCCCAGCAACTGCCCACCGACCACGCCCGCCCGCCGGTACAGAGCCACCGCGGCGCCGCGCTCACGTTCGAGCTGCCCTCGGCATCGGTCCAGCGGCTCGAGGAACTGGGCAGAACGGAAGGCATCACGCTCTACAGCGTCCTGCTCGCCGCTTTCACGGTGCTGCTCCGGGCGCACGTCGACGGGGACGAAGTCGTGGTCGGCACCCCGGTCTCCGGCCGCGAACGGCCCGAACTGGCCGGTCTCATCGGATTCTTCACCAACACCCTGGTGCTCCGCTGCGACCTCGGGTCCGGCCCGACGTTCCGTGAGCTGATCCGGCGGCTGTGGGCGGAAGTCAAGGCAGCGCTGGCCCACCAGGACCTGCCGTTCGAGAAGCTCGTCGAAGAGCTGCACCCCGACCGTGACCTCGCCCAGAACCCGCTGTTCCAGGTGCTGTTCAGCTACCGCTACGAAGAGGAAGGAGCGGGGCTTCGCCTGGACGGCTGCCAGGTGCACCCGGTACTGGGCGACACCGGCGCGGCGCGCTTCGACCTCACGCTGAGCCTCACGCGAACCCCGGCCGGCGTGACCGGCCGGCTGGAGTACAGCACGGACCTGTTCGAGGACGCGACCGCCGAACGGATCGCCGAGCGATACGTCCAGGTCGTGACCGCCGCCGCGCACGCCCCGGACCGGCCCGTCGACGAACTGGCGGTGCTGCCGGCGGGCGAGCTCGCCACCTTGGCCCACTGGCAGGCCGGCACCCGGACCGGTACCGCAGACGTCCTGGTCCACCACGTGTTGGCGCAGCGGGTGGCCGCGACACCCGACGCGGTCGCCGTGGTCGCCGCCGACGCCACCCTGACCTACCGCGAACTCGACCGGCTCGCCGACCGGTTCGCCGGCCGGCTGCGCCGGCTCGGCGTGGCACCGGACGAGCCGGTCGGCGTCCACCTCGGCCGCACCTCCCTGCTGATGGTCACCCTGTTGGGGATCCTCAAGGCGGGTGCCGCGTATCTCCCGCTGGACCCCGGCTACCCGCGCGATCGGCTGGCGTTCATGGTCGGCGACGCCGGCGTGCGGCTGGTCGTGGCGGACTCCCGGTCCGCCGCGGCCGCCGGGCGGCTCGGCGCCGCCCAGGTCGTGGTGCCCGATCCGGCCGGGGCACCGGACGACCCGCCCGACGATCCGCCCGCGGTGCTCACCCCCGACAACCTGGCGTACGTGATCTACACGTCCGGATCCACCGGACAGCCGAAGGGGGTCATGGTCACCCACCGCAACGTGGCCAACCTCTTCGCCGGGATGAACGACGTCTTCGGCGCCGACGAGCCCAGCACCTGGCTCGCCGTGACGAGCGTCTCCTTCGACATCTCCGTGGTCGAGCTGCTGTGGGCGCTGACGCACGGCCACCGGGTCGTGCTGCGCGCCGAACCGCCCCTGCCGTCGGCCTCGGCCGCCGCGCAATCGGCCGCGGTGGCCCAGGCCCGCGCCCGCCCCATCGACTTCAGCCTGCTCTACTTCGGCAGCGACTCGCAAGCCGGCTCCGACGACCGCTACCGCCTCCTGCTCGACGGCGCGAAGTTCGCCGACCGCAACGGCTTCACGGCCGTGTGGACCCCCGAACGCCACTTCCACCGGTTCGGCGGGCTGTACCCGAACCCCTCGGTGACGGCGGCGGCCGTCGCCGCGATCACCGAACGGGTCCAGGTGCGCGCGGGCAGCGTGGTCCTGCCGTTGCACGACCCCTTGCGGGTGGCCGAGGAATGGTCCGTCGTGGACAACATCTCGGCCGGCCGGGTCGGCATCTCCCTCGCGTCCGGCTGGCACGCCAACGACTTCGCGTTCGCACCGGACCGGTACGACAAGCGCAAGCAGCTGATGATGGACGGCCTCGCGGAGGTCCGCAAGCTGTGGCGCGGCGAGAACGTGCCGCGGCGCAACGGCGTCGGCGCCGAAGTCGAGGTCGGGGTGTTCCCCCGGCCCGTCCAGCCGGAGCTGCCGGTGTGGCTGACCAGCGCCAAGCATCCGGAGACCTTCCGGATGGCCGGCGAGGCCGGCACCGGCGTGCTCACCCATCTCCTCGGACACAGCCTGGAGGAACTGGCCGAGAAGATCGCGCTGTACCGCAGGACCTGGCGCGAGCACGGGCACCCCGGGGACGGCCATGTGGCGGTCATGGTCCACACGTTCGTCGGTCCGGACCTCGACGAGGTGCGGGAACTGGTCCGGGAGCCGATGAGCCGGTACCTGGAGACCTCCTTCGACCTGATCGCCTCGCTCGGCGCCACCACCGGCAGCGCCCAGGACTTCAAGGCGCTGCCGCCCCGGGAACTGCGCGAGCTGGTCGACCGGGCGTTCGACCGGTTCTTCGCCACCGCCAGCCTGCTCGGCACACCGCAGGTCTGCGCCGACATGGTGGACCGGATGAAGGCCGCCGGCGTCGACGAGGTCGCCTGCCTGATCGACTTCGGCGTCGACGAGAAGGCGGCACTCGACGCCCTGACACACCTGACGACCGTCCGGGACATCAGCGACGAGCGCCGGGACGCCGCACTGGCGAAGGCCGAGGAACCGATCGCCGCACAACTGCGCGAGCACGCCGTGACGCACCTGCAGTGCACACCCTCACTGGCCCGCGCCCTGCTCGCGGACCAGGACGCTCGCGCCGAACTGCCCCGGCTCAGCCGGCTGCTGGTGGGCGGCGAAGCGCTCCCCGCCGACCTGGCCCGCGAGCTCGCCGACGCCGTCACCGGCACGGTGCACAACATGTACGGGCCGACCGAGGCCGCGGTCTGGGCCACGACGTCCCAGGCCCCGCCCGGAGGCGGCCCGGTATCCATCGGGCGGCCACTGGCGAACGTCCGCGCCTACGTGGTCGACCGCGACATGCGGCTGTGCCCGACGGGCGTACCCGGAGAGCTGCTGCTCGGCGGGGGCGGCGTGGTCCGCGGCTACCTCAACCGTACCGAGGTGACCGCCGAACGCTTCCAGCCCGATCCGTTCGCCGGCCGGCCGGGCGCCCGGGTCTACCGAACGGGCGACCTCGCCCGCTGGACGCCCGGTGGCGCACTCGAGTTCCTCGGCCGGCTCGACGACCAGGTGAAGCTGCACGGCCACCGGATCGAACTCGGCGAGATCGAGACGGCACTCGCCGAACACGAAGGGGTCCGCTCGGCGGTCGCCGTCATCCGGGGCACCGGCGCGGAACAACGGATCATCGGCTACCACGTTCCGGCAACCGGCCGGCCGACGACCGGCGCCGAACTGCGCGCCTTCCTCGCCACACGGTTGCCCACCTACATGGTGCCCAGCGCGTTCCACCCCATCGACGCGATGCCGCTGACCCCGAACGGAAAGGTCGACCGCAGGGCACTGCCCGACCTGTCGGACACGCGACCCGAGGGCACCACGGCGTACGCGCCGCCCACGAACGCGACCGAGCGGCTGGTCACCGACGTGTGGCGCGAGGTACTCGGCGTCGACCGGGTGGGCCTGGACGACAGCTTCTTCGACCTCGGCGGGAACTCGCTGCTCGTAGTGGTGGCCAGGGCCCGGCTGCTCGAACACCGGGACAGCGGGCTCTCGCTGGTCGACATGTTCCGGTACCCGTCCGCACGGGCCCTCGCCGAGGCCATCGACCACAAGCCGGCCGAAGGGCCCGACGAGGCGGTCGGCGCGGCCGCCGCCCGGGGAGCCGCCCGCCGCGTCGCCGGACACGCAGCACGGCGCGCCGGAAGGACGGGGGTGTGACAGTGCCAACGAACAATTCGACACGGCATCGAGCCGTTGGGGGCCTTGGGTGAGTACCGAAATGGAAGACGGGATGGAGCCGATCGCGGTCGTCGGGATCGCCGGACGACTGCCGGGAGCCGCCACCATCGAGGAGTTCTGGCGCAACCAGCGCGACGGCGTCGAGTCGGTCTCCAGGTTCAGCACCCGGCAACTGACCGACGCCGGCTGGCCGGTAGACATGGTGGCCCACCCCGACTACGTGCCCGCCGCCGCCGTCATCGAGGACGCCGACCACTTCGACGCGGAGTTCTTCGGGTACAGCCGGGAACAGGCCGAGATCAGCGACCCGCAGCAGCGGATCTTCGTCGAGACCGTCTGGCACGCCCTGGAGGACACCGGGCACGACCCGGCGCGCTTCGACGGCGCCGTGGGCGTCTACGCCGGCCAGTTCGCCAGCAAGTACCTGCCGCTGAACCTCCTCGCGAACGCCAAGTTCCGCGGATCCTTGGCGGCCTTCTCCGCCCGCCCCTACAACGACAAGGACTTCCTCGCCACCAGGGCGGCCTACCTGTGCAACCTGCGCGGCCCCGCGATGACCGTGCAGTCGGCCTGCTCCACCTCGCTCGTCGCCATCCACCTCGCCTGCCAGTCGCTGCTGAGCCACGAATGCGACATGGCACTGGCCGGGGGAGTGGCACTGCCCGTCCCGCTGATCGGCGGCTACCCGGTGGTCGCGGGCGGCATCTTCGCCCGTGACGGCCACTGCCGGCCGTTCGACGCCGCCTCCAGCGGAACCGTCCCCGGCTACGGCGTCACGGTCGTCGCGCTGCGCAGGCTGAGCGACGCGCTCGCGGACAACGACCACATCCGCGCGCTCATCCTCGGCAGCGCGGTCAACAACGACGGTTCGGCGAAATTCGGATTCAACGCGCCCAGCATGCAGGCACAGGCCGAGGTGATCGCCACCGCCCAGGCCGTCGCCGGCGTCCCGCCGGAGACCATCGGCTACATCGAGGCACACGGCACCGGCACCCCACTCGGCGACCCCATCGAGGTGGCCGGGCTCACCAAGGCCTTCGACACCAAGGAGCGCAACTACTGCGCGATCGGTTCGACGAAGGCCAACATCGGCCACCTGGACGCCGCCGCAGGGGCGGCCGGCTTCGCCAGGGCCGTACTGGCACTCGAACACGGCGAGATCCCGCCGAGCATCAACTACGACACGCCCAACGCAGCGCTCCTACTGGACCGCACACCCTTCTACGTCCCGACCACCGCCCGCCCCTGGCCGCGCGCCGCGACACCGCGACGCGCCGGCGTCAGCGCCTTCGCGGTCGGCGGCACCAACGCGCACGTGGTCCTCCAAGAGGCACCCGCACCGACACCGACACCGCAGGCCTCCGCACCGCACACACACGACCGGCAACTGCTCGTCCTGTCCGCACGCACCGGCAAGGCCCTGGCCGACGCGGCGAACAACCTCGCCGACCGCCTGGACCGCCAGGACGACCTCGACCTCGCCGACGTCGCCTACACCCTCCAGGTCGGCCGCCGCGCCTTCCCCCACCGCCGGCACCTGGTCTGCCGCGACCGGGCCGAAGCCACAGCCGCCCTCCGGGCGCTGGCAAAGCCCGGAGCCGTCGACACCGCCAACGACGTGAAAGCCCGCCAGGTGGCCTTCATGTTCCCCGGCAGCGCCTCGCACCGGCCCGACGCCGCCCCGGCGATCCACCGCCGCGAACCGGCCTTCGCCGAGCAGGTGGACCGCTGCGCCGAACTGGCGCGGCCACTGCTCGGGTACGACCTGCGCGCCCTGCTCCTCCCCTCCACCTGGGACGGTCCGAAGGCACCGCAGGACGACCCGCGCGGCGTGGCGGCCGCGGCCTTCACCCTGCAGTGGTCCCTCGCCCGGCTGTGGCAGTCGTGGGGAGTACACCCCGCCGCGATGATCGGCGAGGGCGACGGCCAGTACGTGGCCGCCTGCCTGGCCGGCGTGATCGACCTGGCGGACGCCATCGACGTCACGGTCACCGGCGCCGAGATCCGCTCCCGCGCCGGAGCCGGCCGGATCCCCGACGCGCACGCGTCCGAGTTCGCCGCCAAGGTGGCGCGCCACGAACTCAAGCCACCGCAGGTGCCCTACATCTGCGCAGCGACCGGCACCTGGATCGGCCCGCAGGACGCCGTGGACCCGGCCCACTGGGCCCGCCACCTGCGCGAGCCGGCCCCGTTCGCCGACGGCCTGCGCGAACTGGCCGGCGAGCCCGGCCGGATCCTGCTGGAGGTGGGACCGGGCAGCACACTGACCGAAACCGTCGCACGGCAGGACACCGCGAAGCACCTGGTGGCAGTGGCCTCACTGCCACCCGCGCAGGCGAACCGATCCGACCTCGCCGCCCTGCTCGACGCCGTCGGCACGCTGTGGCAGTCCACCGTGGACATCGACTGGGAGGCCCTGAACGGCACGTCGCGACCGCGGCGCGTGTCCCTGCCGGGCTACCCCTTCCAACGGAGCCGGTACTGGATCGGCCCCGACTCCGGCAGTTACGAACCCCTGGGTTTGGAGGAGGCCTCATGGACGACGAACAGCTTGTAGCCATCGTAGGAGCGGGCGTCATGGGCACCGGGATCTCGACGCTCGTCGTCGGGCACGGATTGCCCGTCGTCCTGGTGGACGTCGACGAGGGCGTACTGGACCGCGCCGCCGCGGCATCCGCCAACGGCCTGCGGCACGCCCAGCTGACCGGCGCCCTGCCCGCCGGGACCACTCCGGCGAAGCTGCGCACGACACTCTCACTGAGCGACGTCGCGGACGCGACCGTGGTCATCGAGGCGGTCACCGAACTGCCCGAGAACAAAGCCGACGTGCTCGCCGGCGTATCGGCACTGGTCCGGCCCGGAACCCCCCTGATCTCCAACACCTCCGGAATACCCATCGACGAAATGGCGGCGTGGGTGAAATGCCCCGGTGACCTCATCGGAACGCACTTCATGAATCCCGCCTACCTGATCTCGATGGTCGAGGTGATCCGCGGCCCCCAGACCGCGGACGAGACCGTCGAGTCGGTGCTCTCACTGCTGACCCGGATCGGCCGGCGCGGGGTCGTGGTCCGTGACGCGCCCGGGTTCGTGACGAGCCGGCTCCTGCACCCGATGATCAACGACGCCGCACGGGTGGTCGGCGCCGGCACCGCCACCGTCGAGGACGTGGACACCCTGATGCAGGGCTGCCTCGGCCATCCGACGGGCCCGCTGCGCACCGCGGACCTGATCGGCATCGACAACCTCGTCGACGCCCTGGAGGCGCTGTACGCCCGGACCGCGGACGAGCGGTGCCGTCCCAGTGAGCTTCTCCTCGAGAAGGTCCGGCGAGGCGAACTCGGCCGAAAGAGCGGCCGTGGCTTCTACAACTACAGTGAGGCACAGTCATGACCCCGGAACAGCAGACCGAGAAGGCGCCCTTCGACATGGACGCCGTCGTCGACGAGATCACCCGGTTCGTGGCCGAGCAGACCCGGACCAGGCCCGAGGTGGACCAGGACCTCTTCACCACCGGGGTCGCCAACTCCATGTTCGCCATGCAGTTGGTCGTGTTCCTGGAGAAGGCCTACTCCGTGACGGTCGCCGGACCGGACCTGCAGCTGTCCAACTTCTGCACGGTCAAGAGCATGGCCACGCTCGTCGGCCGACTCCAGGCAGAGTCTGCCGCAGACAGCGATGTCTGACGCACTCTCCTCAGGGCACGAGGACATCTGGCGCTTCGTCGGGGACAGCGCCGGCGGATGGGACATCGCCGGCGAGATCCCGCGTACCGTCCTGAGCGAACTCGGTGCCGCCGGCGTGCTCTGTGCCGAGGTGGGAAAGCAGTACGGCGGACTCGGCCTGGGCAGCCAGGAGAGCGGGAAGCTCACCGCTCATGCCGGCAGCCTGTGCAGTTCCCTGCGCAGTGTGATGACCTCGCAGGGCATGGCGGCGTGGACGGTACAGCGCCTCGGCACCCGGGAGCAGCGGGCCGTGTTCCTGCCGCAGCTGACCGGCGGCCGGCTCGCGGCCGTCGCCTTCAGCGAGCCGGACGCCGGCAGTGACCTCGGTGCGATGACCACCGAGCTGCGTTTCGACGGTGACACGGTGGCCGTGGACGGCGGCAAGGCGTGGATCACCGCGGCGGCCTATGCCGACCTGGTCGTCGTCATCGGAAAGCTGGGCGACAACGCGGCGGCGGTGGTCGTGCCGACGGACGCCGAGGGGGTCCGGATCGAGAAGATCCCGCACCCGGTCGGCTGTCGTGCGGCCGGGCACGCGCAGGTGCGGCTGGACGGGGTACGCGTGCCGGCCGCGAACGTCCTCGGCGGCACCGGGCTGTCGCTGCCGTTCCTGGTGACGACGGCCCTGGCCTACGGCCGGATGTCGGTGGCGTGGGGCTGCGTCGGCATCCTGCGCGGCTGTCTCGGCGCGGTGACGGAACACGCGCGGTCGCGGCGGCAGTTCGGCAAACCGATCGCGGAGCACCAGCTGGTCGCCCGCAGGGTCGCCGAGCTCTACGCCGCGGAGCGGGTCGCCACCGCGGTGTGTCGGCAGGCCAGTGAGTGCTGGGAGTCGGGGTCGCCGGACCTCGTGATCGCCACGGTTCTCGCCAAGCACGTCAGCGCGACCGAGGCCGTGCGGGGGAGCGCGTCGGCTCTGCAGGTCATGGCCTCGGCGGGCGCGTCGGACGGCCACGTGGTCGCCCGCGCCTACCGGGACGCCAAGTTGATGGAGATCATCGAGGGCAGCAGCGAGATATGCCAACTCGAACTCGCCAGACACGCCCTGGCGACCGGGAACAGCACAGTGCGGCAGGAGGAGGCGCAGTGAACGGACCAGTGCCACCGAGCGAACCGATCACCACCGTCAAATGCGTCGTCTGGGACCTGGACAACACGCTGTGGAAGGGCACCCTGCTCGAGGGTGACGACGTGGTCGTCGACGACCGGGTCTACGAGACCATCGTGGGTCTCGACTCCCGCGGCATCCTGCAGGCCGTCGCCAGCAAGAACGACCACGGCCCCGCCTGGCAGCGCCTCGAGGAGCTCGGCGTCGCCGAGTACTTCGTGGCCGCCAGGATCGGGTGGGGCCCGAAGTCGTCGTCGGTGCGGGAGATCGCCGACGAACTGAAGTTCGCCCACCACACGATCGCCTTCGTCGACGACCAGCCGGCGGAACGCGCGGAGGTGGTGTTCCACCTGCCGCAGGTGCGCTGCTACCCGGCCGAGTCGGTGTCCGAGCTGCTGACGCTGCCCGAGTTCACCCCGGCGACGGTGACGGTCGACTCGCGCCGTCGCCGCCAGATGTACCAGGCGAACGTGCGGCGCCAGGCCGAGCAGGAGTCGTTCGACGGGCCGTCGGAGGAGTTCCTGCGTTCGTTGGGCCTCGTGATGGAGATCGGCCGGGCCACTGCCGGCGACCTGTCTCGGATGGAGGAGCTGACGCTGCGTACGAGCCAGATGAACGCGACCGGTGTGCACTACTCCGACGCCGACCTGCGCGCGCTCCTGGACGACGCACGCCACGAGGTCCTCGCGGTGACGATGAGCGACCGCTTCGGGTCGCACGGCGCGGTCGGTGTCGCGCTGGTGGAGACCGGTGCGGCGGTGTGGCACCTGAAGCTCCTGGCCACCTCGTGCCGGGTCGTCTCGTTCGGGGCCGGCGCCACCGTGCTGAACTGGCTGGTCGACGAGGCGGCGACGGCCGGCGCCCATGTGGTCGCGGACTTCCGGCCGACGGCACGGAACCGGATCATGGAGGTCGCGTACCGCTTCGCCGGGTTCACCGACGAGCGCTGTGCGTGCCTTGCCGAACTGCCGCCGCCGGACGGCGGGGAGACGCAACGGCTGCACCTCACACCGGCACCGAGGCCGGCGCCCGGCACGATGCGGCTCAACGCCGTCCGGCTGGCCACGGCCTGACCTCGTCCGCGCCGACGCACACGAAGCCCGAACGCTCGCAGCCCCTCTCATCCGAGAGGGGCTGCGAGCGTTCGCGTCGCGCTACCGCCGTCCGACCGGCCGTGAGCCGATGCGTCACCTCTTACGGGCGAGGGTGATTCCGTCGGCCATCGTGAGCATCGAGACGTCCACCCGCTGGTCGTCGCGCAGCGAGGCGTTGAGCGCCCGCACCGCGGCGGTGTCCGGGTCCTGGCGGTCCGGGTCGACCACGCGGCCGAAGAAGAGCGTGTTGTCGATGACGATCAGCCCTTGCGGTCGGGTGAGCTTGAGCGCGGCCTCGTAGTACGTCCCGTAGTTGGCCTTGTCCGCGTCGATGAACACGAGGTCGAAGCTCTCGCCGCCGCGCTCGTCCGCGAGGGCGGCGAGCGTCTGGGTCGCGTCACCGATGCGGACGTCGATGCGGTCGGCGACTCCGGCGCGCTTCCAGTAGTCGGCGCCGATCGCCGGCCACCGGTCACTGAGGTCGAGGGTGACGACCGTGCCGTCCGGTGGCAGCGCACGCGCCATGCACAGGGTGCTGTAGCCGGTGAAGGTGCCGATCTCCAGCACCGATCCGGCCCCGGTCAGGCCGACGAGGAGCGCCAGCAGCTGGCCCTCCTCGGCCATGACCTGCATGGCCGAGCCGGCCGGCAACCCCGCGGTCTGCGCCCGGAGTTCGGCCAGTATCGGGTCCTCCCGCAGGGACACGGCGCGGACGTACTCGCGGATTTCCGGTGTCGCCATGATCTGATCTGCCATGGCGGCGACTCACTTCCTGGCGACGCAGGCGAACGACAGCGGGATCGGGTCGCCCGGGATCCGCCAGTTGTGGTCCCCGTCGGGCACCATCAGCGGGAGCCGCTGGCGCGCGTCGTAGGGAACCTCGCGGATGCGCTCGATGGTCAGGCCTTCGCCGATGAGCGCGTTCACCACCTCTTCCACGGACCACCGCCAGCCGTAGATGGAGTGCGTCTCGACCTCGACCTCGTCCTCGATCCGGTCGGCGTAGGTCGCGGACATCTCGTGGTGCACGTCCCGGGACTGGAACAGCGAGCGGGCCACCCGCAGCTCCCCGTCGACGTCGCCGAAGAGGGTGAGCATCGGGTGGATCTCCACGATCGTGAGGGTGCCGCCCGGCTTGACGAACCCTGCCGCGACCTTGGCCCAGCCGGTGATGTCGGGCAGGAACGAGAGGGTGCCGTAGCCGGTGAACACCATGTCGAACTGGCCGTCGAGCACTGTCGGTAAGTCGTAGAGGTTCGCCTGGACGAAGCTCGCGTCGAGGTCGAGCTCCCTGGCGAGGTTGCGAGCGATGTCGATCGCCTCGTCGGAGATGTCCATGCCGGTCACCTGCGCGCCCATACGGGCGAGCGAGAGCGCGTTGACGCCGATGTGGCACTGCAGTTCCAGCAGGGACTTACCGCGGACGTCGCCCAGCTCCTCCTGTTCCAGCCGGCGCAGCATGTTGTGCCCCTGCTTGAACCTGTCCACGTCGTAGTACGAGGACTGCATGTGTGCCCGCGCTCGCAGGTTGAAGCCTTCTCGGTTGGCCGATATTTTGTCGAGGTCGCTCATGGAGGTCATCGGTGCTTCCCTTCGGCGTGGATCGGTGGTTGTGGGCGGTCGCCGACGACCAGCGGGGCCAGATCGCGGCGGCTGGTCACCCCGAGCTTCTGGTAGGCGCGGCCCAGGTAGTTGTCGACGGTGCGGGCGGACAGCCCCAGCCGGTGCCCGATGGCGGGGCTGGTGAATCCGTTGGCGGCCAGCAGCGCGACGTCCCGCTCGCGGCTGGTGAGTCCGACCAGCGGGGCGGTGAGCTGCAACAGCGGGGTCGTCGCGTTCGGACACGCGATGGTGCCGGGGGGCGTGCAGGTGTGCCGTAGCGCGGCCGCGGCGGTGGCGGTCTCCGCGGCGAGCAGGTCCATCCCGAGTTCGGTGAACTTCGCCGTGGCGAAGTCCAGGGCTGCGGGATCGGAGCGGGCCAACGCGGCCGCGGCGCCGGCCATGGCCGGCACGACCGGCCCCGGTACCAGGTCGACGAGCGCGGCGAGGCGGTGTCGTACGGCGTTGGGATTGCCGAGACGGGCCACGTCGTAGCTTGCCGTGGCCTCGACGGCGTACTGGCCCAGGGCCATGGCGATGTCGGCCGCGGCGAGTGCCTGCCGGGCGGCGAGTGTGGTGTCCCCGCAGGCCGCCGTGGTCCACGCCTGGCTCAGGGTCAGCCACGGGAGGAACAGGCGACTTTCGGGTGCCTGGTCGGTGCGCTGCCGGGTCTGGTGTGCGCCGGCCTGGTCGCCGAACACGGCGAGTTCGGCCAGACGCGGTGCCAGCATGAGGCACGAGTTTCCGCCGTCGAACAGGCGCGAAGCGGCCTCCGCGTCGGCGATGGCGGTGGCGACGTTGGCGACCTGGCCGCGCAGCGTCAACCAGCCACCGGCGACCGCGATGTTTCCGGCGGCCACCTCGTCCCGGTACCCGTTCTCGGCTATCCGGCAGGCGTGGCGCACCTGGCCGGCCATCAGCAACGCGAAGCAGTGCGCGTAGCCGATCTCGGCGAACCAGGGCTGGCCCGGGTCGGGGCGGTCCACGGCCGCCGACGCCCGGTCGAACCGGCCGGCCGGGCTGGCCGCGACGACCACGGTGGTCACCGCCGGCCGGATCGCCCCCTCGGGCACCGGGCGGTCGCGCGGTACTTTCTCGTGTGCGGCCGGTGCCGCGTGGGTGCAGTCGTCCAGTAGCAGCAAGCCGGTCCAGTGTGCCTCGGCTACCGCACTGCCGATGTCGCCCAGGCCCCGGTGCGCGGTGTCGACACCGCCCGCTCCCCAGTACGGGATGGCTGCCGCGGTCACTGCCCAGTGGGTGCAGCGCGCTGTCGGGGCGTTGCCCGACGGCCGGTGGGGTGGCGATGGGGCCACCGCGACGGAACCGAATCGGCGTTCGGCCGATTCGTTCGCCGGTAACTTGCCGACGGCGCTGTTGCCGGCGATCACGACGCCGGCTCGAGCCGCCGGCCTTTTCTTGGCAATTGACTGCACAACAAAGTAACCCCCCTGTGCTGTAAAATGAGACCCTTCGTGCTGAGCCCACTGTCCGGATTGGACTGTGCGTGAGTGAGTGACGTCCCGTCGGCCCGGTGGTTCGGGCGAAACGACGTGACGTCACTATTCGTGGCGGCGTCCCGAATCGGTCTCTCGAGATCTGTATACGATTCGGGACGCCCGGACGGCAACCGGTATTCGCGGAGTCACTGCGGTGCCGTCAGGAACCGCAGTGATCCCGGGTCGCGCGACCCTTTTCCAGGGGGAACCCCCTAGCTGTCGATCGCCTTGTCGATGGGGGTCTCGCCGCCGACCACCACGTAGATGCGGCCGGCGGTGTCGGGCCGGTCGATGAGCGCCACGAGCACGGCGGCGACGTCTTCCCTGGCGACCTGGTCGAACCTGGCGTGCTGTGGCCCGACCCGGTTCCCGGTGGTGAGTTCGACGGTTCCGTCGCCGTTCGCGTCGGTGAGCACGCCGGGCCGCAGGACCGTCCAGTCGAGCGTGTTCCGGGCGAAGATGTGCTGTTCGGCGGCTCGCTTGGCCCGCAGGTAGACGGCGTACCCCTCGCCGATGCCGCGGTCGTCCGCGCAGCCCACGTTGATGGAGCTGACGTGCAGGAACCGTCGCACACCGGCCTGTTCCGCCGCGTCCATGACGAGCACGACAGCGGCCCGGTCCATCTTGTCCCGGCGTGCGGAGGTGGCGCTGTTGCCCGAGCCGGCCGAGAAGACGACGGCGTCCGCGCCGGCAAGGGCCGCGGCCACCTCGTCCACCGTGGCGTGCTCGAGATCGAGCACGACGGCCTCCCCGCCGGTCTTTTCGATGTCGTCGACGTGGCGGGGATTGCGCACGATGCCCACGACGGAGTCGCCACGTTCGGCGAGGCGCCGAGTCAACCGCAGGGCGATCTTTCCGTGGCCGCCGGCGATGACAATCTTCATTCGATACCCTTTTCCCCGGAATCGGTGCTTCGGGTTTCCCCGGATTCGGTGCTGCGGGTGTGTAGCGCTAACCCGCCGAGCCTGCGCCGTGACGAATGATCAGGGCCGGCAGCCTGGCCCAGCCCGTCATTGACGTGCACGTTCTGACAAGGAACTGATGCCGTCGTCCTGCCGGCCGCCGTGGCGACCTCAAACGCGTCACTCGAATGGTGAATGAGTCAAGCATCGGTCCCGCCTATCGGTCAATGGTCAATCGGGTCGGCGCCGTTGTCCCGGGGGCTGACGTCGGGCTGGGGCCGGGCGGCGAGTGACCACAGGTAGCTCAGCGGCTCGCCGTCGGGTTCGTCGGTGTACTCGGCGATCAGGTCCTGGATCCGGTTGCGCAGCGACTCCACGGACTCGGGCCGCAACCGCAGTACGCCCCTCTTGGCGCCACGGCCGGAGTCCTTGCCCGCGGCGATCAGTTCGGTGCGGTGGGCGCCGATCACGGCCAGGTCGACCTGCTGGGCCAGGCCGGCGTCGTCGGGCAGGATGATCAGGCCCCGGGAGCGTGCGGTCGCGCGGTAGGGCCGTTGCAGCGCGCCGTGCTCACCGGTGCAAACCGCTTCGGGGACAAGGAAGTTCGTCTTCACCAGGGCGCGGACGTGGCGCAGGGTCGTCGCGGGAGCAAGGTCGAGTTCGACCGACAGCTCCTTGTTGGTGAAGGCACGCTCCAGGCACAGCCGCAGGATGCGCCAGCGGACCGGGTGCCCGAGTGCTTTGAGATCTTCGATCGTCGCTTCCACAGCGGCACCCTACCTTGCCAAGCCCGCGCTGGTTTGCTTGACTACTATCGATTTCATTCTGTGCAATCGGTTGGAGGGTCTGTGATCGAGCAGCTCCGGGACTGGGTGGGCAGCCGGGACCTGGATGGTGAGCTGGCGGACTGGATCTCCCGGCCGAGCGTGAGCCGGACCGGCGAGGGCATGGCCGAGGCCGCGGCCCACGGTCTTCGGCTGTTACGTGCGTCGGGCCTGGAGGCCCGATTGGTCGAGACCGGTGGCTGGCCCGCGCTGGTGGGGACGGCGGACGGGCCCGGGCCGCACGTGCTGATCTACGGTCACTACGACGTACAGCCGGCCGGGCCGCTCGAGCTGTGGACGACGCCGCCGTTCGTGCCGTCGATCCGTGACGGCCGGATGTACGGGCGTGGCACCGGCGACAACAAGGGGCAGCATCTCGCGCAACTGCTGGGGCTGCGTGCCCTGCGGGACCTGACCGGCGGATTCCCCTGCCGTGTCACGGTGTTGCTCGACGGCGAGGAGGAGATCGGCAGCCCCAACCTGGCCGCGGCCGTACGCCAGGTCGGCCGGCCCGATCTGGTGATCTGGAGCGACGGGCCCGTGCACGACTCGGGCCGGGCGTGCGTGGTCCTCGGCGTGCGCGGAATCCTGATGTTCGAACTGCGTGCGCGAGGCGCGAACCGGCCGCTGCACTCGGGGAACTGGGGCGGAGTCGCGCCGAACCCGGCGTGGGCGCTGGTGCAGCTGCTGGCCACCATGCGGTCGGCGGACGGGACCGTGACCGTGCCCGGATTCGCCGACGGCGTCCCGCCGTTGACCGGTGGTCAGCGTGCCGCCCTGGCGGATCTTCCGGTGGACGTGGCCGCCACGCTCGAAGCGATCGGGGCCGCCGGCATGGAGCCGCCGGCCGAGCTGGGATTCCACGAACGCCTGGCCGCGCCCACCCTGACCGTGAACTCGTTGACCTGCGCGGATTCCGGCGACCACCGCGCGGTGATCCCCGACGTCGCCATCGCCCGGTGTGAGGCCCGGTTGGTCGGCGGCCAGACACCGGACCAGGTCGCCGACGCCATCCGGCGGCACGTCGCAAAGTACGCTCCCGATGTCGAGTTCGTGACTGACGCGGCCATGGCACCCTCCACCACACTACCCGAAACCCCTTACACGGCAACGATTCTCCAGGCGGTCGAGGACGTGCTCGGGCAACGGCCGCTGCTGGTTCCCTCGCTCGGCGGAAGCCTGCCGATCGCCGTGCTCAGCGATGAGCTCTCCTGCCCCTGCTACGGCGTGCCGTTGGCCAACGTCGACGAGGCCAACCACGCACCCGACGAGAACTTCGACCTCGACCGGTTCCGCCGTGGAATCGTCGCCGCGGCGACGATCCAGCTCGCACTGGCGGCGCACTCATGACCGTCTGGGGGGCCTGGCCCGCGAAGGAGGGCTTCGCGTACGTCAGCGACGAGTCCGGCCGGCCGCAGCCGTGGTTCCAGACCTGGGCGGGGCAGCGGCGGATGCTCCCGATCGACGGCGCGGTCACCCGGCTGGCGTGGCGGCCCGACGAGACCCGCCTGCTCGTGGTGACGGACGTGACCGGCGGCCAGGACTACCGGCTGGCCGAACTCGACCCGGCCACCGGCGAGTCGGAGTGGATAGCGGCGGAACCCGGGGTCCGGCGCGAGATCGGCGTGCCGTACTCCAGCGGAAGCCGGCCGTACAGCCCCGACGGGCGCCTGCTCGCGTACGCCACCAGCGCGCGCGACGTCACCTGTCTCGACGTCTACGTACGGGACCTGACGACCGGCGAGTCCAGGATGGTCCTGGAGGGCGACGACCGGTACGTGCCGATATGTTTCTCACCGGACTCCAGGTACCTGCTCGTTCTGAGGTTCCACCAGAACACCGACCAGGACCTGTTCGCCTGCGATCTCGCGACCGGCCGCACCCAGCACCTCACCCCGCACGAGGGCCCGGCGAAGTACCAGCCGGGCGGGTGGAACGAGGACGGGATCTACGTGTGCACCACCGAGGGCCGTGACTTCCTCGGTGTCGCCCTGCTCGTCCCCGGCCGGCCGCTGCAGTGGATCGCCACGCCGGACGCCGACGTGGAGAACGTGATCGTGGGCCCGCAGGTCGTCTGGGCCCTGCCCCAGGACCAGCGCACGATCCTGTGCACACCGCAGACCACGGTCGAACTGCCCGGATTCGCCTCCCAGCCGTTCGGCTACGACGGCTTCGTGCCGCGGTTCGCCGGAGAGCGCCTGCTCGCACAGGTCGGCGCCGGCGACCGGGCGACCGAGTTCTTCCTGGTCGACCTGGCAACCGGCGAGTCACACCGGCTCACCGACTTCAGCGACGAGCTGCCGGACGACCTCGTCGCACCGGAGACGGTCTGGTTCACCGGAGCGGACGGGCTGGAGATATCCGGACTGCTGTACCGCCCGCGCTCGACGACCGGTCCCGTCCCCGCGGTGCTGACCATCCACGGCGGCCCGGAGTGGGCCGCGCTGGCGGTCCACGACCCGCTGATCCAGCGCATGGTGCGAGCCGGAATCGCCGTGCTGGCGCCGAACGTGCGCGGCTCGACCGGACGGGGGCTGGCCTACCAGCGGCTGATCTACCGCGACTGGGGACGCGGCGACCTGGCCGACTTCGAAGCCGCCGCACGGTTCCTGCGAAGCCTGGACTGGGTGGACGGCGACAGGCTCGGCGTCCACGGGATGTCCTACGGCGGGTTCGCCGCGCTCAGCTGCCTGACGAGGCTGCCGCACCACTGGCGGGCCGGCGTCGTGATCTGCGGGCCGGCGGACCTCGAATCGGACGTCCGGGCCCTGCCACCGACATGGAGCCGACGGGTCGTGGAGTGGATCGGCGACGTCGACGACCCGGCGGACCTGGCGAGACTGAGGGCAGCGAGCCCGCTGACCCACGCGGCGCACATCCGGGCGCCGCTGCTGCTGGCACACGCGGTGGACGACACCACAGTCGTCATCAACGGCACCGAACAGCTGTACAAGACGCTGACCGGACTGGACAAGACCGTGCGGTTCATCCGCCTTTCCCGCGGTCACCTCCCGGACGACCGCGAGGAACGGGACGAACTCGACGCCGCTGTCGTCCAGTGGTTCCGCGACCACCTCGAGCCGCGCCCCAACGGCGCGAGAACGGCCGCACCGGCGCAGTCCCGCCAGGGGTACTGAAAACGACTGAGGGGGCACGCATTCATGAAAACAGCCGTCGTCGGCGCCTGCGGGGGCGGGAAGACCACGCACCGCCGAAGAAAGCCGGCCGACCGGCGGCTTCGTCTCCGACGGTTCCGTGGCGCGTAAGCGGATCCACGACAAGCTGCACAGACTGTCACGGATACCTCACCGGATCACGACCACGCTCCACGAAGAGGTCGTCGACCAGCTCGGGTTGCTGATGAAGCACGACGCGAAGACCTACCACGCGCCGGTGCACCTGCCTGCCGAAACTCCCCTGACCGAATGTCTCGAGTCCCACCACCGAAGGCGTACCCGATGACGCACGGCGCAAGCACCGAACCAGTCGACGCCGCGCCGCCCGTCCTACGCCCGTTACCGACCAGCACCCGAAAAACCCAGAAGGGATAGGGACAGATCATGTCTCCTGCAGTCCCCGGCGCCGGGGCGCCACCCCGCCGACGCCTCGGCTTGATCCTGGCACTGCTGGCTTTCGCCCAGTGCATCTACGCCATTGACTACAGCATCGTTTTCGTGGCACTGCCCGAGATCCGCACCGGCGTCGGCTTCTCCGCGCAGAACCTCCAGTGGGTCGTCAGCGCCTACGCCGTCGCCTTCGGCGGCTTCCTGCTGCTCGGCGGCCGTGCGGCGGACCTGTTCGGACGCCGCCGGATGTTCGCCTTCGGCCTGTTCCTGTACGCGGTCTCCTCACTCGCCGGAGGGCTCGCGGGCGACCCGACGACCTTGATCATCGCGCGTGCGGTGCAGGGCATCGGCGGCGCCTTCCTCGCCCCCGCAACGCTCTCCCTGGTCACCACGACCTTCGCCGAAGGCCCCGAGCGCAACCGCGCGCTGGCGATCTGGGGCGGCGCCGGCGGCAGCGGCATGATCCTCGGCTCGCTCCTCGGCGGCGTACTGACCGGCAGCTTCGGCTGGGCGTCGATCTTCTTCGCCAACGTCCCGCTCGCCGGTGGCGCCATGCTGCTCACCTTCGCCATCATCCCGAAGGACACCGACCTGGGGGCCTCCGGGCGCAAGTTCGACCTGCCCGGTGCGCTGACCGCGACCGTCGGATCGACACTGCTGGTGTTCACCCTCGTCCAGGGACCGGTGTCGGGCTGGACCTCGCCGACGATCCTGATCACCGCGGCCATCGCGGTGGCCGTGCTCGCCGCGTTCTTCACCATCGAGGGCCGCGGCCGCGACCCGCTGCTGCCGCTGCGCCTGTTCCGCAACCGCAACCTGAGCACCGGTACCGTCGTCACCTTCATCTTCATGGGGACCTTCGGCGCGCTGCCCTACTTCTACACCCTCTACTTCCAGAGCGTGCACGGCTACTCCGCGACGAAGAGCGGTCTCGCCTTCCTCGTGCCGTGCGTGGGGGTGCTCATCGGCAACCTGTCCGGCGGGAAGCTGGCCACCCGCTTCGGGGTGCGTGCCACGCTGATCGGCGCGCTCCTCATGGGTGTCGTCGGCACCGTGGCCTTCGCGTTCTCCGTCTCGCCGTCCGGTACGTACCTGGAGCTGGTGCCGGGCGTGCTCATCCTCAGCCTCGGGCAGGGCACCGTGTTCACCGCGATGTACGCGGCGGCGACCACCGGGGTCGCGGCAGAGGACCAGGGCATCGCCTCGGGTGTCGCGGCGACGGGCCAGCAGGTCGGTGCCGCGGTCGGCCTCGCCGCCCTGGTGGCGGTCGCCAACTCCGGTCACGAAGGACTGACCGGTGAGGCGCTGCGCGTCGCCACCGCCGACGGTGTGCGCTCCGCCATGTGGGCCGGCGTGGCCGGCATGGTGATGATCGTGCTGGTCGCGCTGAACTTCCGGCGCAACGCGGCGGTCGTGGCCCCCGAGGTGTCCGAGAAGCAGCACGACGACGTGGCGTCCGCCGTCTGACCTCCTGACATGAATAAGTAAAAGATGATTCCACTTCGTGTTCACTGCGCACGGGTGGAATCACCTTTTATTTCCCCGACCGTGACGCCAAGGCAGGTACGCACCGCACCACCCCCCCCACCACGCACCGCGAACACCCTCAGGCACCCGAACGAGAAGGAGGCACAACCCCATGCACCAGACCGTGAACGTGGTCGGTGTCGGCGGTTCGAGCCGGCCCGGATCAACCGCCGAGCAGGCCCTGCGGGTGGTCCTGGACGCGGCGCAACGACGCGGCGCAGCAGTGCAGCTGATCCCCGGCCCCGCACTGGCCATGCCGCTGTACGACCCCCGGCACGGCGTCACCGCACCGCAGGCCAGACGGCTCCTGTCGGCCATAGCCGGCGCCGACGCCCTCGTCCTCGCCAGCCCCGCCTACCACGGCGGGATCTCCGGCCTGGTGAAGAACGCCCTGGACTACGTCGAGGAGTTACGCGAGGACACCCGTCCCTACTTCAGCGAACGGGCCGTCGGATGCGTGGCGGTCGCCAACGGCTGGCAGGGCGCCGTCTCCACACTGGCCGCGCTGCGCGACGTGACCCATGCGCTGCGCGGCTGGCCCACGCCGCTGGGCGCCGCGATCAACACGTCGGTGGCACGCTTCTCACCCGCCGGAGACTGCAAGGACAGCCACGTCCAAGGACAGCTGGAGGAGATGGCGGCGCAGGTCGTCGAGTTCGCCACGATGCGCGTCCTCGCGAGCTCCGGGACGGAAAGCGTCCGGTGAGCGTCACCGCCGCCCGGCGCCCGCTCGCCCAGGGCGCGCTCACGATCCCGCGACCGGTCCCCGGCGCGGCCGTGCGGCTGTTCCTCTTCCACCACGCGGGCGGTTCACATCTGCTCTACCAGGGCTGGGAGTCGGCCTTTCCCGCCGACTGGGAGGTGTGCCTCCTGGACGCCCCCGGGCGCGGACGTCTTCGCGGCGACCCGCTGATCGACACCGGCGAGGGCCTCGTGGACTTCTTCCTGCACGAGCTGGAGCCGTGGACGGACCGCCCGTACGCCTTCTTCGGACACAGCATGGGCGCACTGGTCGCCTACGAACTGACACGGCGCCTCGCCAACGCCGGACAGCACCCACCGGTGTGGACCGGCCTGTCCTCCTGCGCAGCGCCCAGCCCCGCCGAACAAGCGCAAGCCCCCCACCCATCGACCCAAGCCCAACTGCGTGACTGGCTCAGGTCCACAGGAGGCACACCCGCCGAGATCCTCGACACCCCCTGCCTGTGGCGGCTCTTCGAACCCGTCCTCCGCAACGACATCGCGCTGGTGAACACCTGGCGCCCGGCCCCGGACACCACGCCCCTGCCCGTCGCCGTCTCCGCCTTCGGCGGCACCCAGGACACCGTCGTGAGAAAAGAACGCCTCGCAGCCTGGGCCGCCCACACCCGGCGATTCCACGGACCGCACCTGTACCACGGCGGCCACTTCTACCTGCACACCCACGCGCACTCGGTCGCCGGCCGCATCATCGAAGCCGTCACCGCGAACCGCACAACTTCCGCACCCCCCACCCCACAAGGGAAACCGTTGCGCGGCCACTCACCCTGCCGAACACCATGACGCACGACGACCCGCTGCCGCGCGCAATACCGGCCGCCGAGCGACCGCACGGCACACGGACCGCCGAGCACCGCCAGCCCCGACACCGGACCGGCCCACAGCTCTTCCCCACCAGGCGACCGAGCCCTCGTCGCGTCGACCGCGCGAGGCCCCGCGGCGCCTCGGCCCAAGAATCGGTCCTACACAACCCCCGCGCCTGGCAGGGTCGTCGATCCTGATCGGCGGGAGTGCGCAGGCCGATCCCGGAGCGCCGGTGTTCGTGGTGTAGTACGAGGTGAATCCGTCGAACCACTCGCTGGCGTGTGCGAGCGAGGCGAACCGCCGCAGGCAATCCGGCGCGTACTTCGTGATCGTGAACCGGCTCTCGCCCTATGGGCTGTCATTGCTGCCCCTAGCAGGGGAGTGGTTCCTGATGACGCCGAGGCCGACCAGCAACTGGGAGACCTTCTCGGAGGTCATCAAGGTGCCGCAGTCGCCGTGCACGGTCTCGAGCACGATGCCGTCGCGTTCGATGGCCTCGCGGATCAACTCCTCGGCCTCCGATCGGCCGTCGGCCGCCGCGATCAGGAAATCCGCGCCGTCCAGCAGGCATGGTCCACAGCCGGCCTCGACACGGCCGCACAAGAATCGACGGGCCGTCAGAACAGCGAAAGTCCACCCTGAGCCCGGCCATATATCGGATGGCGTTCATGGAATGCTCCTGGCACTCTGAACAACTGGGCAGCAGGGGACGAAAGTTGGAGGGAAACCGCCACTCTGGGCCGGTTCTGCTTCATCGGCTCGATCCCCGAATCGGCCTTGGACTGCCCCCACACCGCCACTCTCGACATACCACCCACGTGGCCCTCAGGGAGGAATCGATGCGCAAGACCCTCAAAGCTGCCGCCATAGCCATAGCCACCACCGCTGCCCTCACCTTCGCGACACCGATCGCCGGTGCCACCACCGCGACCCCCGCCGGAGCCACCACGGCCTGCACCGACCTGTACACCGACGGGAACTGGGAAGCCCAGGTGTGCAAGTCCTGGTGGCGGGTGCGCCCCGGCATCTATAACGGCAAGTGGTGGAGCCCCAACAGCGACCACCGCCGCACTACCAAGTTCTATGTCAACCTGGACGGTCAGGAACGACGCGTCTATCGCGATCACGGCACGTTCACCGGAGCTCGCTATCTCTTGCTGCAGGTCTGCTCCGGCGATGATTCCGCCCCTGGGTGCTCCGGCTGGTGGTAGACCACCAGCCGCGCACACATCGAAGCCCCCGCCCCGGACGGACTGGGTAAACGGGGCTTCAGTGGGCGTTTTGGCATATCCAGTCCTGTAAGTGGCTTATGGTAGCGCCGCTTTAGTGATGTTATGCACGATAGATGAATAACGTCCTCCCTCTCGCCGGAGGAGCGACTGTCTGTCTCGCCTGCATCTACGCCCTGAAGTCCGTCTGGTTCGAAGAAGTCATAGAAACGCCGATCTGGCAGTGGAACGGGATCCTCCGTCCCATCTGTGCTGACGCTGTTTCATGACCGAGCGCAAGCCGTACCCGAGCGACCTATCCGACGCCCGATGGGCCCTCATCGAGCCGATTCTGACGGCATGGAGAAAAGCCAGGCTCGACCGTCGGCCGACCGGCCAGCCCGCAAAGGTCGAACTTCGCGACGTCTTCAACGCAATCCTCTACGTCAACCGGACCGGAATCCCATGGAAGTACCTCCCGCACGACTTCCCCAACCACGGAACCGTCTACGCCTACTACGCCGCCTGGCGCGATGAGGGGCATCTTCGCCCAACTCAACTACGACCTCACTGGATTGGCCCGGGTGAAGGAAGGGCGCAAGCCTGAGCCGACCGCCTCGGTAATCGACACCCAGAGCGTCAAGACCTCCACCAACGTTCCCCTGACCAGCCAGGGAACTGATGCCGCGAAGAAAATCGTCGGCCGAAAGAGAGGCATCCTCACCGACACCATCGGACTCATCCTCGCCGTCACCGTCACCGCCGCGAGCCTGTCCGAGAACGCCCTGGGAATACGCCTCCTCAACCAGGCCAAGAAGACCTACCCAAGCATCTCCAAGAGCTGGGTCGACACCGGCTTCAAGAACGCCGTGATCGAGCACGGCGCACGCTTGGGCATCGACGTCGAGGTCGTCCACCGGAAGTCCGACGTCCCCGGATTTCACGTGGTGAAAAGGCGGTGGGTGGTCGAACGGAGTCTGGGGTGGATCATGCAGCGCCGCCGGCTGGCCCGCGACTACGAGACACTGTCGACCAGCTCCGAAGCCATGATCCACATCGCCTCGATCGACAACCTCGCCAAGCGCATAACGGACGAAACCACACCAACCTGGCGAGGAACCTACTAGAACATAAAGGGCAAACTACTCTCATCAAATGCCCACTCAAAGCTCTACCAGGCCACCCCGAGAGCCTCCAGCTGCCCGAGCTGCTCCGGGCTGAGCTTGTCCCGGCGGGCCTTCTGGATGTTCAGCCAGGACCCGAGGGACACCCCGTCCTCCTTGTGAGTGCGCGGCACCCGGACGTGCCCCTCGCGCTCGACGAAGGCCGCGAGCGCCGCCAGGCCGGCACCGAACCGGTCAGCGCGCGACACCTTCGGCTTCGCCGCGGCCGCCGCCCGCGCGGCAGCCAGCTCCTGGCCCTGCTCGATGCCGAGCGCCGCGAGCAGGGCCTGCTGCTCCTGGTCGAGCTCGGCGGGCCGGCCCGCTGTGCCCGCATCCACCGGCCAAGCTGCTCGTCCTCGAAGGCGGTTACCAGTAGCAGGGCCGGCCAGTCGGCGTGGTCCGTCGGACTCGAGCCACCACTGCCGGGTGGCAACGTGGGTGCGCTGCCAGGTGGTCGGCGTGAGGCTGCGTCTCGCTGTCGTGGGTGTAGCGGAGGATGGCGCTGCTGCGGGCGGGCGCGTCACCACGGGCGGCACGTTCACCGAGTATTCGGTGCCCACCACCAACGCGGGCCCGGCCGGGATCGTCACCGGGCCGGACGGTGCTCTGTGGTTCACCGAGTCGAACGTCGACAAGATCGGCCGGATCACCACCGGGGGCACCTTCACCGAGTACGCGGTCCCGACCTCCGGCGCCTACCCGTGGGGCATCACCGTCGGCTCGGACGGCGCCCTGTGGTTCGCGGAGCCGGGCGCCAACAACATCGGCCAGATCACCACCGGCGGCACGGTCACCGAGTACGCGGTCCCGACCTACGGCGCCTACCCGCTGAGCATCACGGCCGGGTCGGACGGCGCCCTGTGGTTCACCGAAGTGCTGTCCGGAAGCATCGGCCAGATCACCACCGGCGGCACGGTCACCGAGTACGCGGTCCCCTCACTGGCCTCACTGCCCATCGGCATCACCGGAGGACCGGACGGCAACCTCTGGTTCACGGACGCCGGAGCGGCGCAGATCGGACAGGTCACCACGGCGGGTGTGTTCACCGCCTACAACCTCACGGATGCCCTCTTCCCGTTCCCGTGGGGCATCACCACCGGGCCGAACGGCAACCTGTGGTTCACCGAGAACGCCAGCAACGACATCGGCCAGATCACGACGTCGGGGACGATCTCCGAGGTGTCGATCCCGACCTCCGGCTCGAACCCGTTGGAGATCGCCACCGGATCCGACGGCAACCTCTGGTTCACCGAGAACTCCGCGAGCCAGATCGGGGTTGTGACTCCCTGACAGGACCGCCGGGGTGAACAGTCACCCAGCCTGGCCACCCCGCCTCCCGCCATCTCGACGGGAGGCGGGGTGACCAGGCAGTCCGCCGGGTCGGCGTCGATCGGACCGGTGCAAGCGCCGGGTGGCGCCCGTCCCGTGGCCATCCGCGTGCTGCTCGGACAGGTACAACTCCCGGTCCAGCAGCACCCGGTGGCCATACTGCTGTACACACGTCAAGTCCACTCCGGTCGCTGTCTGTCTGGTGGCACGCGGGGTGGTTCCGTGCGGGCCTGAAGGGCGGGAGGGGCGTGCGCATCGGATGAGCCGGCCTGTTCGGTCCCCGCCCAGTGGCCGAGGGCGGCCCAGGGGACGGGCGGTGGGGGTATTCGCTGTATCACCTTCCGTACCCGTCCCACTACTCGCGCGGTGTGCCGCGAACTGTTCACCGGCCTCGGCCTGCCGGGCCAGTCGCCGTGCTATGCCAGTGAGTTCGATCAGGTTCTCAAGGCCGCGCTCTCCGCGTATCCCCGCACCCTGGTCCTGGATGAGGCCCAGTGGATGTCCAGTGACCAGCTGGAATACATCCGCTACCTCTGGGACGACCCCTATACCCGGCTCGCCGTCGTCTTCGTGGGCGGCGAAGGCTGCTGCTGGACCTGCTCGCCGAACACGGCGACACCCCGGCGGCGCCGATCCCGGTGGCGATCGAGACCAGCCACGGCCTGCTGGTGGCCGTCCTGCGCACCGGCCGGCGGCAGGTGTTCGCGATCAACCCGCTCGCCGCCGCCCGCTACCGCGATCGGCACGGCGTCTCCCGCAAGAAGTCCGACCCCGGCGACGCCCTGGTTCTGGCCAACATCCTGCGCACGAGCGGCCGGCGCGCCGCGCCGTGCTCACCGCGGCCCCGACCCCCGCCCGGCTCATGCATGCCGGATTCCTCTGGGCCTTCTCCTCCCTCCAGGCTTCGCCCGGCGCCGACGCCCACTACCGCCGCCGACGCGACCATGGAGACTGGCACGCTGGCGCCCAACGTAACCCCCTCAACCGACTGCTCGGACAGCTCTTCCACTGCCTCCAGAACCGCCAGCTGTTCGACGAGAACCACGCCTTCACCTTCTCCGTCACGTCGTCGATCACGGCCGCCGCTTGACGTCCTAGCTCGCTGGGATGTCTTCTCTCCATCCCTTTCCCCGGCTTGCTGGTAGGTGGAGGGGCGGTGGTGGGTGACGGTCCGGCCGGCAGGGGTCTGACCCTGCGGGGCCGTGATGGTTGGTGAGCGCCCGGCGAACGCCGGACGCCCCCGGGCCCTGGCGGGCCGGATCGGCGGCGATCCTCCGCCAGGCCCTCCCCGGCCGGGCTGGACTGTCGACGCCGATCGGATCCGGCACCGCCCTGTATTGGGCAGGGTGTTCCGGTGTTCCGGAGCCACTTGGGCAGCGAGAGCGAGAGCCACAGGGTAGTGCCGTCACGATTGCCGACGGCGGCTTCATGGCATTGGTCTTGTGTTCCCGGGGATGGGGCCGATCAGCCGTGTGGCCGGATCCGCCCCACGGACTCGGTGGACACCGGGCCGTGCTCACCGGGTCGGCGGGCCGTTGCGACGAGTCGTCGCAGCGCGGCGTGGGCGGGTGGGCCCCAGGTGGCCTTGCCGCCGGGGCGCCCGTGGATGCCGGCCTCTCCGATGAGGATGCCGCTGAGGGCGCGCCACACGGCCCAGCCGCGGGCGCGGCGTAGGGTCGCGGTGTCCGGGGTCGGCTGGTAGGCGTGGTGGAAACGGTCGGCGGCGCCGTCCGGCAGCAGTGTCCACGCGGCGGCGAGGTCGATGGCCGGGTCGCCCGCGAAGAGGTCGCCGAAGTCGATCACGCCGCAGAAGGTGCCGTCCGCGGTGAGCACGTTGGCCGGGTGCAGGTCGCCGTGGAGCCACAGTGCCGGGCCTTCCCAGTCGGGTGCGGCGGCGGCGTCTTCCCAGACGGCGCGGACGGCGTCCGGGTCGGGGACCAGCCCCATGTCGGTGGCCGACGCGAGCTGCCTGGCGACGCCTTCGGCATGGTCGGCCAGCGGTCCTCCGCGGTCACGGCCGGCGGGCGCCCCGTCGGGGGCCGGCCGGTGAAGGGCCGTCAGGAAGCCGGCCAAGGTGTCGGCCGCCTCCGCGGCGCGCGTGGCGGGGGCGCGGTCGGCGGGCTCGCCCGGCACCCAGGTGGTGACGATCCAGGGCCGCGGGAACCGCTCGGAGGGCTCGCCGAGGCGCTGCGGGACGGGGACCGGCAGCGGAAGGCACGGGGCGAGTGCGGGCAGCCAGGCGTGCTCCTTGCGCAGCAGCGCATCGGCGGACTGTGTCGCCCAGGGCAACCGGACGGCGAGGTCGTCGCCGAGCCGCCACAGCTGGTTGTCCCAACCACGCGCGCCGAGCCTCACCGGGCGATCGGCCAGGTCGGGATGCTGGTCACGCAACAGGTGACGGACCAACTCCGCCGTGACCTCGATCTGGGTGTGGGTCATACGGATCAACGGTAGTCGGGCAGCGGCCCGCCCGTGGGTCACCCGATCGAGCGATCGAAAATCTACCTCGCCTGTGGGGGCTCGCCCGATTTTCGCTGGATTCACAAGCGCACAACTGGCTCTCACTCAGACCGCCGAAGTGGCTCCCGATCACCTGCCGAAAACAGGTCACAGTGGCTGGCGCCAGTTGCGGTAGGTGTGCGGGGGTCTGGCGTGGCCGCCGTCGCTGAACGGGTTCGGCAGTGTGCCGTCGAGGGTGCCGGCCAGGAAGTCGCCGAAGCCCACCGCAAAGCGGCTCCAACGTTCCTCCCCGTAAAGAGGCTGGCGCTTGAAGACGACGACGTCCCAGCTGTCCGGGTCCCGGGTGTCACAGAGCCAGAAGGCCACGTCGCTGTTGGCGCTGCTTGCGAAGGGGAGGAGCCTGCCCTGCTCCAAGTCCTGCGGGCCGGTGGCCACAAGGGCGGCCGGCTCTTCCCCCGGGTCGAAGTCCAGTCCGTCGACGAGGTCGCCGTACGGGGAGCCCTCCACCGGCGGCGTGCTGACGCCGAGGTACTCGTCCAGCTCGCCGCCGCCGTAGAGCGTGACGAAAACACGGTAGTCGGCGGGCAGGCGCAGGCCGGTGGTCCGCGCGAGCTCGTCCCAGTCGACGGTGTCGCCCAGGGCGCCCGGTTCCCCGAGCAGGGCCGAGAGGCGGGTGATGGCCGGGTGGACCATGGCGGTGTCTCCTCCGTGGATGGCGGGCTTCGACCGGTCACCGTAGTGCCCGGCGTCCCGTCTGGTGCAGCGCTGCGCCCGGCCGGGGCGGAGCCGTCCCCGGTGCCACCGCCGTCTGCCCCGCGCCCTGCCAGTCGTCCCCGCGGGCTCCCGACGCTGCCCTGTCCACCGTCCGCCGGGCCGCCGGTTCCCGCGCTGCCTCGCAGTCGACGCCGGGTCGCCGTCCGCCTGGTCGACGTCGTCCCGTTGGCCGCCGTTGCTTGTGCTGCACCCCGCTGGGCCCTGCCGTCGTGGTGCTGTCGCGCCCCGTTGTCGCGCGAGCCTGCCGCGCGGGGTGCTGTCGTGTGGTGTGACGTGGGCGGACACCCGTGATCCCTGTGCGTGGCCAGGGACGCGACATGGCGCGGGACCGTCATTTCTGGTAGCCGTCGCCGAAGCCTCCGCCGTTCCGTCCAGGGACGGTCACGCGCCCGCAGCAGCCGGTGCCGCGCCTCCGCACGCCCAGACTCAGAAGCGACTGCGTGTTTTACGTGACGCAGGTGTTGCCGACACGTGTTAGTTTTTACTCATGCGAGTAAATCCATTGGGCGCGGCCGCTCCGGAGAACAGCCGGAGCTTCACCACCGACGCGCGGCGCGCCCAGATCGTCGCCGCCGCGATCGAGACCGTCGCCGAACTCGGCTACGCCCGCGCCTCGTTCGCGCAGATCGCCAAACGGGCCAAGCTCTCCAGCGTGCGGCTGATCTCGTACCACTTCGACGACAAGGAGGACCTGTTCCAGGCCCTGGTCGACACCGTCCAGGAACAGGCGCGGGTCGCCATGCAGCCGCGCATCCGCGCGCACACCGAACCGGCCGCAATGCTGGCCGCCTACATCGAGGCGAACCTGGAGTTCCTGGCGGAGCACCCTGTGGAGGTACGGGCACTGGTGGACGTCCTGGCCAACGCCCGCCGGGAGGACGGCAGCCCGCTGGTCAGCTCGGCGGGCTTCGACACCCCCGTCGCGCTGCTGGTGCAGCACCTGCGGGACGGCCAGCGCAGCGGCGCCTTCCGCCGGTTCGACGCGGAGGCGATGGCCACCGCGATCCGCGCCTCGATCGATGCGGCCGCAGGCCGGCTCGCCGCCGGGGACGACTTCGACCCGCGCGCCTACGGGCGCGAACTGGTCACCCTGTTCGCCCTCGCGACCAGGAACCAGGAGACGTCGTGACCGTCCACGCCGCTCCGCGCCCCTGGTCCCGCCTCTTCTTACCGCCGCTGCTCGACCTCGTCCTGCCGCTCGGCCTCTACTACGGGCTGCGCCTCGCGGGCGTGGACCAGTGGTGGTCCCTGCTCTGGTCGGCCGCACTGCCGGCGGCCACGATCCTCGTCCGGCTGGTTCGCACTCGCCGTCTCGACTTCCTGGCCCTGCTGATCCTCAGCATGATCGGTCTTGGGCTGGTGCTCTCCTCGCTCACCGGCGACCCGCGCGCCCTGCTGGTCCGCGAGGCCTGGACGGGCATGCTCGGCGGACTGATCGGCGCCTGGCTGCTGGCCTCGGTCGGTTACGGACGCCCGGCTCTGATGGTCGTCTTCCGCTCCTTCGTGCATGCCAAGGCGGGCGAGGACGGGCTGCGCGCCTGGGAGGGACGCTGGCACCAGGACGCCGCCTTCCGCCACGGCCTGCGGGTGATCACCGCGGTGTGGGGCGCGGCCAGCCTGCTCAACGCCCTCGCCCAGCTCGCCTTCGCCTACCTGCTGCCGGTGGACGCCGCCCCTGCGGCCATGCACGCGTGCTGGCCGGTCATCGCCGCGCCGCTGTTCGTCTTCCACCTCGCGTACACCAAGCGCCACGGCCTGCGGGCCTGACCGGAACGGGACCTTCCCTTGACCACCACAGCCCCCGTCGACCGCTTACGGCTCTTCCCGGAGCCCAACCTCGACCTCCAGACCCGCGCTGCCCTCGGTGCCACCGCCTACCGGGCCGCCGAGGCCGGGGAGCTCCTGGCAGCCGTCGACCGCATCAACCGGGCCGGACTGTCCGGCCGCGGCTACCACGAGGAGTTCCTCGCCCTCGGCCGCCGCACCGCCGTCGCCGCGGAAACCGCCCTCCGCTCAGGCCGCACGATCGGCGCCCGCGACGCCTACCTGCGTGCCGCCAAGTACCTGTCCCTGGCGTTGTTCTCCGTTCTCGGCAGCGCCCGGCCGGCCGACGAACCGGCGGTCTTCGCCGAGATGCAGGCCTGCTGGCACCGCGCGGGCGAACTCCTCGACCCGCCCGTACAACGGCTCCGCATCCCGTACCAGGACGTCGCACTGCCCGCCTACCTCCTCACGCCCCCGGGGACACCCCGGCGCCGGCCCACCCTCATCCTCGTCAACGGCAGCGACGCCCAGAGCATCGACCTCTACGCCTTCGGCGCCTGCGCGGCGATCGAACGAGGCTGGAACGCCCTGATCCTGGAGGGGCCCGGGCAGGGCAGCCTGCTCTTCGAGCACGCAATCCCCTTCCGTCCCGACTGGGAACACGTCATACATCCGGTCGTCGATCACCTCCTGTGCTCCCCGCTGGTCGACCCCGACCGGATCGCCCTGACCGGCTGGAGCATGAGCGGCATCCTCGCCATCCGCGCGGCCGCCTTCGAACCCCGGCTCGCCGCCGTTGTCGCCGACCCAGGCGCCGTCGACAACTGGCTCGCCTGGCCCAAGACCTGGCGCGACCTCGCCGACCATCCCGACCCGGAAGCCGTCAACCGGCACTGGCAACAGGCCGTCCTCCCGCAACTCGGCCAGGCCACCCCGCTGCTCGCCAAACGCGCCGAGATCTTCGGGCCCCAGTTCCTGCACGACGCCCGCGCAGGCCGGGCGCCCCAGGACCTCTGGCAACTCGCCCGCGCCATCCGCCAGTTCCGCTGCGACGACGTGGCACACCTCGTCACCTGCCCGACCCTCGTCCTCGGCTACGAAACCGAGGCCCTCATCCCGGACCAGGACACGCACCTCTTCGACCTCCTCCGCTGCCCCAAACAGCACACCATCCTGACCACCGCCCAGGGCGCCGGCGACCACTGCGCCCCCATGGCCCCCCAACTGCGGAACACCCTCGTCCTCGACTGGCTGGAGCGCACCCTGGCCTGACCTCCTTCCCCGGCGGCCCGGCCCGGCCCACCGGACGCCACCGCCGGACGTGACGCGGGTCTGTCCCGTTGACTGGTTGCCCGCGCACGGGGGACCAGGCTGTTCGGTCGGGGGTTCGGCTCGTGGTCCGGTACGGGATCCGGCTGGGGGTTCGGTCCGCAGCGCGGTTCGGCCACCGGCCTCCGACCGAGCTTGCCGCCTGTTTGCGCTGCTCATCGGGGGTGACGGGCCGAACTCACCACCCGACTTACCTTCCTGGGCCCCTGCCTGGTGGTTGTGGTGGGTGGGTTGGGGCGTTGGTCGGTGTGGTCGGGCGCTGCGCTGTGCTGTGCTCTTGTTCTCGCGTCCGGCTGGTGCCGGCCGCTCGTGTGGGTGGGGCGGGCGGCGGTGGCGGTCAGGCGGGCTTTGGGGGTGGGGGCCACAGGAGGCGGAGGTTGCCGTAGCGGGCGCGGGCGGCGTCCGCGCTGAGTCCGAGCGCCTCGCCGATCGTGGCCCAGGTCGCGCCGGCCTCGCGGTCGGCGATCACCGCGCACCGGACCAGCTCGCGGGTCAGCTGCTGGGAGTCGGCCGCCGCGGTGCAGTGGGCGCCGGGCGGCCCTTGCTGCGCCTGGGTGGTGCGGGCGGTGACCGGGATGCCGAGGTGGCCAGCGCCGAGACCGACCCCCAGCGCCGGGACGCGGACTGCCTCACCGCCCTGCGCACCCTGTGCCGCTGAACCCGGCCCGGGTGAGCCGACTGCCGCTCCCGCCCTGCCGTCCCCCGCTCCGTCGGCGTCAAGGGATCGGTGGGGGAGGGCGGCGAGCCCGAAGAGCCCGGGGGTCCGCTTCCCGCCCGCCGCACCGGTGCCGGACGCTGCCCGTTCGGTCAGCCCAGCGACGCGCTCGCTGCACGCAGTTCGTTCAGGGCCGCCAAGGCGCACCCGGCGAGCCCGTCCCCGGGGCCACGGTCCTCCTCGGCCCACTCGGCGTACCCCCGCTTGAAAGCGAGGACGCCCAGCTCGCCCGCGAGAGCCGCAGTCGGACCGGGCACGCCGCGGGCGAGCAGAGCGGTCGTCATCGCGGCCGCGAGACTCACGGTCTTGAGGGCGTCGCGCTCCTGAAGCTCGGTGCTGGCGGCGACGGCCGCCTTCAGGCGGGGGGCGAGCTCGCGACTCCCGGGGCCCATGGCGGTCGAGGCGCGCTGGAGACCGGCGGCGACCGCCTCGAGCGGACTGGCGTCGCAGGGCGCGTCGGCGATCCCCTCGGCCAGCAGCCGGCTCAGCGTCTCCTGTCCGGCGACCAGCAGCTCGCGCTTGTCGGGGAAGTGCCGGAAGAAGGTGCTCTTGGTGACCCCGGCACGCTCGGCGATCTGCGCGACCGTCGTGGCGTCGTACCCCTGCTCCGTGAACAGGTCGACCGCGGCCACGACGAGGCGTTCACGCGCACCTGGTTCCCATCGACCCATGGGCTCAGCATATGCGACGGGACTCTTGTCCCGTCACCCCTGTTACAGTGATGGGACAAGAGTCCCATCACTTGTGGAGGGTTCCATGCGCGTCTTCGTCACCGGCGGCACCGGTCTGATCGGATCCGCCGTTGTCGCCGAACTCCTCGGCCACGGCCACACCGTCCTCGCGCTCGCCCGCTTCGAGGCCTCCGCACGGGCCGCCGAGGCGGCCGGCGCCGAGCCGCTGCGGGGAGGCCTCGCCGACCTGGACGTCCTGCGCTCCGGCGCCGCCGGGGCCGACGGGGTGGTCCACCTGGCCTTCGGCAACGACTTCAGCAGCCCCGAGGCCCTCGCCCGCAACGTCGCCGAGGAGACCGCCGCCCTCACCACCCTCGGTGAGGAGCTCGTCGGCAGCGACCGCCCCCTGGTCACCGTCTCGGGCACGCCCTGGGTGCCGGGCCGTGCCTCCACCGAGGCCGACCCGGTGCCGATCGACGGGCCGGTCGGCGGCCGCGGCCGCACGGTCACGGCGATCCTGGGCCTGGCCTCCCGCGGGGTCCGGAGCACGTCCGTCCGCCTGCCGCGCACGGTCCACCACGAGGGCGCGGGCGGATTCGCCGGTCTGCTGACCGACATCGCACGCCGGAGCGGGATCTCCGGCTACCCCGGTGACGGTACCCAGCGCTGGCCCGCCGTCCACGCGCTCGACGCGGCGGTCCTCTTCCGGCTCGCCCTGGAGCGGGCGCAGGCCGGTACTGCCTGGCACGCCGTGGCCGACGAGGGGGACGCGGTGCGGGACATCGCGGCCGTCATCGGTCGGCGGCTGGGCCTGCCGGTCGGGCCGGTGCCGGAGGAGACCTACGGCCCGCTCGGCCCGATCTTCAGGGCCGACCAGCCCTCGTCCAGCACCCGCACCCGGCAGGCGCTCGGCTGGGAGCCGAGGCACCCCGGCCTCCTGGCGGACCTGGAGAACATCCGGCCCTGACGCGCTCCGGCTCCCGGCTCGTTCCCCACCCGTTCCCCGCCCCATCGCCGACAACCAGGCACGTCGATGGGGCACTTCACGTCCACGACAAGCAGGAGGTTCCATCATGCCGACAGTGGTCTTCGGCGCCCGAGGCAACGTCGGTCGTCATGTGGCCGGCGGCCTGCTGGCCGCCGGTGAGCAGGTCAGAGCGGTCAGCAGGGTCCCAGCCGCGGGCCCGACGCCCGGGTACGACTCGGTCGTCGCTGACCTGGGGCGTCCCGAGACGCTGCCTGCAGCGTTCGACGGTGCCGACAGGGTGTTCCTGTACGGAATGCTCGACCCCCAGCAGCCCTACGACATCGACAAGGTCGCTGCGGCGGCCGCGGCAGCGGGGATCCGGCAGGTGGTCCTGCTCTCGTCGGTGGCGGTCGTCCTGGACCCTGACGCCGACCACCCGGTCGCCCGGCTGAACCGCACGATCGAGCAGGCCGTCCAACGCTCCGGCCTGGACTGGACGTTCCTCAGGCCGGGGACGTTCGCGACCAACACCCGCACCTGGTGGGCCGAATCGATCCGCACCGACAACGTCGTCCGCCTTCCCCGTCCGTTCGCCCAGTCGGCACCGGTGCACGAGAAGGACATCGCGGCGCTGGCGGTGACCGCCCTGACTGAACCGGGCCACTCGCACCAGGCCTACATCGTCCACGGGGCCGAGTCCCTGACCCTGCAACGCCAGGTCGAGCACATCGGCGAGGCCATCGGCCGTCACATCCGGGTCGAGCACATCTCCGACGAGCAGGCCTGTGCGGACGTCGCCAGAACGATGCACCCGGTCGTGGCCGACGCGATCGTGGGCCAGTGGGCCGCCGCCGACGGCGTCGCGGCGGTGACCTCCGCCATCGCCGAAAAGATCACCGGCGTTCCGGCCCACACCTACGCCCAGTGGGCCGCCGACCACGCCGACGACTTCCGCTGAGGCCGCCGCGCCGGGCCGGCCGTACGGAGCCCGGCCGGCCCGGCTGCCCTGCCTGGTTCCCCGATCTCCTGCAACAGGCTTCAGCCATGGCGATGGAACGCACAGTAGTGCACCCACCGGCCATGTCGTAGGCCTCGCGTGCGGGAGTCTTGTCCGTCCAGCCGGGCGTGCAGCAGACTCTCGTGCCGATACCAAGCCTTGGGGAGCCGTGGTCCGTGTGGCGGGCGCGTACGAGGCGCCGTTGTTCTCGGCGGGGTGGCCGCAGTCGCAGCGCGGCTTCCTGGTCTACCCCACGTACTGGCCGCACACCGAGCGGGCCTTCCCGGGAGTCCTGGACATCCTGACCAGGCTCGGGGCCGCCCCCGCCGCCGCCCGGACGCGCCACGGCATCATCGTGGGGGCGGACCTGGACGCGGATCAGCTCGCCGCATTGCGTGGCGACCGCCAGGTCGAGTACGTCGAGCACGACTGTGTCGGCGTCGTCGCCCGCTACCACCGCGTCCTCGGCCCGCACCGCGTCGTGGGCCAGTACTCCGTTGCCGTGGCTGACGACGGCGACCTGCGCGCACTGCTCGCCGGCCTGGACGGCACCCTGCTACACGCGTGCGACGAGGTCCACAGGTTCGCCGCCCTGCTGACCGATCGGCAGCGCGACCAGCTCCGACGCAACCCGATGTCTTCTCCGTCGACGACGGCCAGCGGGAGTCCGCCGACTGAGCCCGAGACCTCCGACCGGGCACTCCGCCACTGCAGGGCCTCCCTACCCGTCCCGCACGCCGTCGAGCCGCCCGGTCACCGCTCGGGGGTCGCAGGAACGAGGAATCGCGCCGGAGTGCCGGCACCGCAACGGCGCCGTCGGGCAGGCCGGTCACGCCACGATTCCTCTGCTTGTGGGACACGATTCGATCACATGCCCTCGCCGCCGCTCCGGGATGCGCGAGGGTGGCGCCGCTGTCCGAGCACCACCCTTAGAGGAAGAACGTCCTTCATGAGCCACCCTGTTCAGAATGCCCCCAAGCGCCCCGTCTACCGAAAGGTCCGCGTCGTCGCCCCCGTCGCCCTGATCGTCGGCATCGCCGTCGGCGCGGCGGTAGGCGGAGACAAGAAGAGCAGCACCCCGGCGGCCGCACCCACCGTCACTGCCATGGCCACCGTTCCCGCTGCGGCGGCCAAGGTTCCCGCCCCGCTTCCTGCTGCCACCGTCACCGCCACCGTGACAGCCGAGGCCCCTGCGGCCCCCGTGGCGCCGAGCACGCCGGACAAGCCCAAGGGCGACACGATCGGTGGCGACGGCAGCTACGAGGTCGGCGTCGACGTCCAGCCCGGTACCTACAAGAGCAAGGGCCCCAAGGCCGGTGGCATCGGGATGTGCTATTGGGAACGCAACAACGGCGGCGACGGTGTCGGTTCCATCATCGCCAACGACAACGTGCAGGGCCCCGCCACCATCACCATCAAGCCCGGAGACAAGCTCTTCAAGACGACCGCCTGCCAGGACTGGGTCAAGACCGGCTGATCCGAGGAGGCTCCACGCGCCCGAAGCGGCCCGCGAACCGCGCCACGAAGTCGCCGAATTCGTCTGACCACCCGTCAGTTATATCTTCCAGCACAGACGGCTGAACGAGCCAACGCGCCACAGGTCACGGCACGCCTGTCTACTTTCCGACGCCCGCCCCGGGCCGGTTGGAGTGTCCGGGGTGCGTCAGCGACCGGGAGGCGAAGGGCTTGGGCCCGTGGTGTTGCCCGCTCCGTCCATGCGGGAGTTGGTGGCTGCGCTGGTCTGCGCCCCGGATGACCCGTGGTGGGAGGACCGGGTACTGCACGCCAAGCTCTACCCGGCGAAGGGCCGCGGGTGTGACCTTTTGGTGGTTGTGGGCGTGGAATCGGCCTGGATGGCAAATTGTCTGGACCTTTGGCTAGACCTGTAGGGGGTGCTTGGCCGGGTCGGCGTCCGGCGGGTTTGGTGACTGTGTGTGGTGGTTGGCGGGGTTGGGGGTGGTGTCGGCCAGGTCGGGCGGGTGGGCGGTCTTTTCTGGCGTGTGTTCGGCTTAGAATTTCGTGTGGTGTGTTTTGCCGAATTGACCGGCGTGGTTTTTGGGGTTCGGGTTGGAATGGCCGGGTGAGGGCTCGTTGGCGGGGGTCGGGGGTCGGGGGTCGGTGTTCGGTTTGTTGGGGCCGGTCGGGGCTGCGCTGTCGCTGTCGTGCCCGCCGGTCGGAGCGTGCCCGCCTGCTGGCCGCCGTCCAGGCCGTCCGGGCCGTCCTGGCGCCGTTGTCCGGGGCGGGGTGTGCTGGCCGTGCTGGGCTCTGTCCGGCTGCTGCGCCGCGTGTCCGCGGGCTGCGGTCCTTGGTGGTGGGTGGTGGTGCTGGGTGGCCGTCAGGCCACCCTTGAGGGCGTGCACGAGGGCTGTTGCTGGGGTTGGTGGCCGGGGTGTGGGTGCTGTCGCGCCCCCTGTCGCGTGGGGTGCTGTCGTGCCCTGTGACGTGGGCGGATGCCGGGTTGCCCCTGTGTGTGGTGGGGGCGCGACAGGTGGGCGCGACAGCCGCGGGTCGGGCTGCCGCCCAAGGGCCGTCGGGTACGGCGGGGACGGCGGCCGCTGCAGGGGCCGGCCTTTGTTCTAGTGGTGGGGTTCGGTGGCTGGTGCTCGGCGGCCTGGTGAGGGGGTGCGGGGTGCAACGCGGTGTTGCGCCGGGGTGCAAAACGGGGCCGTGTTGCGGGTCTGAACAGGCGTTATGTGGCCGGGAGGGGCCCGGGGCGGGCGTGTTGCACTGCCGTGTTGCACCGCCGCGCTGCTCCGCCGGCCTCGACGCCGCCCCGCTGCTGCGCCCTGGCCGCCGTTCTGGTCGGCCGCCAGGCCGGTCCCGCTGCGCCCGGCTCGGCCGTCCTGCCCGCCGTGCCTGCGCCCGTCCTGGCCGCCGTCCTGATCCGTCCTGCCCGGTGTTCGGTTTGGTGGTGTTGCTCCGGGAATTGCCCCGTTGACGGCGCGCACTGTTTTCCGGGCGGTCTGGATTGGCGGTCGCGGTGTCGGTGGCGAGGGCCGTAGGCCCCTTTTCGGTGTGCCTGAATTGGATTTCTGTCGGCTGCGTCGTGCGAGGCTTTCGGATTGTGGCCTGAAAGAGAGTTGATATGCGTCGGTGGAGTGGCGGTGGTGATCTGTCACGGGTGTGGCAGTGGTGTTCCGGGGTTTGTGCTGGTCGTGGGGTGGGTTTCTACTGTCGTTGGTTGTCGCCTGGTTGCTGTCATAGGTGTCGTTTCAGCTGGTCGTAGCGGTGTCGTGGCTGTTGGCGGCGGCTGGGGTGCCGGTTCGGTGACAGCTCGTGCGGCGATGTCCTCGCCCCGGCATGGGGCGGCCAGGCCCAGGGAGGACTGACCAAGGCTTCGTCACCCCGGCCCTGGCACGGGGCGAGAGGCCTGCTTTGGGGGCTGTCGGCCGCAGGCCGCCGCGCTGCGCCCGGCGGTCGCCCCCGAGGCTGGCCCGGGGGCCCGGCACGGGCGTCTGGACGGGGTGCCGGCCGATGTCGCCGGAGGACCGGACCGGTGGGCCCCGACAGGGCCTCATCCCGGGTGAGACGCCGGCGTCGGCAATTCGCGCCACATCGTCAACGCCCGGGGCCGCCCCGCAGGGGAGGCCCTGCTACCCGCAATTCACGTCACATCGTTAACGCCACTCATGGCGGGCCGCAGGCCCGTGCCCAACCACCCATCAACTAAGGCCCCGCCAGGGGCCGTCACCCCAAAGCCAATTCGCCGCAGGCGAATGGCCCCACCCCCGCCCGGCGCAGCCGGGCCCCGAGGCGCAGCCTCGGGCAACCACCCGCGGTGACGCCGCCAGGCGGCACCCCCGCACCTGGCGGTGCGTCAGCACCGCCGCAGGGCCGCCAGGCCCTGCTTAAGCCGCAGGCTTCCGCCCCC